>JBKJSM010000109.1:0-14631 GCA_046594445.1 Gaiellaceae bacterium | reverse complement strand
CTCGCGGTGTACGACGTCGGCGATCTGGCCGAGATGTCGAAGTACAACGCGATCGAGACCGACGAGCAGGGGCGGATCACGTTCTTCGAGGAGAAGCCGGCGAACGCCACGAGCACGCTCACCGGGATCGCGCTCTACTTCTACCCTCGCCGCGTGCTCCCGCTGATCGGCCGTTACGTCGCCGAGGGGAACAACGCCGACCAGCCGGGGCGCCTCGTCCAGTGGCTTTACCCGCAGATGGACGTCTACACCTGGCGGGTGCCCGGTACCTGGTACGACATCGGCTCGGCCGAGACGCTGCACGAGGCGGACGAGGTCTTTTCACGAAGTTGACACGGAGGCGTTGCGCTTCCGTGCATCGCGAGCGCGTAGCGTCGAAGGAGTGCTCCTCGACGTGCTCCTGCCGCAACGTTGCGCCGCCTGCGAGCTGCCGGGGCTTGCGCTCTGCGCGGGTTGCCGCGACTCCCTGATCCGGCTGTCGCCGCCGCTCTGCGACCGTTGCGGCTCCCCGGGCGCCTGGCCCGTCAGGCGCTGCGCGGAGTGCCGGGGACGGCGGCTCGCGTTTTCATCGGCGCGGGCCGCAATCGTTTACGACGAGCCGGCGCGGCGGTTCGTCCAGGCGTGGAAGGAGCGAGGTCAACGGCGGCTCGCCCGCGAGGCGGCGTCGCTCGTCGCGGAGACGCTGGCACGACCCGATGTCGCGGCGCTTGCGTTCGTTCCGTCCGACGGAGACCGGGCGCTCGAGCGGGGCCATCGGCCCGCGGAGGCGCTCGCCCGCGAGCTCGGGCGGCTCTGGGAGCTTCCCGTTCAGGCGCTCGTCCGCCGGGTGCGCTCGGTCGAGCGTCAACGAGGCCTCGGCCTGAAGGAGAGGCGGCGCAACGTCGCCGGCGCGTTCGCCCCGGCGCGGGCATCACCGGCGCGCGTCTGCCTCGTCGACGACGTCTACACGAGCGGCGCCACGGCGGCCGCGGCAGCCTCCGCGCTGCGGCAGGGCGGGACGCGCAGGGTGGAGGTGGTGACGCTCGCACGGGCGGTGCGCTGAGCCCGCGACGCTCGGTCCGCTGCCTGCCGACACGGTACGCTGGATCGGTGAACGCGACGTCGAGCGAGGCGGGCGCCCCCGCGGTCGGGGTCAGGGCCGGATTCGGACGTCTTCGGACGGCGAATGCGCTGCTCGCGGTGCTCCACGCGGCACAAGCCACGCTGATCCTCGTCCTCTCGAACGACTTCGGCCTCCCGGTGACGATCGCGTTCCTCGAGGGCCCGCCCGGCACGGATCAGACGACGGCGACGCTCTTCGACCTGCCGATCGGACCTGCGGTCGCGGCGTTCCTCTACCTGGCCGCGCTCGACCACGGGTTGCTGGCGTTCCCGCGCATCCACGACTGGTACGAGCGAAATCTCGCCCGCGGGATCAACCCCGCCCGCTGGTGGGAGTACTCCGTCAGCGCCTCGCTGATGATCGTCCTGATCGCGATGCTGACCGGGCTCTCCGACGCGGGCGCGCTGATCGCGATCTTCGGGGCGAATGCGGCGATGATCCTCTTCGGCCTGCAGATGGAGCGGTCGAACCCGCTCGGGGCCGACGTGGACTGGCGTCCGTTCGTCTACGGCTCGGCGATCGGGGCCGTGCCCTGGGCGGTGATCACGCTGCAGATCGCGTACTCCGAGGCCGAGACGGGCACCGTGCCCGGGTTCGTGTTCGGGATCTTCGCCTCGCTCTTCGTGCTCTTCTTCTCGTTCGCGCTCAACATGGCCCTGCAGTACGGGCGGGTCGGGCCCTGGCGGAGCTACCGCTTCGGTGAGGCGGGGTACCTCGTCCTCAGCCTCGCCGCCAAGAGCGCGCTCGCCTGGCAGGTGTTTTTCCCGACGCTGCTCGACTGAGTCGTCGCCGCGCCGCCGCATGCGAGCGGCCGGCGCGCCGTCGTTCGTTACCCTGGCGGTAACCACCGGACGGAGGAGACGCGATGCGACTTCAGGTCAAGGGCCGAAACGTTGAGGTCACCGACTCGATCCGGGAGTACGCCGCGGAGAAGCTCGCAAGGCTCGAGCGTCAGCTCCCCGGGGCGACGCAGATCGAGGTCGAGCTCCAGCTCGAGACGAACCCCTCGATCGCCGACGACCACATCGCGGAGTGCACGATCTGGACGAAGGGCTCCACCCTCCGGGCGCGCGAATGCTCGACCTCGTTCGAGTCGTCCGTCGACCAGCTCGTGGACAAGCTCGAGCGCCAAGTCGAGCGCTACCGCGAGAAGCGCAGCCGCCGCGAGGCGGGGCGCCGCGCAAACGGGCACGCGAGCGACGAGCCCACGTTCTCGGGCGCGCAGCTCGAGGAGATGATCGTCAAGTCGAAGCAATTCGACCTCCAGCCGCTGACGCCCGAGGAGGCGACGGTCGAGCTCGAGCTGATCGGCCACGACTTCTTCGTCTTCGTCAACGTCGACACCGGCAAAACGAACGTCGTCTACCGACGCAAGGCCGGAGCGTACGGCCTGATCGAGCCCCAGGCGTAGTGGCGTTCTTTCGCCGCAGCCGCCCGCTCCACGAGCAACTCGCGGAGGAGGGGGAGATGGATATCGGACAAAAGCCGCGAAGCCCGAACGCCTTCTCCGGCTTCCTGCACGATCTCGCAGCTGACACGGTCGGCATCCACGGCGTCGCGCGGCCTCGGGTGTGGGATCTCGTGACGACTGCCGAAGCCGACCTCGCAGGCGACGCCGTCCACTTCGCGTCTCTCCCCGACGGCACGCTCCTCGTCGAGGAGGACGTGCCCGATGGGGGGCTCGTCCCACTCGCAGAGGCGATCGAGATCTCGCTCGCGCCGCCGTACCGCGCCGAAGGAGTCCGGCGCAACGAGCGCGTGTGGGCCGTCGGCGCGAAGCGGATCCAAGTGGAGGCTTACCCCGAGGAGGACGCGGACGAGCTCGAGCGCGTCCAGGACGGCCACGTCATCCTCGGCCGTCGCCTCGACGGCGATCTGTTCGAAGTCGAGATCTCGCCGCTCTAGCCCGGAAGGTGCAACCAGCCGGCGAACCCGAGGGTGCGCTCTGAGCCGTAGGCGAGCCCGCGCCGGCCGAGCTGCGCCTGAAAACCGGGCGCGAGCGTCCGGAACAGTTGATCCCGCCCGCTCATGAACCAGAGCAGCCGGAGGTCTCGGCCGACCCCATACGCAACGACTCCCTCCGCCAGTCCGAAGAACCGTGCGCCTCGGGGCAACCGGATCTTCCGGACGGGTCCTCCCGCGTGTATCTCGAGCCCGTCGATCGTCTTCGCGATCAGTCCCGGACCGGCGAGGACGGCCTCCTGAACGAACCCGGCGGCGAACCTGTACTCACGGAGCTGCTTGCCCTCCGGCGAGATCGCGAGCACGGTGCCGTTGTCGAGCACCGCCGCGTATCCGCGCGAGTGGGCGCTCAGCGCGACGACGGCGTCTGACGCGGTCAGCGTGAACCGTCGCGACCCGTCGAACTCGAGGACTACGATCTTGCGACCGGTCGCGTACGGGAGCGAGCCTTCCCACGGGCGCCCGAGTACGAGCGGCGGTGGGCCGTCGACGTCCGCGGTCAGAAGCGCGATCCGGCGAGCCTTTACACCCCTGTTCTTCGTCCACAGCGACCACTCGCGGATGTTGCCGCCGGTGTAGGTGAGCCAGAGAGCCCGGCCCCCATATTCGACCACCCCGGCGACCCCGCTCCCGGTGCTGGTGCCGGCGAAACAGTGGCTCGCGAGCCGCCTGTCGCTGCGGCTGTCGTGTCCCCAGACTCGAATCTCGTGGCACCCCGGCTTGAACGCGTTGGCATACGCAATCACGGCGCCCGTAAGGCTCATCGTCGAGATTGGGCCGGCTGTTGGCCGCTCGCGCGTCGTCGTGGCGGCGGCCGCCGGAACGAGCGCCAGCAGCACAGCGAGCACGAAGAGCCGCTTCACGCGGAAGACCGTACATCGACGCTGTTAGCCCCCTGTGAAGCCCGGGTTGAAGACCTGGCCCAGCGGCTACCCTACGTCGATGCCAACCGCGAGCTTCGGGAAGATGGAGAAGGTCCTCCGCCTCGGCGAAGGGCGCCGCATCAAGCGTCTCGCCACCCAGGCGGACTACATCGCCTCGCTCGAGCCCGACTACCAGAAGCAGTCGGACGAGGAGCTGCACGGGACGACCGCCGCGCTCCGCGAGCGCTTCGAGAACGGAGAGGCGCTCGACGAGCTGCTCTTCGAGGCGTATGCAGCCGTGCGCGAGGCGCGCTGGCGCGAGTCGCAGCAGCGAATGTTCGACGTGCAGATGATGGGCGGGATCGTCCTCCACGAGGGCGACATCGCCGAGATGAAGACCGGTGAGGGCAAGACCTTCGTCGCCGGGCTCGCGCTCTACCTGAACGCCATCCCGGCCACGGGCGTCCACCTCGTCACGGTCAACGACTACCTCGCCAAGCGCGACGCCGAGTGGAACCGGCCTGTCTTCGAGCGGCTCGGCATGACCGTCGGCTTCATCCAGGCGATGATGCCGTTCGCCGAGCGGCACGACGCCTACGCCGCCGACATCACGTACGGCACCAACTCAGAATTCGGGTTCGATTACCTCCGCGACAACATGGCCGTCTCGAAGGAAGGCCTCGTCCAGCGCAGCCACGCGTTCGCGATCGTCGACGAGGTCGACTCGATCCTGATCGACGAGGCGCGGACGCCGCTGATCATCTCGGGCGAGCCGGAGACGGCCGCGACGACCTACTACGACTTCGCGCGGATCATGAAGGAGCTGACCGGCGCCCCGGCGACGCGCAAGGGCGACAAGGGCGAGGACGAGACGGAGCTGTCGGGGGCCGACTACCTCTACGACGAGAAGCACAAGACCGTCTCCCCGGCGCAGTCCGCGATCGACACGATCGAGCGCGCGCTCGGGATCGAGAACCTCTATGACCCGCGCAACGTCCAGCTCGTCAACCACCTGATCCAGGCGCTCAAGGCCCAGTCGCTCTACCACCGCGACGTCGATTACGTGATCCAGGACGGCGAGGTCAAGATCGTCGACGAGTTCACCGGGCGGATCATGGAAGGGCGCCGCTGGAGCGACGGCCTCCACCAGGCGGTCGAGGCGAAGGAGGGCGTCCAGATCCAGGAGGAGAACCAGACGCTCGCGACGATCACGCTGCAGAACTACTTCCGCCTCTACGAGAAGCTCGCCGGCATGACGGGCACGGCGAAGACCGAGGAGAAGGAGTTCGTCGAGATCTACGACCTCCACGTCGTCGAGATCCCGACCAACGTGGTGGTCGCCCGCCGCGACGAGAACGACTACATCTTCAAGACCAAGGAAGCGAAGTTCGCGGCTGTGATCGAGGACATCAAGGAGCGCTACGAGCAAGGGCAGCCGGTGCTTGTCGGCACGATCGCGGTCGAGACCTCCGAGTACCTCTCCGAGTTGATGAAGCGGCGCGGGATCCCGCACAACGTCCTGAACGCAAAGGAGCACGAGCGCGAGTCGGAGATCATCAAGGACGCGGGCCAGCAGCAGGCCGTCACGATCGCGACCAACATGGCCGGCCGCGGCGTCGACATCAAGCTGGGTGAGGGCGTCGTCGACCTTGGCGGTCTCTACGTGCTCGCGACCGAGCGGCACGAGTCGCGCCGGATCGATAATCAGCTCCGCGGACGCTCGGGCCGCCAGGGTGACCCGGGTCTGACGCGCTTCTACCTCTCCGGCGAGGACGACCTCGTCCGCCTGTTCGCGGGCGACCGGATCAAGAACATCATGGAGCGATTCAAGCTCCCGGACGACCAGCCGATGGAGGCGAAGATCCTCTCGAACCAGATCGAGAACGCCCAGAAGAAGGTCGAGGAGCAGAACTTCGTCGCCCGGAAGAACGTCCTCAAGTACGACGACGTGATGAACGCGCAGCGGCAGGTGATCTACGAGCAGCGCCGTCGCGTGCTCGACGGGGACGACCTCTCGGAGGACGTGCGCCAGTGGATCCGCGAGGCGGTCGAGCGCGGCGTCGCGAACCTGACTGAGGGCGAATTCGCGGAGGAGTGGGATCTCGGCAACCTGATCGTCCAGATGCAGGCTCTCTACGGCACCGACATCACGGCGGACGAGCTTCGCGAAGAGGTCGAGCTCGAGCGCGAGTCACTGATCGAAGAGTTCGTCGACGACGCGCTCGAGACCTACGAGGAGCGTGAGAAGCAGTACGGCCCGGAGCTGATGCGCGAGATCGAGCGCTACGTGATCCTCCAGGTCGTCGACTCGCGCTGGCGCTCGCACCTCGACTCGATGGACTACCTCCGCGACGGTATCCACCTGCGCGCGATGGCCCAGAAGGATCCGCTCGTCGAGTACCGGGCGGAGGGACACGCGATGTTCGAGGAGCTCGGCTCGGTGATTCGCGAGGAGGTCGTGCTGACGCTCTTCCACGCGCAGGTCGAGGCCGCGCCGCCGGAGCCCGAGCCCGCGCGGCCGGGCAACGGCGACCTCTCCTACCAGCACGAGACTGCCGCCGGCGCCGAGGCGATCGCGGCTGCGGGCGGCGCGTCCGGTGCGGTCGGGACGGCGTTTGCGACGCAGGCGAGCGGCGGTACCGCCACGGCAACCGCGGTGAACGACCACAAGGACGTCGGTCGCAACGACCCCTGCTGGTGCGGCAGCGGCAAGAAGTTCAAGCGCTGCCACGGCGCCTGAAGGCTCCTCGCCGGCGCGCGCCCAAATCTCGGTTGCAATCAGGCCGGAAAGGGAGTTGACTCTGCCCGTGCCGTGCTCGCCGCGGCTGCCGTCAGTGCCCTTCGCCTAGGAGGAAAGATCGAATGCCGAGAACTCTTCTCGCAGCCATTGCTGTGTTTATCGTCGCGGCCGCACCGGCCAGTGCAGGGGGGATGCGCGCCGCCGCGGCGCCGATCCCGGACGCCTACATCGTCGTGCTGAAGCCCGACGCCGCCCGATCCGACGCCGAGGCCGGCTCCCACCGCCCGCTCGTGGCCACCCTCGCCCAGGAGCTCGCCCGCTCGCACGGGGGCACTGTCGACTCGATCTACCAGTACGCGCTCAAGGGCTTCGCCGTCCGCCTGCCCGCCGAGCGGGCCGAGGCCCTGGCGAAAGATCCGCGCGTCGCCTACGTCGAGCCCGACCAGGTCGTCGAGGCGTCTGCGACTCAGAGCCCCGCCACGTGGGGGCTCGACCGCGTCGACCAGCGCGACCTGCCCCTGAACAACGCCTACAACTACAACCAGACCGGCCAGGGGGTTCACGCCTACGTGATCGACACCGGCGTCCTCGCCACCCACCAGGAGTTCACAGGCCGGATGGGCAACGGCTACACAGCCATCAGCGACGGCCGGGGCACGACCGACTGCAACGGCCACGGCACCCACGTCGCCGGCACCACCGGCGGCACGACCTACGGCGTCGCCAAGCAGGTGACGCTTCACGCCGTACGCGTGCTCGACTGCGCCGGCTCGGGCACCAACACGGGCGTGATCGCCGGCGTCGACTGGGTGACGCAGAACCACGTGAAGCCCGCGGTCGCGAACATGAGCCTCGGCGGCAGCGCCTCGTCGGCGCTCGACACCGCCGTCGCCAACTCGATCTCAGCCGGGGTCAGCTATGCGATCGCCGCGGGCAACTCCAACGCCGACGCGTGCAACTACTCGCCTGCACGCGTCGCCTCTGCGAACACAGTCGGCGCGACGACGAGCACCGACGCCCGCTCCTCGTTCTCGAACTACGGCACCTGTCTCGACATCTTCGCGCCCGGGTCGAGCATCACCTCGGCCTGGTACACGTCGAACACCGCCACGAACACGATCGACGGAACGTCGATGGCCTCGCCGCACGTGGCGGGAGCCCTCGCCCTGTACCTGCAGACGAACCCGACCGCCTCGCCCTCGACGGCGACGCAAGCGTTGATCGCGAACTCGACGCTGAACAAAGTGGCGAGTGCGGGCTCCGGGTCACCGAACCGGCTGCTGTACTCCCTCTTCGGCACGGCGCCGCCGGCCGACACGACGGCCCCGACAACGTCGATCAGCTCGCCGGCAAACGGCGCCACCGTGAGCGGGACCGTCACGGTCTCGGCCAACGCGAGCGACAACGTCGGCGTCAGCCGCGTCGAGTTCTCCGTCGACGGGGCGCTGCTCGGCACGGACACCACCTCCCCGTACAGCGTCTCCTGGAACACGACTACCGCGGCCGACGGCGGGCACAGCCTCCAGTCGAAGGCCTTCGACGCCGCGGGGAACAGCGGCTCGAGCGCGGTCGTGAGCGTCACGGTCAGCAACCCGTCCGCGGGCGGCGAGCTGATCGTCAACGGCGGCTTTGAGGGCTCCGCCGCATCCTGGACGCTCGCAGGAAACGCCTACTGGTCCACGGGCGCGTATCCGCATTCCGGCACGGGCTACACCGTGCTCGGCGCCTACAACAGCGCCAGCGGCAGCGAGTACCAGACGGTGACGATTCCGGCCGGCCACCCGGCGAGCCTCAGCTTCTGGCTCAACGTGACCTCGGACGAGGGGATCACGACCGCGTACGACTACCTGCGGGTCGAGGTCCGGAACACGGCCGGGACGCTGCTCGCCACGCTCGGCACGTTCAGCAACCGTGACAAGACGACCATCGGCTCGTACTCCCAGAAATCCTTCAGTCTCGCCAGCTGGAGGGGCCAGACGGTCCGCGTCCAGTTCCGGGCGACGACCGACTCGATCTATCCGACGAGCTTCCGGGTCGACGACGTCTCGCTGAGGTAGGAGACCGGGGGTGGGCGGCCGGCCCGCCGCCCACCCCCGATGCACCTTCGACGACCACGCGCCGAGCTTCGATCAGGGCGAGCAGTCCAGGCTGCGGATGTCGATCGGGTCGAAGTCGAGGACGGCGTCGCCGATGAGGTGGCTGCCGCAGAAGAGCGTGTCCTTCGCGCCGTCGAGCGCATGCAGCTTGTCGTCGCCGCTGCCGCCGCTCAACGTGTTCTCGATCGTGGCGCCCGCATTGTCGAGCTCGCCGGACGACCCGTCGTTCGCGATGCCGTCGAGCGTGACCGTGACCGGCAGGGTCCGTTCGGAATACCCAAGCGTGTCGATGCCGTCGCCGCCGTTGAACGAGTCGGCGCCGGCGCCGCCGTCGAACACGTCGTTGCCCAGGCCCCCGGCGAGGCTGTCAGTCCGGCGCTTCTGACGATCGCTGTTCGGCCTGGGCACCGCCCGAGCGCGCGGGCGCTGCTTGTGCTCCGGCGCAGACGAGCGCGAGCAGCAGCCCGGCCGCAGCCGCCGCAGTTCCGGAAAACGTACGGATCCTCACCCTCATCCCATTCTGATGATGCGCCCTTGTAGCAACGGAATCAGGTGGGATGTGCCGACGAGGGGTACGATCGGTGCGTGTCCGAGACTGCGATCCCGCTCGACCAGCAGCTCGAGGAGATCAGAGCCCAGCTCGCCTGGGTTCGTGATTACCTTTGACCCGGATGCCGTAGCAACGCGCGTCATCGAGCTCGAGCACGAGCTGGGCGAGCCGGGCTTCTGGGACGACCAGGCCCGCGCGACCGCCGTCTCCACAGAGCACTCACGCCTCTCGAAGCGCCTCGAGCGCTACGAGCGGCTCCAGCGCGAGCACGACGACTCGGCCGAGCTGCTCCAGCTGGAGCCAAACCTCGCAGACGACATCGCGTCCCAGCTCCAGCCGCTGCGCCGCGAGCTCGAGCGGCTCCAGGAGGACGCGCTCTTCGACGGCGAGTACGACCCGGGTGACGCGGTCGTCTCGGTGCATGCGGGAGCGGGCGGGACCGACGCGCAGGACTGGACGGAGATGATGCTGCGGATGTACCTCCGCTGGGCGGCCGACCGCGGCTTCCCGACGGAGCTCGTAGAGGCGAGCCCGGGCGAGGAGGCCGGCCTCAAGTCCGCGACCGTGACCGTCAAGGGCGAGAACGCGTACGGCCTCTTCAAGGCCGAGCGCGGCGTCCACCGGCTCGTCCGTCTGAGTCCCTTCGACAGCGCGCACCGCCGTCACACGGCCTTCGCGCAGGTCGTCGTCGCGCCGCTCCTGCCCGACGAGGCGGCTGTCGAGATCGACGAGGACGACCTGCGGATCGACACTTACCGCGCCTCCGGGGCGGGCGGCCAGCACGTGAACAAGACCGACTCGGCGGTCCGGATCACGCACCTGCCGACCGGGATCGTCGTCCAGTGCCAGAACGAGCGCTCGCAGACGTCGAACAAGCAGACGGCGATGCGGATCCTCAAGTCCCGCATGGTCGAGCTGCAGGAGGAAGAGCGCGAGGCCGAGCTCGCCAAGGAGCGCGGCGCGGCGCAGGACATCGGCTTCGGAAGTCAAATCCGAAGCTATGTGCTCCAGCCCTACCAGCTCGTCAAAGACCTTCGTACCGGGTACGAGGTGGGCAACGCACAGAGCGTCCTTGACGGGAACCTCGACGGGTTCATCCGCGAGTACCTACTCGCGAAGGCCTCCGGCAAGGTCGTCTAGCCACAGTCCTGTCCACCCTGTCGGCTAGACTGGCCCCTCCAGATCCCGGAGCGGTCCCACGGCCGACTTCCTTCTGAATTCCGGTGACTGAACCGATCGTGCACCCAGACGTGACCTCCCCAGCGGGCCCAGCTGCGGGCCCAGCTGCGGGCCCAGCGGCGGGCGCCGTGCCGCCGCAGAACGGCATTCCGGCGGACGCGACCGTCCCGGCGGCGATCGACGCCTCGATCGCGGGGACGATGATCGTGTTCGAAGGCGTCTCCAAGGTCTACGAGCCGAACGTCACCGCGCTCGACAACGTCTCGTTCGTGATCGACAAGGGCGAGTTCGTCTTCGTCGTCGGCGCTTCCGGCTCGGGCAAGTCGACGATGATCCGCCTGCTCCTGAAGGAGATGGAGCCGACGGCCGGTCGCATCCTCGTCGGCGGGCGCGACCTCAGCCGCCTCAAGCACTCGAAGGTGCCCCTACTGCGCCGCAACGTCGGCTGCGTCTTCCAGGACTTCAAGCTGCTCCCGAACCGCACCGCCTCCGAGAACGTCGCCTATGCGCTCAAGGTGCAGGGAGACAGCTCCGCGAACATCCGCCGCAAGGTGCCCGAGGTGCTCTCGCTCGTTGGCCTGGCGGACAAGTACGAGTCGCTTCCGGACGAGCTCTCGGGCGGCGAGCAGCAGCGCGTGTCGATCGCGCGCGCGGTCGTCAACCACCCGCCGCTCCTGATCTGCGACGAGCCGACCGGGAACCTCGACCCGGACACGTCCGTCGGGATCATGCAGCTCCTCTACCGGATCAACCGTGCGGGCACGACGATCCTGATGGTCACCCACGACCGCGAGATGGTGGACAAGATGCGACGCCGCGTGATCGCGCTCGAAGACGGCAAGCTCGCGCGTGACGAGCGCCGCGGAGGGTACGAGAGCGAGTGAGAGTCAAGCTTTTGTTCTCCGAGTCGCTGCGCTCGCTCGGCGCGAACCTGTCGACCACGATCGCCGCGACGATGACCGTGCTGATCGGGATGTTCCTGCTCGGCCTCTTCATCGCCCTCGGCTCCTGGGTCGTCTCTTGGTCGGATCACGTCAAGCGCGAGCTGCTCGTCAAGGTCTTCTACGTCCAGAACGCGCAGGAAGCGCAGATCAACGACGTCCGCGCGCAACTCGAGGCCGACCCGCGCGTGAAGTCCGTCACCTTCGTCTCCGCCGAGCAGGCGCTCGACCGGATGCGGCAGAAGTTCCCCGAGCTGACCGAGAATCTCCCCTCGAATCCGCTGCCCGACTCGCACGAGGTCGTGCCGGTGCGCGGAGAGGACGTGGACGCGATCGCCGCCGCCCTGCGGCCGCTCCCTGCCGGGGTCGAGAAGGTGAAGTACGGCAAGCAGACCGCCGACCGGATCCTGCGCGTCGCGCGCGTGATCGAGATCGTCTTCCTGGCCGCCGTGGTCGTGCTTCTCATCGCCTCGACGCTCCTGATCGCGAACACGATCAGGCTCTCGATCTTCTCGCGCCGGCGGGAGATCGAGGTGATGAAGCTCGTGGGAGCCACGAACTGGTTCGTCCGCGGCCCGTTCATGCTCGAAGGCCTGATCTGCGGGCTCGCCGGCTCGATCGCGGCCGTCGTCCTGCTACTGCTCGGCAAAGAGCTCGCCCTGCCCGCGATCCTGGGCCGGATCGAGTCCTCGTCGGACGTGGAGGCGCTCGCCTTCTCGATGAACGCGCTGATCCTGATCGTCGTCGGCCTCGCCGTCGGCGCGCTCGGCTCGGGCTTGACCTTGCGCCGCTTCCTCCAGGTCTAGGGCCACTGTGGCCTCGCGCCGGGAGCACCGGGGCCGGCAGAAGCGGCCGAGCCGCACTCAGCGGCGGCAGCGCCGCGACGCGCACGTCAGCGTGCCCGAGCCCGAGATCGTCCTTCCCTACAGGCGCGTCGAGCCGGAGACCGTCGTTGCGCACGTCGGCCCTACGAACTCGGGCAAGACCCATTCGGCGCTCCAGTTCCTCGCCGACACGGGCCGGGGAGTGTTCGCCGCGCCGCTGCGGATGCTCGCGCAGGAGGCGCACCGGCGGCTGAGCGCGCAGCTCGGCGCGGACAAGGTTGGGCTCGTGACCGGGGAGGAGCGGATCAACGAGCGCGCGCCGATCATTTGCTGCACGGCCGAGATGGCTCCGCTGCACGGGGAGGTGCTCGTGCTCGACGAGGTGCAGTGGGCCGACGACAGCGAGCGCGGCTCCGCGTGGACGCGGCTGCTGCTCGCGGGGGAGTACAAGCACATCCTCCTGCTCGGTGCGGTCGAGGCGCTCCCGCTCGTCCAGAACGCGTTTCCGCAGGCCGAGATCCGCTTCTTCGAGCGCAAGGCCCCGCTCGACTGGACGGGCGAGGTGTCGTTCCAGAGCTTGAAGCCGGGAACCGTCGTCGTCGCCTTCAGCCGGCGCGCCGTTCTCGCGCTCGCCGGCGAGCTGAACCGTCGCCGCCCCGGTCGCGTCGCCGTCCTCTACGGCGCGATGCCGCTGGCGTCGCGCCGGCTCGAGATCGAGCGCTTCATGAACGGCCAGGCGGACGTCTGCTGCGCTACCGACGTGCTCGGCCATGGCGTCAACCTGCCCTGCGAGACGCTGCTCTTCGCCGAGTCGCAGAAGTTCGACGGCGAGGAGCGGCGCGACCTGCACGCCTGGGAGATCGCTCAGATCGCCGGGCGCGCCTGGGAGATCGCTCAGATCGCCGGGCGCGCCGGACGCTTCGGGCTCGTCGAGCGCGGTCACGTCGGCGTTCTGACCGGGATCGTCTGGGCGAACGCGAATCCGGAGCTGATCCGCTCCGCGCTCGTGCCGCACGTCCAGCTCCCCGGCGGTCACATGGGCTACCGCATCGTCGACACGGCGCGAATTCGGCCGCGGCTCGAGGATCTTCCCGTCGAGTCGCCGCAGCAGCTCGCGGCTGCGCTTCGCGCCTGGCATACAGCCGCGCTGCGCCGGTGGGCGACAGAAGGCTGGCTCTCGGTCGAGTCGATCGGCCCGGTGCTCGTGCGGCTCGACACGGTGCAGCGGCGCCTCCGCGAGCGGGGACGCACGCTCTCGCTCGAGCAGGTCTGGAAGCTGATGAACGCGCCCGTCGACGAAGACAACGTCGAGCTGCTCGCGACGCTCGCGCTCGCGCTCGCCGGCGACCGCGCGCAGCGGCCGGTGCTCCTGTGGCTCCTCGACATCAACCGGCTCCGCGACGCCTCGCTCGAGGACGCCGAGCAGGCGGCGCGCACCGCGAGCATCCTGCGCTGGTTCGCGCTCCAGTACCCGGATGTCGGCGGCGTCACGCTGGACAAGGCCGCCGAACTCGAGGAGGCGGCGGCGAAGCGGGTCAGCGAGAAGCTGGCGGCGGAGGTGCGCTCACCCTCGTTTGGTCGCTGCAAGTCCTGCGGGCAGTCGAGCGCCCCTTGGTTCGCCCTCTGCGAAAGGTGTTACGGGCGTGGCCGGTAGCGCACGGTGATCATGATCGTCCCGACCGAGACGAAGGCGGCGACGACGTTCGGGACGATGATCGCCCAGTTGTCGCTCGCGATCCCGTAGGCGAGCCAGAGCACGAAGCCGACGAGCAGCACTCGCTGGTAGCCCGCGGAGACGCCCGACGAGTCGCGCGTGAGCATGATCGCGCGGACCTGTAGGAGCGGCGAGATCGCCATCAGGATGCCGTAGCTCGAGGCGATGACGGCGAGGGCGGTCTCCGGGCTCACGACTCGACGCTACCTACACTTGAAGGATGGCCAGACCGACCGGAACCAAGCAGATCGCGGAGAACCGCAGAGCCCGCTACGACTACGAGCTGCTCGAGCGGTTCGAGGCCGGCATCGTCCTCACCGGCACCGAGGTCAAGTCGCTGCGGGACGGCCGGGTGACGCTCGCGCAGGCCTACGCGGACGTGCGCGGCAACGAGGTCTGGCTGCTCGGAGCCGAGATCGCCGTCTACAGCCAAGGCAACAGCGCGAACCACGACCCGACGCGGGAGCGCAAGCTGCTCCTGCACAAGCGCGAGATCGCCACGCTCTTTGGAAAGGTGCGGGAGAAGGGCCAGACGGTCGTGCCGACGAAGCTCTACTTCAAGGACGGCAAGGTCAAGATCGAGCTTGCGCTGGCGCGCGGCAAGGAGAAGGGCGACAAGCGCCGCACGATCGCCGACCGTGACGCGAAGCGGCAGATGGA
>JBKJSM010000068.1:0-14694 GCA_046594445.1 Gaiellaceae bacterium | reverse complement strand
GCGTCGCCGCGCTTCGAGCTCTTGCGCCATTTGACCGCGGCGCGCGGCAGCGCCCGGCGGATCTGCGCCGGGGTCGCTACGGCTGCGCCGGCGGGTGCTGTCTGCGCCAGGCGCCGGTCGAAGGTCTGCTCGAGCTCCCGCTGCTCCAGCTTCTGGAGGGCGAACGTGAACGGGTCCTGCCACTGCCAGACGGTGAGCGCCCAGCCGAGCGAGCCGAGGCCGGCGAGGATCATGAGTGTGGCGACGATTCGTAGAAGGCGTCTCATCAGCCTTCTAACGCGTCTTGCTCGTGGTCGGATGCGCGGCGACGCCGGCCGCGCTCGAGTGCGGGGGCATAGGGCGCGTACCGCCCTGCTGCGAGCGCTGTGAACTGCGCGGCTACCGCGAGCCAGACTATCCCGAGCAGGACGGTGGTCCAGGGCACGTACCCGACCGCCACGAGGGAGAGCAGGTACCAGGGCGTGTCGATGCCGAGGTCGAACCGCGTTGCGAACGAGAAGACGAGGAGCGCAGGGCTCACCAGACCGAGTCCCAGCAGCCCTCCGCGCACAACGGGCCCGGCCGCGTGCGCCTGTGGCAGCCAGAGCCAGGCGTAGAGCGACGGCAGCAGGTAGACGAGCGCGAAGGGGTTGGTGGCGACGAGGACGAGCGCGACGAGGCCGAGAGCGAGAAGCGCGACCGTGTGCCCCGCGAGCGTCTCCTCGAGCGAGGCGGGATCGCGAGGAAGGAGCCGCTCGCGTGCCGCGAGCCAGCCGGCGAGCAGGAGCACGCCGACCACGCCGACCACTACCAGAGAGGGCTCGTAGATCGCCGCGTCCGGTGGTAGCGGGCGCGCTTCGCCTGCTGGAAACGCGCCCAGTTTCGCCGCCGCGAAGAAGAGGGCGCCGGCGAAGCCCCAGAAGAGCAGCCTGGTGCGCAACCCGAGCGCCGCCCCGCCGAGGTCGATCCTGCGGCGCCTGCAGCGCGCGAAGAGGTCGATCGCACCGATCGCGAAGGGCAGCAGCGCGGTCAGCAGCACGAGCTGGATCGCCCAGCCGCGCACGATTCGGGTTCCGAGGTAGACGTAGCTCGTCGTTCCCTGGGCCAGCTCGAGGCCGGCGTCGAGCGAGCCGACGAGGTTCTGCGCCGCGCGCCCGAGCTCGCCGAGCCGCTCGGCGCTCAGCCGGGTGTCGGCGAAACCCGCCGAGACCCCGTCCGGAACCGTCGTGAGCGTCACCGCAGGAATCCCCGCAGCGACGAAAGGCCCCTGTTCTCCGAGGGTGAAGGGGAAGCCGAGGTCGAGCAGTTGGCGCGCAGCGGAGGCGCGCAGCGGTTCCTGACCCGATTGCTCGAGGATGCGGACTGCCGCCGTGCGCACGAGCCCGGCTGCAGGCGAGCGGGCCGTGTCGCCTGAGATCAGCAACCGCGGCGCGCCTGTTCCGGCGACCGCGTCGAGGCTGATCACGGCGAGGGCGTCGTCCCGGTAGGGGGAGCTCTTCGCGAAGTGCGCAGCCCCGAGCGCGCCGAACGCGCCCCCGTCGGTGGAGACGAACACGAGCGTGTGCGCGGGCCTCGTCTGGACGTTCGTCGTGCCCGTGGCGGGAGCGTAGGCGCGCGCTAGCTCGATCAGTGCGGCCGTGCCCGACGCGTTGTCGTTCGCGCCGCGCCCCTCGCCACTATTGTCGCGGTGCGCGGTGACCACGATCACGCGCGGCGACGCTCCCTGCACGACCGCGACAATGTTTTGGAGCTCGACGGTCCCGCGGCCCGGAACGGTGGCTCTGAACGTGTCGATCTGGAGCGGCAAGTCGTAGAGCCGGAGTTGGCCGGTGACCCACGCTGCGGCGCCGAGGCTTCCCTGGCCCGAGCCCGGCGAGCGGTCGGGATACTTGCTCGCCAACTCGCGCGCGAGTACCTCCGCCGTCGCGGCCTCGAATGCGGGCGGGAGGGCCGGCGCCGGCAGCGGCTGGGGCCTGCCGACGGTGAACGCGGCGAGCAGGAGCGGGAGAGCGACGAGCAGCCACGTGCCTCGCACCATGCGGGCGTTGACGGGTTGCTCGACGGAACCACGGCGGGCTCGCTCGCGCGACGCGCGCGCTCGTCTGGGCGGCGCCATTGCCCGGCCAGTGTAGGCCAGTGGCCGGTCGCCTCTAGCATGGCGCCATGGCCGACGTCACGACCATCCTGCTCGTGGACGACGAGGAGTCGATCCAGAAGCTGCTGACCTTTCCCCTCGAGCGCGAGGGATTCCGGGTCGTGCATGCCCGCGACGGCGAGGAGGCGCTCGCTCGCTTCGCGCAGGAGGCGATCGACCTGGTCGTGCTCGATCTGATGCTGCCGAAGCTCGACGGGCTCGAGGTCTGCAAGCGCCTGCGTGCAAAGAGCTCGGTGCCGATCATCATGCTGACCGCCCGCGACGACGAGCTCGACAAGGTGCTCGGGCTCGAACTCGGGGCGGACGACTACATCACGAAGCCGTTCTCGATTCGCGAGTTCCGCAGTCGCGTTCGCGCGCTTCTTCGCCGTGCTGCCGCTCCGAGGCCTGGCGACCAGGACGAGGACGAGGTGATCGAGGTGGGCGAGCTGCGGATCGACGTGCCGCGGCGCACCGTCCACGCGCGCGGCGCCGAGGCGCAGCTGACGTTCGTCGAGTTCGAGCTCCTGCGCATGCTCGCGGCGTCGCCGGGGCGCGTCTTCTCGCGCCGCCAGCTGCTCGAGAAGCTGCGTGGCGGCGCCGATTACCGCGAGCCGCGCACGATCGACGTGCACGTGCGGCACCTGCGGGAAAAGGTGGAGCTGAACCCGCATGAGCCGGAGCTGATCCTGACCGTGCGCGGCGTCGGCTACCGCTTCCGCGAGCGGTGATCAGGGGAATCCGACTCCGGCTGGCGCTGGCGCTCGCGCTCGTCGTCGCCGGGGCGCTGGCGGTGGTCTATCTGATTGTCGTGCCGTCGCTCGAGGCAGAGCTCGTCAACGCGAAGCTCGACCGGCTCGAGACGGACACGAAGACGGTGGTCGGTGGTTATGCAAACGACGTCGAGGCGCCCCAGGAGTACGCGGACGCCGCCGCGTCCGTGACTCAGGCTCGAGTCGTCATCTACCGGATCGTGCGCTCGAACCCGCCACTGCTCTTCATCGCTGCGGACTCCAACCCCTCATCGTCACTGGATGTGGAGCGGGATCCGGTGGCGCGGCTCGCCGCCTCGTCGAGGCGCCCGCAGCGGGACACGATCAAGCGGAACGGCCGCCGGTTTGCGGAGGTGGCGATCCCGATTTCCGAGTCGAACTCGGTGATCCTGCTCAGCGACTCGCTCGCCGACCCGATCTCGAGCCTGAAGCTGATCGAGCGACGTCTTCTGATCGCGGGCCTGATCGGGCTCCTGTTCGCGCTGGTCGTCGGCTATGCGGCGGCGGCGGTGCTCGCGCGCCGGATCGCGCGCCTCGAGCAGGCCGCTGAGCGGATCGCCGGGGGTCGCTTCGACCAGCCGGTGGTGGACACGGGCCAGGACGAGCTCGGCGAGCTTGCGTCCGCGTTCGAGCGCATGCGCGTCCGGCTCGAGAATCTCGACCGCGCGCGGCGCGAGTTCATCGCCAACGCCTCGCACGAGCTGCGCACGCCGCTCTTCTCGCTCGGCGGCTTTCTTGAGCTGATGGCGGACGAGGAGATCGACGAGTCGACGCGGGCGGAGTTCCTGGAGACGATGCGCGAGCAGGTCGAGCGCCTGACGAAGCTTGCGACCGACCTGCTCGACCTCTCCCGCCTCGACGCCGGGCGGATGCGCGTCGAGCACGAGCCCGTCGATCTGGGCAAAGTCGCGGAGCTCCTGGCCGAGGAGTTCCAGATCGTCGCCGACCGGCGAGGCCAGTCGATCGACGTCGCCCTCGAGGGCCGGCCGATCGCGCGCGCGGACGAGCTGCGGGTGCTCCAGGTCGGGCGGGCGCTCGTCGTGAACGCGCTGGTCCATACACCGGAGGGGACGAGGATCACCCTGCGCGCGCGGGCCGAACGAGAGCACGCCTCGCTCGCGGTCGAGGACGACGGCCCCGGGATCGCACCCGAGGACGCCCCGCACGTGTTCGACCGCTTCTTCCGGGCTGAGGGCGACGTGGCCTCGGGCAGCGGGCTCGGGCTGGCGATCGCCCGCGAGCTGGCGACGATGATGGGCGGCGCCGTGCTGCTCGAGTCGCGGCCCGGAAGGACGGTCGTCCGCGTCGTGCTGGGTGCCGCTCCGACCTCGGTCGAGGCGCCCGAGGTCGTTTCCACGTGAAAACGAGGAGCGCGGCTACAGTGGGCCCGATGCGTGCAGGCCCGCTGGCAGTGGTTGCGATCGTCGCCGCGGGGCTCGGCGCCGCCGCTGTGCTCGTGGTCGGCCGCGCAGCCGGCTGGATCGACGATGGCGACGCTCCGACCGTGATCGTCTCAACCGTCGCCGCGTCGGACGGTGGAGCGGCGGGCGCCGTTGCGGCGCCCCTGGCCGGCAATCGCTTCGACCCGGCCCGGATCTACGCCAGCCGCTCCACGGGCGTCGTCACGCTCTACTCGACCTTCCCCGACAGCCCGGGCTCGCAGGGCTCCGGGTTCGTCGTCTCCGAACAGGGGCACATCCTGACGAACTCCCACGTCGTCACCGACGCGGACGAGAACGGTGACGTCGTCCGGGCATCCAAGGTCTATGTCGTTTTCGCAGACGGTGACCGGATCCCCGGTTCAATTGTGGGGTGGGACCTGTTCAACGACGTCGGCGTCGTCAAGGTCGACCCGGATGACCATGCCGTTTCACCGGTCCCCTTCGGTGACTCGAGTCGCGTCGTCGTCGGCGAGCCCGTGGCGGCGATCGGCAGCCCGTTCGGTCAGGAGAGCTCGCTCGCGGTCGGGGTCGTCTCCGCGACGGAGCGCTCGATCGAGTCGCTCACCTCGCTCTACCAGGTTTCTGGCGCGATCCAGATCGACGCACCGATCAACCATGGGAACTCCGGCGGCCCGCTGCTCGACGCGCGCGGTCGCGCGATCGGGATCAACGCCCAGATCCGCTCCAACTCCGGCAACGCGGAGGGGGTCGGATTCGCGATCCCGATCAACTCCGCCCGGCGCTCGATGACGCAGCTGATCTCGACCGGCCGGGTCGCGTATGCCTACGTGGGGGTCACCACCCAGGATGTGACGCCGTCGCTCGCCCGCCGGTACCGCCTCGGCGCTCGGCGGGGGGCGCTGATCGAGTCCGTCGTCGAGGGCGCCCCCGCCGATCGGGCCGGCCTGAAGGGGGCGACGAGCCGGAAGGTGTTCAACGGGATCCCGGTCAGCATCGGCGGCGACCTGATCGTCGGGTTCGCCGGACGACCCGTCGAGCGCGCTGCGGATGTGGCCAGGATCGTCACCGACCGACTGGCTCCGGGGGACACCGTCTCGGTAACCGTGCTGCGGGGCGGCAAGGGCGCGCGGGTGGTCGTTCGCCTCCGTCTCGTCGAGCGCCCGCCCAACCCGACCCGGTAGAGGGGTGGTTTAGGCCCCCGGGGATCCGGGCATCTAGTAGGAGTCACAAGAGTTATCAAGGTTTCGGTAAGAACAGCGACCCGGGATTTTAAGGATATGAGCGAGCGTACTGCGGCATCGACCGACAACGCCGGCGAGGGCCGGACGGTCCGGCTATCGATCCCTGCCAAGGCGGAGTACATCACGCTGTCGCGGCTCGCACTCTCGGGCCTCTCGCGGGTGCGCCCGCTTCCGGACGAGGTGCTCGCCGACCTCAAGCTGGCGCTCACCGAGGCGTGCTCCAACTCCGTCCGCCACGCCTACGACGATGGCGAGGGTCACGTGGCGATCAGCTTCGAGCTCCGCGACGATCGCCTGATCATCGAGGTCTCCGACGACGGCTCCGGCTTCGACTCCGAGAAAGCCGGCAAGAACGGCAACAGCGGCGACGACGGCGAGGAGCTGACGGAGGGCGGCCTCGGGATCGCGATCATCCGCTCGATCGCCGATGAGGTCGAGATCGGCGGCGGCCCCGGCGGCCGCGGCTCGCGCCTCCGCTTCGTCAAAATGCTCTAGCGCGGGTGGTCGCGCGACGGAAGCTGATCGTCGTCTCCAACCGTGGTCCGATCGGGTACGCGACCCAGGACGGCACGCGCGTCGCCCGCCGGGGCGGGGGCGGGCTCGTCACCGCACTCGCGCCGCTCGTCTCCCGCCACGACGTCACGTGGATCGCCAGCGCGATCTCGGACGAGGATCGCGCGGTCGCGGCCGCGGGAACCGTCGACGAGACCGCGCCCGACGGCTCCCGATACCGGCTGCGGCTGGTCGCCCACAAGCCGTCCGCCTACGACCTCTACTACAACGTCGTCGCGAACCCGGCGCTGTGGTTCGTCCAGCATGGCCTCTGGGAGCTCAAGCACAACCCGGATCACGACCTCGGCTGCGCCTGGGAGGAGGGCTACCTTGCTGTCAACCAGGGCTTTGCGGGTGCCGTGCTCGACGCGCTCGAGCACGAGCCCGAGGCGACCGTCTTCTTCCACGACTATCACCTCTACGTCGCGCCCCGGCTCGTGCGGGAGCAGCGGCCCGATGCGACGATCGGCCACTTCACCCACATCCCGTGGGTCGGTGCGGCGGCCTGGTCGGTTCTGCCCGAGTCGATCGTGCGGCAGATTCACGAGGGACTGCTCGCGAGCGACGTCGTCGGGTTCCACACGACTCGCTGGCGCGACGCATTCCTGTCCGCCTGCGCCGCGCTTGGTCTCGACTCCTCCGGACGGCTGGTCACCGCCCATCCGATCTCGATCGACGCCGGCGAGTTCGAACAGCTTGCGCAGAGCGACGCCGTGCTCGAGCGCGAGCGCGAGCTGCTGACATGGCGGCCGGAGACAATGATCCTGCGCGTCGATCGGACCGACCCCTCGAAGAACGTGGTGCGCGGCCTCGAGGCGTTCGCGCTCCTGCTCGAGCGCCGGCCCGACCTGCTCGGGCGCGTGGGCATGGTCGCCCTGCTCGACCCGTCGCGGCAGGACATTCCCGAGTACGTCGAGGAGCGGCAGCGGATCGAGGCGGCGGCGGCCGTGGTCGAATCCCGCTTTCCCGGCTCTCTCCAACTGCGGATTGCCGACGACTTCCTCGAGTCGGTGGCCGCCTACAAGCAGTTCGACGTCTTGCTGGTCAACGCGGTCATGGACGGGCTCAACCTCGTCGCAAAGGAAGCCGCGCTCGTTAACACGCGTGACGGAGCGGTTGTCTTGTCTGTCAACGCCGGTGCGAGCGAGGAGATCGGAGCGTGGACGATCCCGGTCGATCCGCTCGACGTCCCAGGCCAGGCGGACGCGCTCGAGCAGGCGCTCGCGCTGCCCGCCGCCGATCGTCACGCTCGGCTCCAGGCGATCCGCGAGCATGTTCGGCGCCACGATCTGACCGCGTGGATCGAGGCCCAACTGGCCGACTTCGACCGCGCGACTACGATGCGAGGCCGATGAGCGACCTCTCGCACGTTGACGAGTCCGGCTCCGTCCGCATGGTCGACGTCGGCGGCAAGCCGCTCTTGCGCCGCCGCGCCGTTGCCCGCGCGACGGTCCGCATGGCGCCCGAGACGGCGCGGCGGCTGGGGTCGCTGCCGAAGGGCGACGCGCTCGCGACGGCGCAGCTCGCCGGAATCATGGCCGCAAAGCGCACGAGCGACTTGATCCCGCTCTGCCATCCGCTGCCGCTCTCGGCGATCGACGTCTCCCTCGAGGTCGTCGCCGGCGGCGTCGAGATCGTGTCCGCGGTCGAGACGACGGCGCAGACCGGGGTCGAGATGGAGGCGCTCGTGGCGGCCTCGGTAGCGGCACTGACCGTCTACGACATGGCGAAGGCGATCGACAAGGGCATGGTCGTCAGCGAGATCACGCTCGTCGAGAAGACGAAGGCCGGGGCATGAAGGCGGCGGTGCTGACGGTCTCCGACGGCGTCGTCGCCGGCACGCGCCAGGACGTGAGCGGCGACCTGCTGGCGGAGCTGCTCGCGGCTGAGGGCTACGCCGTCGAGCGGCGAGTCGTGTCCGACGAGACCGACGAGATCGCGTCCGCGATCGTCGAGCTCGCCGGCGAGGCAGCCGTCGTGCTGACGACTGGCGGCACCGGGGTCGCACCGCGGGACGTCACGCCGGAGGCGACGCGCTCCGTGATCGACCGCGAGGCGCCGGGGATCGCTGAGGCAATCCGCGCGGACTCGCTCGCGAAGACGCCGCATGCGCTGCTCTCGCGTGGCGTCGCCGGCGTGCACGCGCGCACACTCGTCGTCAACCTGCCCGGCTCGCCGGGCGGGTGCCGGGACGGCTTCGCGGTGCTCAGGCCCGCGCTCGCGCACGCCGTCGGCCTGCTCGCCGGCGCCGAGACGACTCACAGGCAGACGTGAACGCGCCTGCCGTCGCACTTCCGCGCCGCTTCGCGTCGCTCGTGAAGCTGGAGCACACGATCTTCGCGCTCCCGTTCGCGTACGTGGGGATGCTCCTGGCGGCCGGCGAGGCGCCGGCGGCGCGCGAATGGCTCTGGGTGACCGTGGCGATGGTGGGCGCGCGCACGCTCGCGATGGGGCTCAACCGGCTGATCGACGCCGAGCTCGACGCGCGCAACCCGCGGACGGCATCCCGTGAGCTACCGCGTGGATCGCTGTCGCGCGCGCAGGTCTCCGCGCTCTGCACCCTGGCCCTGGCGATCTTCCTCGTGGCCGTCTTCCAGCTCGATCCGCTCGTGCGCTGGTTGTGGCCGGTGCCGGTCGTCCTCTTCGTGGTCTACCCCTATCTGAAGCGCGTGACGTGGCTCTGCCACACCTGGCTCGGCGCCTCGCTCGGTCTCGCTCCGGTCGGCGCCTGGGCCGCCGTCACGGGCGAGCTTCCGTGGCAGGCCTGGGCGCTCGGCGGCGCGGTGGGGCTCTGGGTTGCCGGGTTCGATCTCTTCTACTCGCTCTTCGACGCCGAGCACGACCGCGAGCAGGGCCTGCACTCGTGGGCTGTGCGCTTCGGCGAGCACGGCGTCTTCCGCGGCGCGCGGCTGCATCATCTCAGCACCGTCGCGCTGCTCGTGGCGGCCGGGCTCGGGCTCGACGTCGGCCTCTTCTACTGGCTCGGAGTGGGAGCGGTCGCCGCCCTCCTCGCCTACGAGCACGCGCTCGTTCGTCCCGGCGACCTCCGCCGCCTGAATGCGGCGTTCTTCACCGTCAACGGGGTGATCAGCATCGTCTTCCTCGCGTTCGTGCTGGCCGACGTGGTCGCGTGATCCGCGCGCGCGGGCTCGAGAAGCGGTACGGCGCGAAACGCGCACTCCGGCCAGTCGACGTCGACCTGGAGCGCGGCGGCTTCCTCGTCGTCACGGGCCCGAACGGCTCGGGGAAGACGACATTGCTCCGCGTCGTTGCCGGCCTGGCCGCGCCGACCGGCGGCGAGGTCGAGGTGGACGCGGGTCGCGGCGAGCTTGGGTACCTCGGCCACGAGCCGCTGCTCTACCGCGATCTGACCGCGCTCGAGAACCTCGACCTCTACGGCAGGCTCTATCGCGTCCCCGAGCGAAGGGAGCGCGCGGGGATGCTGCTCGAGCGTTTCGGGCTCTGGGAGGTGCGCGCCGAGCGCGTCGGCTCTTACTCGCGCGGGATGACACAGCGCCTTGCCCTCTGCCGCGCGCTCCTGCACGAGCCGCGGTTGCTCGTCCTCGACGAGCCGTTCACCGCTCTCGACGCCGAGGGCGCCGAGCTCCTCGATCGCCAGCTCGCCGAGCTCGCCGGCGCGGCCACCGTCCTGCTCTCGACGCACGAGCCGGAGCGCGTCGAGCCGCTCGCGACCTCGCGTCTGGCGCTCGCATGACCTACTTCGGCGACGTCGCGGCGCTTGCCCGCAAAGACCTCCGGCTCGAGCTGCGGACCAGGGACACCCTGCCTGCGATGCTCCTCTTCGTCCTCTCGACCCTCGTCGTCTTCCACTTCGCCCTCCCGAGCGGCGCTGACGACCTTGCCGCGCAGGGGCTGCTCTGGGTGGCGCTCGTCTTCACGGCGCTCCTCGGGCTCGCGCGCGCGTGGGCGCCCGAGCGCGAGAGCGGGGCGCTCGACGGGCTCGTGCTGGCGCCTTGCGATCGCAGCGCGATCTGGCTCGGCAAGGCGGTCGCGGTCTTCGTCTTCCTCGCGGCGATCGAGGTTGTCGCTCTGCCGGCGTTCGCGATCTTCTTCTCCCCGCTCGACCTGGGCGCCGTTCTCGGCGTGCTCCTCGCCAACATCGGGATCTGCGCCGTCGGGACGCTGCTGGCGGCGATGGCGGCGGCCAGCCGGACGCGCGAGCTGATCCTGCCGCTTCTCTTTCTCCCGCTCGCGATCCCGCTGATCGTGGGCGGCGTCGGCGCGAGCGTCTCCACCGATCCCGGCCGCTACCTGACCTTTCTCGGGCTGTACGACGCGGTCTTCGCGGTACTGTGCTGGGCGTCCTTTGAGTACGTCGTCTCCGAATAGCAGCGCGGTTTCGAGACGCACGGTCCCGGCGCTCGCGGCGCTCGCGGCCGTGCTGATCGGGCTCTCGATCGTCCTCGCGTTTTTCGTGGCTCCTGAGGACGCCGATCAGGGGATCTCGCAGCGGATCTTCTACTTCCACGTCCCGATTGCGCTGACCGCGTACGCGTGCTTCGGGTGGGGCGCGTGGAAGGCCCTGCTGCTGCTCTGGAAGCGGGAGGAGCGCTACGACCTCGAGAGCTACGTGGGCATCCACCTGGGCACGATCTTCGGCGTGCTCACGCTGGCGACGGGCTCGATCTGGGCAAAGGCGTCGTGGGGCAAGTGGTGGGTCTGGGACTCGAACCAGCTCGTCCTCTTCCTCGTCCTCTTCCTCTTCTACTCGGCGTACTTCATGCTCCGGTTCTCGATCGACGAGGGGCCGCGGCGCGCGAACGTCTCCGCCGTCTACGCGCTCTTCGGCGTCGTGCTGATCCCGGTCAGCTTCTTCGCGATCCGCCTCGCCGAGGACTTCATCCATCCGACGACGTTTACGCGCGACGGGCCGCAGATGACCGGGACGATGTTCTTCACCTTCTGCTTCAGCTGGCTCGCCATGACGGTGCTCGCCTACGCCTTCTACCGCGTCGAGCTGCTTGGAAAGCGGCTCGACTCGAACTTGCGCGAGCTACGTGAGATCCTGACGGCATGAGCAGCGGCGAGAAATACGTGGCGGCGGCGTACGGCGTCGTCTTCGTCACCGTGCTCGTCTACGTCGTGATCATCGCGGCGAAGCTCGCACGCCTCGAGCGGGAGACCGCAGAGCTGGCTGAGCTGGCGCGCAGGCGCGTCGATGGCTGAGCTGCTCGTCGTCCCGGCGCTCCTCGCCTACGGGGAGGCGGCGTTCGCCTACGCGGGCGAGCTCCGCGGGCCTGGTCTCGCCGGCCGGCTCGCGACCTGGGGCGTGCGACTCGGCTGGCTCGCGCAGACAGCCCTCCTCGTCGGGCAGGCCGTATCGGCCGAAGGCTTCCCGTGGGGAACCTGGGCGGGCTCGCTCAACCTCTTCGTCTGGCTGGTCGTCGGGGCCTATCTGATCTGGGGCTGCACGCCGCGCTACCGGCTGCTCGGCCTGGCCGTGATGCCCATCGCAGCGGCGCTGCTGGCGCTGGCGTGGGCGGGCGGCGGGACCGCCGTGGAGGAGGGCGAGCGCTCCGGCGCCGTGCTTGCAGCGCACGTCGCGCTGATGCTCGCGGGCTTCGCGGGCCTGACGCTCGCGGCCGCGATGGCCGCCCTCTATCTCTGGCAGGAGCGGCGGCTGAAGCGGCACGAGCGGGGCGTGCTCAAGGTGCGTGTGCCGCCGCTCGAGGCGCTCGACCGGCTTGCCGCCCGCAGCGTGCTCGCGTCGCTTGTCTTGCTCACGCTCGGAATCGGCGTCGGCGCCGCGAGCTTCGAGCGCGGCGACTTCGACGCTGCGATGGCCGTCACCCTTGCCGTCTGGAGTGTGTACGCCGGTCTGCTCGTGCTCCGCCACGAGGGCTGGCGCGGGCGCCGCGCCGCCCTGCTCAACCTTGCCGGGTTCGCGCTCGTTGCGATCGTGCTCCCTCTGACCCACTTCGCATCATGAGCGTCCTCACGCTCGTTGGCGTCTCGCACCACCGTGCTCCGATCGAGCTTCGTGAGCGCGTCGCGCTCGACGTCGACGCGTGCCGTTCGCTCGCGGGCGAGCTCGACGGCGAGGCCGTCGTGCTCTCGACCTGCAACCGAACCGAGCTGTACCTCGCACGGGACGAGGCAGCGGAGGAGGTGGCCGTCGAGACGCTCGCCGCACTCGCAGGCGATCGCGCGGACGATCTCTCAGCGGCGCTCTACCGCCTGCGTGACGAGGCTGCGGCGCTGCACCTCTTCCGGGTTGCGGGCGGCCTCGACTCGCTGATACCCGGCGAGGGAGAGATCCTCGGCCAGGTGCGGGCAGCCTACGAGGCGGGCTCGGCCGGCCCGTTCCTGGACCGGCTCTTTCGGCAGGCGTTACACGCCGGGCGGCGCGTCCGCCTGGAAACCGCGATCAGTGAGAGCCCGGCCTCGGTGCCGTCGGCGGCAGCGGCGCTCGCGCAACAGGTCTTCGGCGAGCTCGACGGTCGCCGCGTGCTCGTGCTCGGGGCCGGGAAGATGAGCGAGTCGACGGCCCGCAACCTGATCTCGCGTGGCGCCGAGATCGCCGTCGTCGCGAACCGCACGCTCGCTCACGGCGAGGATCTCGCGCGCAAGCTCAACGCGCGGGCGCTCGAGCTCGACGGGGTCGCAGCGGAGCTCGAGCACGTGGACGTCGTCGTCTCCGCGACGAGCTCGTCGAGTCACGTCCTCTCGCGCGACGCGGTCGCGGCCGCGCTGCGCGCCCGCAAGGGCCGCCCGCTGCTCCTCGTCGACCTCGCCGTCCCGCGCGACCTCGATCCGGCGATCAACGAGCTCGAGAGCTGCTTCCTCTACGACGTCGACGACCTGGAGGCCGTCGTCACCGAGACGCTCTCCGGCCGCCGCGGCGAGGCCGCCCATGCCGAGCGGGTCGTCGCCGAAGAGGCCGAACGCTTCCGGGCGTGGCACTCCTCGCTCGACGTCGTCCCGACGATCGCCTCGCTCCGCGCTCTCGCCGAGGAGATTCGCGACCGTGAGGTCGCAAAGGCGGGAGGCCGGCTCTCCGACCGGGAGCGTCAGCACATCGACTCGGTCACCTCGCAGATCATGGCGAAGCTCCTGCATCTGCCCACGATTCGCATGAAGGAGGCCGCCGCGGCAGCCGACGGAGTGGTCTATGCTGACGTCGTCAGGCACCTGTTCGGGCTCGGAGAGGAGGAGCGGCGGCGATGAACACCCGGTTCATTTCGAGCAGGCCGCTGCCGCTGCAGGTGCCGACGGCATTCGTCCGCATCCGGCCGACCGGCAACCTAACTGGTGCGCGGGGCTGCGGCGAGTCGAGGCCCGTCTCGCGGCGAAGCTGTGCTCATCCGCGTCGGCTCCCGCGGCAGTAGGCTCGCTCTCACTCAGGCAGAGCAGGCCGCAGAGCGGCTGCGCGGACCTGGGATCGAGATCGCGCTCGTGCCGATCACAACGGCGGGCGACCGCGACCGGACGCGACCCTTCGGCGAGATCGGCTCGCGTGGCGTCTTCGTCAAGGAGCTCGAGGAAGCGCTGCTCGAGGGCCGCATCGACGTGGCGATCCACTCCGCCAAGGACATGACTTCGACCGACACGGCCGGGCTCTCCGTCGGCGCGTATCCGGCGCGGGAGGATCCGCGCGACGCGCTCTGCGGGGCAGAAGCGATCCGGCCGCGGATGCGGATCGGCACGGCGTCGGTGCGACGGCGCGCCCAGCTGCTTGCGCTCGAGCCGACGCTGTCGATCGAGCCCCTGCGCGGAAACATCGACACGCGTCTGCGCAAGCGCGGCGAACGCGGGCTCGACGCGGTCGTGCTCGCCGCCTGCGGGCTCGACCGGCTCGGGCTCGAACGAGAGATCGGGTTGCGCTTCGACCCCTGGGAGATGCTGCCCGAGGCGGGCCAGGGCGCGCTTGCCCTGCAAGTGCGCGCCGGAGAGGAGGAGCTCGTCGCGCGCGCCGACGACCCGGAGACGCGCCGTCGGGTGGAGGCCGAGCGCAGGTGCGTCGCGCTCGTCGGCGGCGGTTGCCTCGCCCCCGTCGCGGCCCATCACGACGGGACGTCGCTGACCGCGCTCGTCGCCGACGAGGACGGCGCCTGGATCGAGCGCCGCACCGGCGACGATCCCGACGCGCTCGCGGCCGAGCTGCTCGCGTTCGTCGCATGAAGGTCATCGTCACCCGGGCGCGTGGCCAGGAGCAGGAGCTCGTGGATGGCCTCGAGGCTCTCGGCCACGCGGTCGTCGTCTGTCCGCTGGTCGAGATCGAGCCGCTCGGAGACGAGCCGGTCGATGTATCCGGCTACGACTGGGTGATCGTCACCAGCCCAAACGGGGCGCGCGAGCTCCGCGGACGAATGACCGGGTCGCCCGCGCGGGTCGCGGCGATCGGGCAGGCGACCGCGGACGCCTTCGGCGGAGCCGACCTCGTGCCGGCGGTCTCCACCCAGGAAGGGCTCCTCGCGGAGCTGCCACGTCCCGCGGGACGCGTTCTCTTCGCAGGAGCGGAGGGCGCGCGCACGCTGCTCGCAGACGAGCTCGGCGCGACATTCGTTCCTCTCTACCGGACAGTGACGCTCGAGCCGGTGGAGCGGCCCGACGGCGATCTCGTCGTCCTTGCCTCGGCGTCCGCCGCTCGT
>JBKJSM010000063.1:0-7038 GCA_046594445.1 Gaiellaceae bacterium | reverse complement strand
CTCGGCGGCTCCGGCTCCAGCCGCAACCGCATCCTCGACAAGGGCGCACTCGAAGCCGCCTTCTCACTCGGCTGCCTCTCGATGACCGCCATCTCCCTCGCCAACGAACGCATCCAGCACGGCATCTCCGTCGGCACGATCAAGTCCGTAAACCCACCCCCGCCCGCAACGCGCCCCGCTCAGGTGATCGCGTGCCCGACGCCGCTGAAGCCCGCAGCCACTACCCCAGCGCCGGCTGCGAACAACATCCCGCTCACCCTCAAGCGGCCGAGCCGGAAGCTCGTCCCTGCGTCCATCGGGCGGAGCTAAGTGGTCTCCCTCGCAAGTAACCGCACGTCATGCTTATCCGGTTAGATCTGTCCGGGTAGGTTCGGCGGGTGTCGCGTCCTGCGCTGCAGGTCTACCTCGACGAGTTCGCCTTCCGTCACAACCGGCGTCGCACGCCGCTGGCCGGCTTCCAGACCCTGCTCGGCCTCGGAACCACCCAGCAACCGAGCACCTACCACGAGATCACCCACCGAGCAGAAAAACCCTCGACGGAGCAAACCGGATACGCATGTGCTTGACTTTCTCGAGCTGCCGGTGCACCGCTCTCAGACTCTGCGCGTGAGCGATCGTGACCTCCGCCTCCAGATGCCGGCCTCGCATCAGGTAGCGAATCTTCGCCGTTCGCGTCGGCCAGCCGGCCGGCCGAATCAGCGCTGGCGGGGTGGCATTCGAGAACGAAATCGGAGTGAATTGGCGGATCCCGCAAACCTGCATGGATAGAGCGGTTGCGACGTGCCTCTATTCGAGAACGTCCGCGAGAACGACGGCGACTAGGCGACGATGCGGTAGACCTGGAAGCACTCCGCGTACTCGCGGTTGACGTTGATCCCGTGCACGCGGGCGAGGTTCCAGACGTACTCCGGGTTCGCGTAGCGGCGGTGCTGCTGGGAGGCGTACTTGCCGAGCGCGGCGACCTTCTTCTCCAGGTGGCTCTTCTCCAACGCGACGTAGGCGCCGTAGGAGAAGTCGAAGTTGTTCCAGGGGATCTCGTAGCCGAGCACGGTCGTCCGCTTGAACGCACGCAGCCCCTCCTGCGCGATCGTCTGGTGATCCTGGTGCACGTCGTGGTGCGAGGGCTGGAAGACCGCGTCCGGCTTCAACTCTTCCCATAACTCGACGAGCAGCTCGAGGATGTCCTGCCGGTGCTCGGGGAACGTGCGGACGTCGAAGTCGTGCACGCGCAGGTTCGACTCCGGGATCCCGAGCTCGCCGGTCGCCTCGCGCACCTCTCGCGCGAGCGTGTCGGGCGCGAAGCCCGGCGGCAGCGAACGGGTCGCGATCGAGAAGGCGTGGTAGTGCACCTCGACCCCGGCCTCGACGAGGCGGGCCATCGTGCCGCCGCAGCCGAACTCGCCGTCGTCGGTGTGGGGTGCCAGCACGAGGACGCGCTTCCAGGCCTCGATCACGCGGCTCCCTCCTCCTGTCGGGCCTGGGCGACCGAGAGCGCGAGCAGCCCGAGCAATGCCCACATCGTCGGGTCCTCGAAGAGCGCGTTGTAGAAGAGGCTGTGCACGGCGATCGCGCCAAGCGTAAGCCCCACGACGACCGCCGCGCGCGCGGGATCGGACCGGCCGCGGGCGCGGAACGCCGCAGCGAGCGCCGCGGCGCCGAGCCAGGTCAGCAGCGCCAGCCCCGGGACTCCCGTCTCGGCCGCGACCGTCACGGGCGTCGAATGGGACGCGGCCTTCTTCGGCTCGCGCCCGCGCAGGCCCGTCCGGTCGGCGAACGCGCGCTTGAAGCTCCCCGTGCCGACGCCGAGCACGGGATTGTCGCGAGCGATCCGCAGGCCGTTCGAGATCAGGCCGGCACGCCCGCTCGTGGCCGCATTCCAGCCGGCTCTCGACTCATCCAGCAGCGTGTCGCGCACCTGCGGCGTCGCGAATGCGACCGAGACGAGCACGACGGCCACGAACGCAAGCGCCGCAACGGCGCGCAGGCGCCAGACGAGCGTTGCGGCGGCGAGCGTGCCCACAATCAGCGCCGCAAAGCTCGACTGCGAGAACGAGAAGAGGAGGCCGGCCCAGATCGCCGCGATCGCAGCGATGCCGGCCCCGAGCAGCTGTCTGCGCACGCCGAGGAGCACGAGCACGAGCGTCGCGAGGATCGCCACCACGAGGTAGCGGCCGTAGATCGAGGGATCCCAGAAGACCGAGTTGACGCGGAAGAACGGCGCGTAGGCGTTGTCCACCTTCAGCTTGGGGTTCCAGAAGACGTCACGCGTCAGCCACTGGTAGAGGCCGACGCCCGCGTAGGCGAGGGCGGTCGCGAGGAGCAGGCCGTAGAGCCCGAGCAGCGCGCGGCGGCTCCACGGCAGCCGGGCGAAGCCGACCGCGAGCAGGCCGAAGGGCAGCACGAAGGCGGCGAGGAAGATCGCGCCCTCGCGGAGATCCTCGCTCCAGAGGAGCGCGAACCCGGTCCACGCGACGAAGGCCGCGAGGGGCAAGGCGACAGGCCCGAGCTCACGCGAGCGTTCCTCGCCGCGTAGGAGCTGTCGGCCGAACGTCACCGTAAGCGAGCCGACGACCAGATAGAGCGGCAGGAGCAGGTTCGCTTCCTCGACGCCGACGTCGATCGGAATCCGGATCGGGACGCACGCGAGCGTGGCGAAGGCGAGCGCCCAGGGCCAGCGAAGCAGTACGACCGCCCCGCCGACTGCGAGCACGGCGCCCACGACGCCGGCCACCGCGAGCTCCGCGGCGCGCCCGTCCGGGGCGAGATAGAGCGCCAATCCGGCCGTGCCGACGAGCCACGCGGCGAGACCTGCGAGCCGCTGCTCCCGGCGCGAGGCGACGAGCAGCACGGCGAGCCCGGCGCAGCCGAGCGCGCCGGCAAGTCGGACGAGCTCGGTCAGCGCCCCGGCTCCCGGACGAAAACTGCGATGCGAGACGCGTGGCCATTGGCCGAGACGGTGAGCGTGAACTGGCCTTTCTGGAGGGGTGCGCGCAGCCGCAGCACGCCCGGCGGCGTCGTGCCGCTGCGGCCCGCGAGCAACCAGCGCACACGCCGGGCGTCGGAGGAGACCGAAACCGTAAAGAGCTCGCCCGCGACCGCGGTCAGCTTGTCGCGGCCCAGATCGACGAAGCGAATGACGAGCTCGACCGCCTTTGAGCGCTCGGCGCGGTTCCCGGCCGGGTCGAACGCGCCCAGCCGCACCTCGTAGCTCCCGGCGCGCAGGCTCCTGCCCCCGAGCTTCCCGTACCAGGCGAGCGTGTCCTCGTCCCGCGGAAAGAGCTGCAGCACGCGCCGCTTTCCGTTCACGAAGAGCATGCCTCGAGCCGGCTCGCTCAGCCGGTACCGGAACGTGACGCGGTCGGCGCGCCGGTCGCCGTCGGGTGAGAAGACGCGCGGCGCGACATCGACGCGCTCGATCACCGGCGCCGTCACGTCGATCGTGATCGGGTTCGGGAGACGGATCGTCCGGTGTGCCCGGTCGAGGTGGACGCGCGGGCGGTAGTCGGCTTCGGGCAGCACCTTCCCCGCGTCGTTGCGGCCGTCCCACTCGAGCGCAAGGGCGCCCTGCGCGTACTCGCGCTCCCGCACGATCGTCCGGACGACGTGGTTTGCGCCGTCGACGATCGCGACGTCGAGCCGGTCTGGCTTGCGCAGCTTGAAGGCGATCGTCGCGCTGTCCGACTCGCACTCGCACACCGGCGAGAAGACCTTGTCGACGTCCGTCCCGAAGATGGGGCTCTTCTGGCGCTTCAGGCCCTGGGTGAGCGCGAAGGCCGCGGCGGTGGCCGCGAGCAGTACGACCACGAGCACGGTCGAGGCGATGCGAGCCACAGACGCTGAAGTTTAGTCGCGGCCCCTGCGCCAAACATGCCCCAGGGTCAGCGCGATTCGACCCTCGAGGTGGGTAGGGCGACGGTACACGATATCTACTAATACTGTCGATTAGCTCGTGTTATGAAGCCTGGTACGCTTGGGCACGTGAGCGGGACGACCCACGAGCAAATCGCGGCCCTCGCGGCACGCTCCGAGCAGCTCTCCGCAGAGGAGCTCGTCGCGGCGATGACCAGGCAGTTCGGCAACCGCGTCTCGCTCGCCTGCTCGTTCCAGAAGGAGGAGAGCGTGCTGCTCGACATGCTCTTCCGCATCGAGCCCGAGGCCCGCGTCTTCGCGCTCGACACCCACTACCTCTTTCCGGAGACGTACGAGCTCTGGCGCGAGGTCGAGGAGCGGTACGACACCAAGATCGAGGTGTTCGAGGGCCCGAGCACCGAGGAGCTGACGGCGACCCACGGCGAGAAGCTGTGGGAGCGCGAGCCCGACCTCTATCTCGCGGTCGCCAAGGTCGAGCCGCTCGTCCGCGCGCTCGGACAGCTGGACTGCTGGATCACCGGCGTCCGCCGCGAGCAGTCGCCGACACGCGCGAACGCGCCGAAGCTCGGCTGGGACACCGCCCACGAGCTGTGGAAGGCGAGCCCGCTCGCCGACTGGGCCGACGAGGACTGCTGGACGTACATCCGGGAGCGCGGGCTCCCCTACAACGCGTTGCACGACCACGGCTACTCATCTATTGGCGACATCCACTCGACGAGTCCCGGCGACGGGCGCGAGGGCCGCTGGGCCGGCAGCGACCGAACCGAGTGCGGACTCCATCAGGAATGATCGAGGCGCCCGTCCACCTCAGTCACCTCGACGAGCTCGAGGCGGAGGCGATCCATATCATGCGCGAGCTCGCCGCCGAGCTCGAGCGTCCCGTGCTCCTCTTCTCCGGCGGCAAGGACTCGATCGTGCTTTTGCGCCTGGCGGAGAAGGCCTTCCGGCCCGGCAAGTTCCCCTTCCCGGTCATGCACATCGACACGGGCCACAACTTCTCCGAGGTGCTCGAGTACCGCGACCGCCGCGTCGCCGAGCTCGGCGAGACGCTGCTCGTCGCCTCTGTGCAGGAGTCGATCGACCAGGGCCGCGTCGTCGAGGAGACAGGCCCGCGCGCGTCGCGCAACCAGCTCCAGACGACGACTCTGCTGGACGCGATCGAGGAGCACCGCTTCGACGCCGCGATCGGCGGTGCCCGTCGCGACGAGGAGCGCGCCCGCGCGAAGGAGCGCATCTTCAGCTTCCGCGACGACTTCGGCCAGTGGAACCCGCGCGCGCAGCGGCCCGAGCTCTGGAACCTCTACAACGCGCGCGTCCGCCGCGGCGAGCACGTGCGCGTCTTCCCGATCTCGAACTGGACCGAGCTCGGCGTCTGGCAGTACGTCGCCCGCGAGGGCCTCGAGCTGCCGTCGATCTACTTCGCGCACGAGCGCGAGGTGTTCAAGCGCGACGGGATGCTCTACGCCGTTAGCGAGTACGTCGAGCGGATGGACGGCGAGGAGCCGTTCGCGGAGTCGGTGCGCTTCCGCACGGTCGGCGACATGAGCTGCACGGGCGCTGTCGCCTCGGAGGCGCGCTCGCTGGAGGACGTCGTCGCCGAGATCGCCTCGACCCGGATCACGGAGCGCGGCGAGACGCGCGCGGACGACCGCGCCAGCGAGGCCGCGATGGAGGACCGGAAACGTGTCGGTTACTTCTGAGCAGCTGATGGCGACGGAGCTCGTCCGCCTCGTCACGGCGGGCTCGGTCGACGACGGTAAGTCGACCCTGATCGGTCGGCTCCTCTACGACACGAAGCAGATCCTCGCCGACCAGCTCGAGCACATCGAGGAGACCTCGAAGCGACGCGGCGACGGCTACGTCAACCTCGCGCTGCTGACGGACGGCCTCCGCGCCGAGCGCGAGCAGGGAATCACGATCGACGTCGCCTACCGCTCGTTCGTGACGCCGCGCCGCCGCTTCCTGCTCGCCGACGCGCCCGGCCACGTCCAATACACGCGGAACATGGTCACGGGCGCCTCGACCGCCGACCTCGCGATCATCCTCCTCGACGCGCGCAAAGGCGTCGTCGAGCAGACGCGCCGGCACTCTTATCTCGCCGCGATCCTCGGCATCCCCCACGTCGTCGTCGCGGTGAACAAGATGGATCTCGCCGGCTTCTCCGAGGAGCGCTACCGCGAGATCGAGCAGGAGCTGCGCGAGACGAGCGACCGGCTCGGCCTGCGCGACGTGCGGGTGATCCCGATGTCGGCGCTGCGCGGGGACAACGTCGTCGAGCGCGGCCCCGAGGGCCGGAACGCGATGCCCTGGTACGACGGCCCGACCTTGCTCGAGCATCTCGAGAGCGTCGACACCGCCGGCGACCGCGACCTCGACCACCGGCGCTTCCCCGTCCAGTGGGTGATCCGCCCGATCTCGGAGGAGCACCACGACTACCGGGGCTACGCCGGCCAGGTCGCGGGTGGCGTCTGGCGGGCCGGCGACGAGGTCGTCGTGCTTCCGTCGGGACGCCGCTCGACGGTCGCGTCCGTCGAGACCGCGGACGGCCCGCTCGAGCTGGCCGTTCCAGGTATGTCCGTGACGATCCGGCTCGCCGACGACATCGACGTCTCGCGCGGCGACATGCTCGCCGACCCCGAGCAGCCGCCGATCGTGGCGCGCGAGCTCGAGGCGACCGTCTGCTGGATGGCCGAGAAGCCGCTCGAGCCGGGGACGAAGCTCGCGATCAAGCACACGACGCGCACCGTCCGCGCGATCGTCGACGAGCTCGTCTCGGTTGTGGACATCCACACGCTGGAGGATCAGCCGAATCCTGAGCGACTGGAGTTGAACGAGATCGCACGCGTGCGGCTGCGCTTGAGCGAGCCGCTCGCAGTCGACGCGTATGCCGAGAACCGCACGACGGGCGCCTTCATCCTGATCGACGAGTCGACGAACGACACCGTCGCCGCCGGGATGATCCTCTCAGCGTCGAGCTAGGCAACATCAGGCGAGAGCACTCTCGTCCAGCCGACGTTTCAGCCCTGATGCGTTGCGGTCGCTATGTGTGCAGACAGGGGCGCGTCCTTGCCATCCCACGGTTTGAGCGCCCGCTCGACCGCTTCAGTCGCTCGCTCAAGCGCGGAGGCGTCGAGGCGTTCGATCTCCGCCCGGAACGGAGACCCGAGC
>JBKJSM010000061.1:0-22988 GCA_046594445.1 Gaiellaceae bacterium | reverse complement strand
ACTGCCACTAGCCGTTTCGACGAATCCGAGGTAAAACGAGATATGGCCCGACCTTCCGAAGGCAACGAACAGCTCCTCTGCAGCTTCTGCGGCAAGAGTCAGCGGCAGGTCAAGAAGCTGATCGCGGGCCCGGGCGTCTACATCTGCGACGAGTGCATCGACCTCTGCAACGAGATCATCGACGAGGAGCTGACGACTCCGACCCAGCTCGATCTCGACAACTTGCCGCGCCCGCTCGACATCTACTCCGTGCTGAACGACTACGTCGTCTCGCAGGAGGAAGCAAAGCGGACGCTGGCCGTTGCGGTCTACAACCACTACAAGCGCGTGCGGATGGGCCAGGAGGACGGGGAGGTCGAGCTACAGAAGTCGAACATCCTCCTGCTCGGCCCGACCGGCTGCGGCAAGACGCTGCTCGCGCAGACGCTGGCGCGGATCCTCAACGTCCCGTTCGCGATCGCCGACGCGACCGCGCTCACCGAGGCGGGCTACGTCGGCGAGGACGTCGAGAACATCCTCCTGAAGCTGATCCAGGCCGCGGACTTCGACATCAAGAAGGCCGAGACGGGGATCATCTACATCGACGAGGTCGACAAGATCGCGCGCAAGGCGGACAACCCGTCGATCACGCGCGACGTCTCCGGCGAGGGCGTCCAGCAGGCGCTGCTGAAGATCCTCGAGGGCACGGTGGCCTCCGTGCCGCCACAGGGCGGGCGCAAGCACCCCCACCAGGAGTTCCTCTCGATCGACACGACGAACATCCTCTTCATCTGCGGCGGCGCGTTCGCCGGCCTCGACAAGATCATCGGCCGCCGCGTCGGCAAGAACGCGGTCGGCTTCGGCGCCGACATCCGCTCGAGCCACGCCGAGGAGAGCGCAGAGCTGCTCGCCGACGTAATGCCGGAAGACCTGCTCAGCTTCGGCCTGATCCCGGAGTTCATCGGCCGGCTGCCGGTCATCTCGGCGGTGCACCAGCTGCGGCGCGAAGACCTTGTCCAGATCCTGACCGAGCCCAAGAACGCGCTCACGCGCCAGTACCAGCGCTTCTTCGGCTACGACTCGATCGAGCTCGAGTTCCGCGAGGACGCGCTCTGGGAGATCGCCGACAAGGCGCTCGCCCGCGAGACCGGCGCCCGCGGCCTGCGCTCGATCATCGAGACCGCGCTCCTCGATGTCATGTTCGAGCTGCCCTCCCGCAAGGACGTCTCCAAGTGCGTGATCACGAAGGAGACGATCTCGAAGGGCCTCAAGCCGACGCTCGTCACGAGCGCCGACGGCATCGCGGACGAGTCGGACGCGCTCGCCGAAGAGTCCGCCTAGGCGGCTACGAGCTCCTGCCGTAGCAGCCGGAGCGCCTCGAACGTGCGCGATTTGACCGTGCCGAGAGGAAGGCCGAACCGTTCGGCCAGCTGAGGCTGCGTGAGTCCGCCCCAGTAGGCGTGCTCGAGCAGCTCCCGCTGCGGCGCCGGCAGCTGCTCCAGCGCGCTCCGGACCCGGCGTTGGTCGTAGCGGACGACCACGATCTCCTCCGCGGTGTACGAGTCACGGTCGGGTGCGGGCTGCAGCTCGTCCGCTGCGCGCCTGCGGGCTTCCCGGCGCGCCAGGTCGACCGCGCGCCGGTGCACGAGCACGCAGATCCATCCGCGAACCGAGGAGCGCGCGGCGTCGAACCCCTCGGCGGTGCGCCACAAGTCTAGGAATCCCTCTTGAACTGCGTCCTCGGCGAGCGCTCGGTCGCGCAGGACGCGCACCGCGACGCCGCGTGCGACCGCGACGTACGAACGGTGGAGCGTCGCAAGCGCCTCGTTGTCGCCCTTGGCGGCGCGGGCGAGCAGCTCTACATCAGTGTCCAGCAGTTGTCCCATATAGAGGTAGATCCCTTTCCATGGCTGCGCGTTACAGTGCGATCAGTGGAGGCCGAGAGGTCGGGGCCGGCAGGAGGACGCGCCGGAGAGGAGGCGCGCCTCGTCAACGCGCTCAGGAACGGCCACGAGGTCGCGTTTGCCGAGGTGGTCGACAGATTCACCCCGGCGATGCTCAGGCTCGCGCGGGTGTACGGGCTCGGCGCCGACGCTGCCGAGGACGTGGTGCAGGAGACCTGGGTGCGGGTGCTCCGCTCGCTGGACGGCTTCGAGGGTCGCTCGTCGTTCCGGACCTGGCTCTTCGCGATCCTCGGCAACTGCGCACGTCAGCGCTCCGAGACCGAGCGGCGATCCGTGCCGGTTTCCGACTTCGACCACGAGGGCGCTGCGAGCGTCGACGAGTCGCGCTTCTTTCCGGCCGAGCATCCGCGCTGGGCGGGGATGTGGACGACGCTCGTCGACTCCTGGGAGACGATCCCGGACGAGCGGCTGCTCGCCGGGGAGGCGCGCGATCGCTTCCGCGAGGCGATCGAGGCGCTGCCGGCGCGGTACGCGACCGTGTTCGTGCTGCGGGACGTGGAGGGCTGGTCGAGCGACGAGGTGTGCGTCCTGCTCGACCTCTCCGCCGAGAACCAGCGGGTTCTCCTCCACCGAGCGCGCACGCGGCTCCGCGCGGCGCTCGAGGAGTACCTAGGGAGCGAAGCCGCGTGACTGACACGCCAAGCTACTCCTGCCAGAAGGTGGTGGAGGACGTCACCGAGTACTTCGAGGGGGCGCTCGACGCTCCCGAGCGCCTCGCCTTCGAGCGGCACGTTGCGATCTGCCCGCCGTGCCGCGGCTACCTCGCGCAGCTCCGCCACGTGTCGCGGGTAGCAGGGACGCTGAGCGAGGACGACGTGCCCGAGCGGCTGCGCACGTCCCTGCTCGAGGCTTTTCGCGACTGGCGCGGAGAGAAGAAGGAGCCGTGAGGGCGTACAAGTTCCTCGCGCTCGGCGGAATCGGGCGTTTCAGCGAGCTCGCATGGCCGCGTCCCACCGCCGCCGAGCCCGGCGCCTGGGTCGATGCGGCCGGACCGCTGGAGGATTGCCTGCACGGGGTGCATGCGTGCACGTTCGGCCAGCTGCTGGACTGGATCGACGACGAGCTTTGGGAGATCGAGCTCGCCGGCGAGATCGTCGTCGGCGACGTGATGGTCGTAGCCGAGCGCGGGCGACTCGTTGGCCAGGTGACCCGCTGGGACGCCGCCACCGCGCAGGAGTTCGCTGACGCGTGCGCGTGGCGTACGCGCGACCACGCCCTGGGCAGCCTGCGGCGGGTGGGTCTCACCGACGAGGCGGCGCAGCTCGTCGGTGCGGTAGAGCTCGGCGAGCTGCGGGCGGGGGCGGTCGCGGCGTTCGAGCGGGCAGGCGGCGCGGCGGCCGAGTTGACCGGCTTTGCCGCGGACGCCGTCTCGCTTGCGCAGGGCCGCCGTCCCGAGATGTGGGAAGCCGATCGGCCGGCGACGCTTAGCGAGTCGGCTCAGACTCCCGGAGCGATCGCTGCCAACCTCGCGTACGTCGTCGCCCACGCCGCAGGGCGAGAGGCGACTGCCGCGTCGGGCTCTGAGGAGGCGTACGACGCGGGCTTCGCGGCGGAGCGAGCGTGGCAGCTCATCTGGCTGGCGGAGCGCCTTGAAATCGGGAAGGAAGGCTGAGCGTTAGTCTCGGAAGATGTCCGACGTGGACGCAAGCTCTCTCGACCCGATCGCGCTGGCCGCGCGCGGCCTCGAGCTCCCGGGTATCGACTACGTCCGGGCGATCTTCAGCGGCGAGCTGCCGCCGCCACCCATCGCCGATCTAATGGGCTTTCGTGGCGTCGAGGCCGAGCCTGGCCGGGCCGTGTTCGAGATGGAGCCCGGCCCTGAGCACTACAACCCGATCGGTTCGGTGCATGGCGGTGTCGCGCTGACGCTCCTCGACTCGGCGATGGGATGCGCCGTGCACACGCTGCTCGGGGCCGGCGTGCGCTACACCACGCTCGAGGTGAAGACGAACTTCGTCCGCGCGATCACAGCCGAGACCGGAGTGATCAGCTGCGAGGGGATGGTGCTCCACAAGGGGTCGCGCGTCGCCACCGCCGAGGGGAAGCTCACCGACGCCGCCGGCCGGTTGCTGGCGCACGGAACGACCACGTGCCTGATCATGTAGTCGTATGAGCTTCACGACCCGCCCCGAGCTCCGCGGCACGTTCGGGATGGTCGCCTCGACGCACTGGCTCGCCTCGGCGGCGGGGATGGCGGTGCTCGAGCGCGGCGGTAACGCCTTCGACGCCGCGGTCGCGACCGGATTCACCCTCCAGGTCGTCGAGCCGCACCTGAACGGTCCCGGCGGCGAGGTGCCCGCACTCCTGTGGCCTGTCTCGCGCGGCGAGCCCGTGGCGCTCTGCGGCCAGGGCGTTGCGCCGGCCGCGGCCACGATCGAGCGCTATCGCGAGCTCGGGCACGAGCTCGTCCCCGGCACCGGCGTTCTCGCGGCCTGCGTTCCCGGCGCGTTCGGCGGCTGGTTGCTCCTGCTCGAGCAGTTCGGCACCTGGCGGCTCGAAGATGTGCTCTCGTTTGCGATCGGCTACGCGGAGGAGGGTTTCCCGCTCGTCGCCGGTATTCGCGCGACGATCGACCGCTCCGAGGAGCTGCTGCGCACCTGGCCGGGCTCGAGCGAGCTCTACCTGCCGGCGCCGCCGGTCGGGCAGCTTTTCCGCAATCCGACGCTTGCCGCCACCTACCGACGCATCCTTGACGAGTCGCGCGGTGGGTCGCGGGAGGAGGAGATCGAGAAGGCGCGACGCGTCTGGTACGAGGGCTTCGTTGCCGAGGAGATCGACCGCTTCGTCGCCGCCGAAGGTGGCCTCTTGGCTGCGGACGACATGGCACGCTGGCGGGCGACGCTCGAGCCGGTCGCCTCGCTCGAGTACCGCGGCCTCACCGTCTGCAAGACGCTGCCCTGGGGCGCCGGGCCCGTCGGCCTGCAGCAACTCGCGCTGCTCGAGGGCTTCGACGTCGCGGAGCTCTCGCCGGCGGAGCTCGTCCACGTCGTCACGGAGTGCGCGAAGCTCGCCTTCGCTGACCGCGACGCGCTCTACGGCGACGCTGAGGTGCCTCTGGAGACGCTGCTGTCGAAGGAGTACAACGACGCGCGCCGCGCGCTGGTCGGCGAGGACGCGTCCGGCGATTACACGCCGGGGCTCGGGCGGCTGCCGACCGTCGTCGGCGCGACCATGACACCTGGCGCAGGCGAGCCGACGCGGGGCGACACCGTCCACCTCGACGTCGTCGACCGCTGGGGGAACATGATCTCGGCGACGCCGAGCGGGGGCTGGTTGCACGCCTCGCCGGTGATCCCTGCGCTCGGCTGGCCGCTCGGCACGCGCGCGCAGATGTTCTGGCTGGAGGAGGGGCTGCCGTCCTCGCTGCGGCCGGGGGCGCGGCCGCGCACGACGCTCAGTCCCGGGCTCGCGCTCCGCGACGGCAAGCCGTACTTGGCGTGGGGCACGCCCGGCGGCGACCAGCAGGAGCAGTGGGCGCTGCATGTCTTCCTCAACCACGTCGACCGCGGGATGGATTTGCAGGCGGCGATTGACGCGCCCGACTTCCACACCGACCACCTGATCTCGTCCTTCTATCCGCGCGGCTTCGCTCCGCGCTCCCTCACGGTCGAGGACCGCTTCGGAGACGACGTCGTCGCCGACCTCCGCCGGCGCGGCCACGACGTGGAGGTGGAGGGGCCGTGGACGCTCGGCCGCGTCACCGCCGTCGCCCGCGAGCCCGACGGCCTGCTCAAGGCGGGCGCGAACCCGCGCGGGATGCAGGGCTACGCCGTCGGCCGCTAGGCTGCTCCGCATAGTCGCTCGCTAACCCCCGATACGATCGCGGCATGGAGCCGCTGTACACGCCGGCAGGCGTCGAGGAGCGCTGGCAGCGCACCTGGGAGGACGAGGGGCTCTACCGGGCCGGCGCGGGCAAGCGTCGCGACGAGACGTTCGTGATCTGCGTGCCGCCGCCGAACGTGACAGGCGCGCTGCACATGGGGCACGCGTTGAACGGCGCCATCCAGGACCTGCTGATCCGCTGGCGCCGGATGCAGGGCTACGACACGCTCTGGCAGCCCGGCTTCGACCACGCAGGAATCGCGACGCAGAACGTCGTCGAGAAGCAGCTCGTCAGCGAGGGCACCTCGCGCAAGGAGCTCGGCCGCGAGGCGTTCGTGCAGCGTGTCTGGGAGCACCTCGACGCGACCGGGAAGACGATCATGGCGCAGTTCCGGCGCCTCGGAGCCTCGTTCGACTACAGCCGCGAGCGGTTCACGATGGACGAGGCCTACATCGAGGCGGTGATGCGCTTCTTCATCCACCTCTGGGAGCGCGGCTGGATCTACCGCGCCAACCGGATCGTCAACTGGTGCCCGTTCCACGAGACCGCGATCTCCGACCTCGAGGTCGAGCACGTCGACATGGACGACACGCTCACCTACGCGCGCTACCCGTTCGCGGACGGCTCGGGTTTCATCACGGTCGCGACGGTGAGGCCCGCCACGATCCTCGCCGACGTCGCCGTGGCAGTGAACCCGGACGACGAGCGCTACCGGGACGCGATCGGCCAGGACGTTGTCGTCCCCTACGTCGAGCGTGTGGTGCCGGTGATCGCCGACGAGCGCGTCGAGCCCGAGTTCGGCACCGGCGCCCTCAAGGTGACACCGGGCCACGACCCGATCGACTTCGAGATCGGCCGCGACCACGAGCTGCCCACGATTACCGTGATCGGCCTCGACGGGCGGATGAACGAGCAGGCCGGCGAACTAGCCGGGAAGACGCAGCAGGAGGCCGACGAGGCCGTGATCGCGTGGCTGAAGGCGCGCGACGGGCTCGAGCAGCGGGAGCACTACCGGCACGCCGTCGGCACCTGCGAGCGCTGCCACACGCGGATCGAGCCGCTCGTCTCGCTGCAGTGGTGGGTCGCGATGGAGCAGCCGCGCGAGCCTGCCCTCGGCGCGCTCATGGAGCGGCGCGTCCGCTACCACCCCGAGTCGCAGCACCAGTTCGCTATCCGCTCGCTCGAGTCGATCCCCGACTGGAACATCTCGCGCCAGCTCTGGTGGGGCCACCAGCTGCCGCTCTGGACCTGCGCCGACGGGCACGTGACGTGCGCCTGGCCTGCACCCGAGGCTTGCGCGGAGTGCGGCTCGACAGAGATCGAGCGCGATCCGGACGTGCTCGATACGTGGTTCTCGTCCGCGTTGTGGCCGTTCGCGACGCTTGGCTGGCCGGAGCGGACGCCCGAGCTCGAGCGCTACTACCCGGGCGACGTCAACTCGACCGCGCGCGAGATCATCCGCCTCTGGGAAAACCGGATGATCTTCACCGGCCTCGAGCTGATGGGGGCGATCCCGTTCACCGACGTCATCATCCATTCGACGATCCTCGCGCCGGACGGGCGCCGGATGTCCAAGAGCCTCGGCACGGGCACGGATCCACTCGAGCTGATCGTCAAGCACGGCGCCGACGCGACCCGCTACGGGCTGCTGAAGATGTCCTCGACACAGGACGTCCGCTTCAGCGAGGGCCCGCTCGAGGAGGGACGCAAGCTCGCGAACAAGCTCTGGAATGTGGCGCGGCTGCTGCTGCAGAGCCGCGTCGTGCCTGCGGAGCGCCCGAGCTCGCTCGAGGAGCGCTGGATCCTCGCCAGGCTCGACGCCGCGCAGGCCGAAGTCGAGGAGGCGTGGGCACGGTTCGAGTTCTCCCCGGCGATGCAGGCGCTCTACCGCCTGACGTTCGACGACTTCTGCGACTGGTACGCGGAGGCGATCAAGCCGCGACTCGGCGAACCGGACGTTCGCGCGACGGCGCTCGCCGCGCTCGAGCGCCTCCTCAAGCTCCTGCACCCGGTGCTGCCGCACGTGACCGAGGAGATCTGGTCGCAGTTTCACCAGAACCGGCTGATCGTCGCCGCGTGGCCGGAGGCGACCGATGCGTACGCGGCAGACTTGCACGCGCTCGACGCCGTTCAAGAAGCTGCCGCGATCTTCCGTCGCAGCGGCGTCGCCGTGCCGCTCGAGGGCGACGAGCAGCGGATCTTCGCCGCGGTCGTCCGTCCTGAGCGCGCCAAGGCGAACGGCGACGCCGGCGCAGAGATCGAGCGGCTGCAGAAGGAGATCGCGCGCGGCGAGCGCATGCTCGCCAACGAGAAGTTCGTCGCGAACGCGAAGCCCGAGGTCGTCAACGCGGAGCGCGACAAGCTCGCCCGCTACCGGCGTGAGCTCGATGCCCTCTCCGGCTGAGGCCTGGATCGCATCTCTCAGCCCCTGGCCGAAGGAGTTCGGGCTCGGGCGGATGCGAACGCTGCTCGCGGCGCTCGGCGACCCCCAGCTCGCCTACCCGGCGATCCACGTCGTCGGCACGAATGGGAAGTCGACCGCCACCAGGACAATCGAGGCGTACCTCCTCGCGGAAGGCCTCTCGATCGGCGCGACGGTCTCGCCGCACGTCCGCTCGTGGGCGGAGCGGATCACCGTCGACGGCGCCGAGGCAGATTTCGAGGCCGTGATCGCGCGCGTCCGCCCGGAGGCGGAGGCGCAGGAGGCGACGCAGTTCGAGACGCTCTGCGCCGCAGCGTTCGCCGAGTTCGCGGCGCGGGCGGTCGACGTCGCCGTCGTCGAGGCCGGCCTCGGCGGCCGCCTCGACGCGACGAACGTCCTGCGCTCGCACGTCGTCCTGCTCACGAGCGTCGGGCTCGAGCACACCGACGTGCTGGGCGAGACGCGCGAGGAGATCGCCGGCGAGAAGCTCGCGGTCGTCCAGGAAGGGACGATCGCGGTGCTGCCCGACGAGGAGTTCGAGCACCTCGCCGGCCCGAACGTCGTCATCGGCGGCGCGCGGGAGGCGGCCGCTGCGTTCCTCGGCCGCGAGCCGCTGCACGCGGTCGAGGTCGCGCTGCCGGGCCGGATGGAGCAACGCGGCGAGGAGATCTGGGACGGCGCGCACAACGCCGACGGCGCCGCCTGGCTCGTCGAGCGCCTGTCGCGCGCCGACTACACCGTGCTCGCCTCGATCCTGCGCGACAAGGACGTCGACGCGATGCTCCATTCGCTCGCCGGCGCCGGCCGCCGGCTCGTAGCGACGACCTCCTCGAACGCCCGGGCGCTGCCCGCGGAGGAGCTCGCGCGCTTGGCCGAGAAGCACTTCGACGAGGTCGAGCTGGAGCCGGATCCGGCCGCCGCGCTCGCCCGAGCGCGCGAGCATGGGCCGGTGCTCGTCACGGGATCTCTCTACCTCCTCGCAGATCTCTCAAGGAACGACGCCTAACATGCCGAAGATGCGCGAACGAGTGACCGTGCTCGCGTTCGCGCTCGCGGTGCTCGCGCTGATCGTCGGCTCCGCATTCGCCATTGGCTATCTCGTGGGAAAGCTCCTTCTGTGATCCTCGCCGCCACCACCACCAACGACAACCTGCTCGGGGGAGTCAACGACTTCTTCGACTCGGGCGCGTGGATGGCGATCCGCAACCTGTCGATCTTCTTCGTCGCAGTCTTCTGGCTCGCGACCGTCTACTGGGTCTACAAGGACGCTCGCCGACGGATCGAGGACAGCGTCCTCGTCGCGATCGCGACCGCGCTCGGCTTCGTGGCCCCGTTCATCGGCCCGATCATCTACCTCTTCTTCCGGCCGCCCGAGTACATCGACGACGTCCGCGAGCGCGAGCTCGAAATGCGGGCGATGGAGGATCGGCTCTCGAAGCGCGACATGCACTGCCCGGTCTGCCGGGCGGCGGTCGAGTCGACGTTCCTCGTCTGCCCGGTCTGCACGACTCGGCTGAAGCAGGCCTGCGAGAAGTGCAACGCGCCGCTCGAGGCCCTCTGGCAGATCTGCCCTCACTGCGCGATGCTCGTCTCGACGCCGAACCTCCCCGGGATCGACGACACGATCGCCGACTCGTGGACGACACCCCGCAAGCGCGCCGCGGCCGACGAGTAACATCCGCGGCCGGATGGCCGTCGAGCGCACCCTGATCCTGATCAAGCCGGACGCGACCGAGCGCGCCCTCGCGGGCGAGATCCTCGCGCGAATCGAGCGCCGCGGCTTCCGGGTCGTCGGCGGCAAGCTGCTCAGCGTCGGTCGCGAGCTCGGCTCCGAGCACTACGCAGAGCACAGCGAGAAGCCGTTCTTCCCCGAGCTCGTCGACTTCATCACCTCCGCGCCGACCTGGGCGCTCGTCGTCGAGGGCGAAGGCGTGATCGCGACGATGCGGAAGACGATCGGCGCCACGAACCCGGCCGAGGCCGACCCCGGGACGATCCGCGGCGACTACGCCTCCTCGATGCCGAACAACCTCATCCACGGCTCCGATTCGCCCGAGTCTGCGCAGCGCGAGATCTCGCTCTGGTTCGCCGACGATGAGCTCGTCTGAGCTGCCCGAGTACGCGGTCCGCAACCGCGCGAGCTGGACGAGGTCGAACGAGCAGTACACGCATGAGCAGGGCATTCGTGCGTGGCGGCAGGAAGAGATCATCTGGGGACTCTGGGGGATAGCCGAGTCCGAGCTCGAGGTGCTGCCCGACGTCGCGGACAAGGATGTGATCGAGCTCGGCTGCGGCACGGCCTACTTCTCCGCGCGGCTCGCGCGGAAGGGCGCGCGACCGGTTGGCGTGGACATCACTCCCGCGCAGCTCGAGACGGCGCGGCTGATGCAGCGGGAGACCGGGATCGAGTTCCCGCTCCTGGAGGCGAACGCGGAGAGCGTGCCGCTCCCCGACGCCTCCTTCGACCTCGCTCTCTCCGAGTACGGCGCGTCGATCTGGTGCGATCCCTACAAGTGGATTCCCGAGGCCGGTCGCTTGCTGCGGCCGGGCGGCGAGCTCGTCTTCCTCCGCAACTCGACGATCTCGATGCTCTGCGCTGCGCTCGACGGATGGAAGGAGACGTTGCAAAGGCCGCAGCGCGGGTTGCACCGGCTCGACTGGGAGGACGAGGACACGACCGAATTCCAGCTCGGGCACGGTGACCTATTCAAGCTGTTGCGCGACTCGGGCTTCGATGTCCTCGACCTGATCGAGCTCTACGCGCCGGCGGACGCCGAGGACGCGACTTTCTATCACTCGGACCCCGTGTGGGCGAAGAAGTGGCCGTGGGAGGAGATCTGGAAAGCTCGCAAGCGGTGAGCTCCCACGTCGTCGATCCGATCCTGCTCGCGTCGACGAGCCCGCAGCGCCGCCTGATCCTCGAGCAGCTCGGGATCCCGTTCGACGTCGTCGCGCCCGACTACGTCGAGAACGACCCGGCCGAGGCGGATGCGGTCGAGCTCGTGCGCGAGCATGCGCGCGGGAAGGCCCGGTCGGTGGCTGCGCAGGCGGACGACCGCCCCGTCCTCGCCGTCGACACCGCCGTCTCGCTCGGCGGGAAGATCTTCGGCAAGCCCGCCGATGCCGCCGAGGCGGAGCGGATGCTGGAAGAGCTTGCGGGCCAGACGCACGTCGTCGTCTCCGGCCTCTGCCTGCTGACGCCGGGCTGGGAGGTCGTCGAGCACGCCTCGACCCGGGTCACGTTCCGTCCGCTGACGCCGCGCGACTTGGCCGTCAACATGGCGCACGGGGAGTGGGAGGGACGCGCGGGCGGTTACGCGATCCAGGGCCGCGGCGCCGCGCTCATCGAGGAGATCGACGGCGACTATCTGAACGTAGTCGGGTTGCCCGCCGCGCTGCTCGTCCGTTTGCTCGCGGAGCGCTTTCCCGGCACCTACGGCTTCGGGTAGGTGCGGCTGACCAGGGCGTCCCAGCCGCGATCCGGGAGCAGGCGGCGGAGCGCGAGGAAGAGGCGCGCGGACGGTGTCACGCGGTAGCGGGTGCGCGGCCGTTTCGCCGTGATTGCTCGTTCGATCGCCTTGGCGACGTCGTCGGACTCGCCGCCGAGACGGCGCGCCAAGCTGCTCTCGTAGGCTCCGGCCGTCACTCCGCCCACGGCCACGTTGAAGGCGGCGTACGGGCCGTCGTCGTACTCGATCGAGCCGACGGAGGCCTCGGCGAAGCTCGTCCGGATCAGCCCGGGCTGGATCACGACGACCTGGATCCCGAAGCTCTGCACCTCGAAGCGGAGCGCGTCACTGAGCGCCTCGACCGCGTGTTTCGAGGCGTGGTACCAGCCGCCGCCCGGAAAGGTGAACCGGCCGCCCATCGAGCTCACGTTTACGATCCGGCCCGACCCCGCACGGCGCATCCCCGGGAGCACGAGCTGCGTCAGCCGCGCGAGCCCGAAGACGTTCGTCTCGAACTGCCGCCGCGCCTCGTCGATCGGCACGCTCTCGACCGCGCCGCTCTGGCTGTAGCCGGCGTTGTTGACGAGCGCGTCGACCGCTCCCTCGGCCCGCTCGATCTCCCCGACCGCGGCGCGCATCGACGCGTCGTCGGTCACGTCGAGGCTGAGCAGCCGGCAGCCCTTCTGCTCCAGGCCGGCGATCGACTCGAGCCGCCTCGCCGTCGCATAGACAGTCCAGGCGCCCCGAGCCAGCCGCTCGGCAGTGGCGCGGCCGATCCCCGACGAGCACCCCGTGACGAGAACAACAGGCCCGCGAGTCACCGCTGGAGTGTCGCACGGCTAGACTCGGGAGTTCGGAATGGCCTTCTTTCGCTCACTCACTGGCTTCGGCGGCCGGGACATGGCCGTGGACCTCGGCACGGCCAACACGCTCGTGTACGTGCGGGGCCGCGGGATCGTCCTCAGCGAGCCCTCGGTCGTCGCGATCGACCAGCGCACCGGCGAGGTGCACGCGGTCGGCGTGGAGGCGAAGCGGATGATCGGCCGCACGCCGGGCACGATCGCCGCGATCCGCCCGCTCAAGGACGGGGTGATCGCCGACTTCGACGTCACCGAGCAGATGCTGCGCCACTTCATCCAGAAGGTCCACCAGCATCGCTTCGCGCACCCGCGCGTCGTCGTCTGCGTTCCCTCGGGCGTCACCGGCGTCGAGAAGCGCGCGGTCGAGGAGGCGACGCTGTCCGCCGGCGCGCGCCAGGCCTACCTGATCGAGGAGCCCATGGCTGCCGCGATCGGCGCCGGCCTCCCGGTCGGAGAGCCGACCGGCAACATGATCGTCGACATCGGCGGCGGCACGACCGAGGTCGCCGTGATCTCGCTCGGCGGCATTGTCGTCTCGCAGAGCCTCCGCGTCGGCGGTGACGAAATGGACGACGCGATCGTCAACCACATCAAGAAGGAGTACAAACTCCTGATCGGCCAGCAGACCGCCGAGGAGATCAAGCTCGAGGTCGGTTCCGCCTACCGGATGCGCGAGGAAGTGCAGGCGGAGGTGCGGGGGCGCGACATGCTCACCGGCCTGCCCAAGACCGTGATCCTCTCCTCCGAGGAGGTTCGGCACGCGCTCGACGAGCCGGTGACGCAGATCATCGACGCGATCCGCTCGACGCTCGACAAGACGCCGCCCGAGCTCGCCGCGGACATCATGGACCGCGGGATCGTGCTCGCCGGCGGCGGCGCCCTCCTCTCCGGGCTCGACGAGCGGCTCCGCCACGAGACGCAGATGCCGGTGCACCTGGCGGAGAGCCCGCTCACGTGCGTCGCGGTCGGCTCCGGCCGCAGCCTCGAGGAGTTCGAGGCGATCCACCGCAGCGCGAAGGCGCGCGGGCGCGGCCGCAACGGCAGGCGCTACTAGTCTCGTCCGTCACGAGCGATCTCCGGCGACGCGGCTAGACTGAGGCGCTCGTGTCACGCCGCACCGCAAAATCGGCGGTGCTGGGCCTCCCCGTCCGGCGTCGCGCTTCACGATCGCTCTCCTCCCGCAGCACCAGTGCCTTTCGGCGCCGGATCGTGCTGGGGAGCCTCGTCGTGCTCGCGCTCGCGCTGATCACGATTTCCTTCCGCGAGCAGGACAGCGGGCCGCTCCACGACGCCCAGGGCGCCGTCGCCAGCGTCCTGCAGCCGCTGGAGGTGGCCGTCGAGCGCGTCGCGCGGCCGTTCCGCGACGCGTATGGCTGGACGGTCGACCTGCTCAACGCGCGCTCCGAGAACGAGGAGCTCCGCGCCGAGAACGAGCAGCTCAAGCAGCAGGTGATCCAGAATGAATCGGCGCTGCAGGAGAACGTGATCCTGAGGCAGCTGCTCGACTACAAGGGCCTGCCCTCGTTCCCCGAGGACTACGAGGGCGTCGCCGCCGAGGTGATCTCGCAGCCCTCGGGCGGCTTCGACCAGACGATCGTCGTCTCGGCCGGCTCCTCGGAGGGCATCGCACGGGGCGCGTCGGTCGTCACCGCAGACGGCCTCGTCGGCACCGTGACGATCGTCACCGACGGGGCGTCACGCGTCCGCCTGCTGACGGACGAGTCCAGCGCCGTCTCGGCGATCGACCTGCGCACCAGCGCCGCCGGGATCGTCCGGCACGGCCAGTCCGGCGATTCGCTCGTCCTCGACCGCGTCGCCAAGAAGGAGAACGTCAATGTCGGCGACGAGATCATCACCGCCGGCTGGCGCTCCGGGCAGCTCTCCTCGCTCTACCCGAAGGGGATCCCGATCGGCCGCGTTACCTACGTCGGCGGGCTCAGCACGGATCTCTGGCAGCAGGTGCTGATGGAGTCGGACGTCGATTTCTCGGCGCTCGACTCGGTGCTCGTGCTCGTCTCCACCCGCCCCCCGCCGGAGATGCCGTGATCATCGAGAACGTCACCGTCGCCGCCTTCGTCTTCGCCGCCGCGCTGCTCCAGGTCACGCTCTTCGCCTCGATGGACGTCGCCGGAGGCACGGCCGACGTGCTGCTGCTCTCCCTGCTCGCGATCGCCCTCCTGCGCGGCGCGGTTCCCGGGGCGGTTGCAGGCTTCTTCGCAGGCATCCTCGTCGACGTGATGACCCTCGACACCCTCGGCGTCTCTGCGCTCCTACTTGCGCTCGCCGGGTACTGGACGGGCCGGTACGGCGAGACCACCGGACGCGACCGCGCGCACGCGCCTCTGCTCGCCGTGCTCGTCCTGACGATCGCGATCGCCTACGCGGGCTTCGGGCTCCACTTCCTGCTGGGTGAGGAGGTCTCCGCACGGCGCGCGCTGTTCGAGTCTCTCGTGCCGAGCCTCGTCCTGAACCTGCTGCTCGGCGCGCCGGTCTTCGCCCTCTGCCGTGCGGTGCTCCGCCGCAGCACCGTCTCGGATCGCGTCACGGAGGTGCGGCTCCTTGGCTAACCGGTCGCCGTCGCACCGCTTCCTCCCGCCCGACCCCCGGACGACCGAGCCGTACCGGTTCACGCCGCAGCTTGCCCTCCGGGTCGGCGTCCTCGCGGGACTCGTGCTCGTCGTCTTCGCCGTGCTGTTCCTGCGGCTCTGGGCGCTGCAAGTGCTCTCGGGCGACCGCTACCTGAACGCCGCCCAGGGAAACCAGCTGCGCACGATCCGCGTCGAGGCCCCGCGCGGCTCGGTGCTCGACCGCGCGGGCAAGACGATCGTCGCGAATGTACCCGGCACGGCAGTGCAGATCTGGACGGCCGACCTACCCGAAGAGGGCCGCTACGCGCTGCTCAGGCGGCTCTCGAAGATCCTTCGCGTCCCCCTGCCGCGGCTGACGAAGGCGCTCGAGGAGCGCAAGGGCGATCCGCTGACGCCGATCCTCGTCAAGACCGCCGTCCACGAGGATCAGGTCGCGACCCTGCTGGAGAACCGGGCCGAGTTCCCGGGCGTCGAGATCGTCGGCACCTACCTACGCGACTACCAGCATCGCGCGCTCGCGGCGCAGGTGCTCGGCTACGTCGGCGAGATCTCCGAGGAAGAGCTGGCGCGGCTCGAGCAGGATGGCTACCGCGGTGGCGAGAAGATCGGCAAGACGGGCGTCGAGGCGTCGTTCGACACGTACCTGCGCGGCGTCCCCGGAGCGGCGCAGCTGCGGGTCGACTCGCTCGGCCGGCCGCAGGGCCCATTCCAGCTGCGACGGCCGGCGCAGCCCGGCAACAGCGTGCGCCTGACGCTCGACATGGGCCTCCAGCGGGCGGCGGAGCGGGCGCTCAGCTATGGGATCCGGCTCGCGTACGAGAACGAGGAGTGGAGCGCGAACGGCGGCGCGATCGTCGCCCTCGACCCCCGGGACGGCGCGGTGCTTGCAATGGCGTCCAACCCGACGTACAAGCCGTCCGTCTATGTCGGCCGCGTCGATCCGAAGAAGCTCGAGCCACTCACGAACGACGAGGTCGCGAAGAAGCGCAACTTCCCCGGTCTGAACAGAGTGACCGGGGTCACCTATCCGCCGGGCTCGACCTTCAAGCCGCTGACCGCGCTCGCGGCCGTGTCCGACGGCTTGCTCTCGCCGTACGAGTACGTTCAGTGCACGCCCTCCGCGGAGTACGGGCTCGACAAGCACAGCTTCAAGAACTGGAACCCGTTCACGAACATGCCGATGACGCTGACGACCGCGCTCTCCCAGTCGTGCGACACGTACTTCTACGACGTCGGCAATCGCTACTACGAGCGCGGCGAGCACGAGCGCCCGTACTGGACGAAGATGCAGGGCTGGGCGAAGAAGTTCGGCTTCGGCGAGCCGACGGGCCTCGACATCGGCGGGGAGGCGACCGGCCTCCTCCCGACGCCGGCGTGGCGAAGGGCGACCTACAAGGGAATCGACCGGGCCTGGAACCCTGGCGACTTGATCCAGCTCGCGATCGGCCAGAAAGACATGACGGTGACGCCGCTCCAGATGGCGCGCTTCTACGCCGCGCTCGCGAACGGCGGCAACCTCGTGACGCCCTACCTCGTCTCGGCTGTCGTCCAGCCCGGCAACGAAGGCTCGCCGCCGGTGACCCTGCGCACGTTCGCGCCGCAGCCGCCGCAGCCGATCGACGTCGACCCCGCTGCGCTCAGCGTCGTCCGCGAGGGTCTCTACCAGGCCACGCACGACGCCGACGGGACCTCTTCGGGCGTCTTCGGGAGCTTTCCGGTGCCCGTCGCCGGCAAGACGGGGACTGCCGAGAAGGTCGTCAACATGCCCGGCTATCCGCTCGGCCACCTCGAAGATCAGTCGTGGTGGTGCGGCTGGGGGCCCTTCGACGGCAACGAGCACGTGACCGCCGGCGGCACGACGCGGCCCCCGCTCGTCGTCTGCGCCGTGATCGAGAACGGCGGCCACGGCGGCACGGCAGCCGCTCCCGCGGCGCTGAAGGTGTTCGAGCACTGGTTCCAGGAGCGGGCCGGCGCCCAGGGAGTCGTGCTCAGCGACTGATGATCGACTACGCCTCCACCTCCGCCTCCCGCTCCGGCAGCTACGACCAGGTCGACGTCGTCGGCTATCTCCGGCGGCTCGACTGGCTTCTGCTCGCGGCCGTGGGCGCGATCGTCGCGTACGGGCTCTGGGCGGTCGCCGGGATTACGCGCTACGACGTCGAGGGCAACGAGAGCTACTACGTGATCCGGCAGGCGATCGCCGCCGGCGCCGGCTTCGTGGCCTTCCTGGTCGTGCTCGCGATCGACCCGGATCGCTATCGGCGGGCCCAGAGGGCGATCTACGTCGTCACGATCCTGATGATGCTGCTCATCTTCCCGCTCGCCGATACGACCCGCGGCTCGAAGCGCTGGATCGACATCGGCCCGTTCCAATTCCAGCCCTCCGAGTTCGGCAAGGTCCTGTTCGTGCTCGCGCTAGCCGGATTCCTCGCCGACCGCGCCCGCCGCCTGGGCGATCCGCGTGTCGTCCTCCAGGCTCTCGGCCTGGGCCTCGTCCCGATCCTGCTCGTCTTCAAGCAGCCCGATCTCGGCACCGCGCTCGTCTACTCAGCCGCGCTCGCGGCTTGCCTCTTCGTCGCCGGCATCCGCTGGAGCCACCTCGCCGCCCTCGCCACGATCTCGGTGCTCGTGGTCGCCAGCGTCGTCTGGTTCCTCCCTGCGGCCGGGATCGAGGTGCTCGAGCCGTACCAGACCGCGCGGCTCAACTTCACCGACCTGAGCAGCGATCCTTCCGGCACGTCGTACAACCAGACGCAGTCGATCACTGCGGTCGGGTCGGGCGGCCTCGACGGGCGCGGCGTCGAAGCCGCGACCCAAACGCGGCTCGACTACCTGCCCGAGCACCACACCGACTTCGTCTTCGCCTCGCTCGCGGAGCAACGAGGGTTCGTCGGCGCGGCGCTCCTGCTCGGCCTCTATCTGCTGATCGTCTGGCGCGGGCTCCGTGTCGTCACTCTGGCGCGCGACGCGTACACGTCGATTGTCGCTGGCGGGATCGTGATCGCCTTCCTCTTCCAGGTGTTCGTGAACGTCGGCATGACGATGGGGATCGCGCCCGTGACAGGGATCCCGCTGCCGTTCGTCACGGTCGGCGGCTCGTCGATGGTCGCGAACCTGATCGGGATCGGCATTCTCCAGGCGATCCACGCTCGTGGCCACCTCGGTCGCCACAAAGCTCGCTGATGGCGGCCAAGCTGAATCCGCTCGCCGTCTGGGGCCTCCTGAAGGAGATGCGCGCTGCGGCTGAGGATCTGCGGCCGCTCGTCGTCACCGGCACGCTTGCCGACCAGCTCGCCAAGGAGCTCGCCCGTGACGGCGCGCCGGGTGCGGTGCGCGCCGACGGGAGGATCCAGGACGGGTCCGCCCTCGTGCACGTGCTCGGCGGCGCCCCGACCGAGGAGGACGAGTGGCTGCTGCGCGCGGCAAAGCGCGCCAAGGTGCCAACGATCGTCGTCCAGACGGGAGCCGAGGTCTTCGACGTCGCCTACGTGCTTCCGACCGACGTCGTTGCGTGCCCTCCCGGCTCAGGGTTCCCGGTCGAGGAGATCGCGGTGGCGCTCGCCGCTAGGCTCGGAGACGCCGGCACGGGCCTCGCCGCGCGGCTCCCGGTTCTGCGCGAGGCAGTGTGCGGGGCCCTGATCGAGCGCTTCTCGCGCCAGAACGGGATAGCCGCCGTCGCAATCTTCGTCCCCGGCGCGGACTTCCCCGTGCTGACGCTGAACCAGCTCCGGCTCGTCTTGCGGCTGGCCGCCGCGCATGGGGTGGAGGTTGACCAGAAACGGCTGCCCGAGATCTTGGCCACCCTCGGGGCCGCGTTCGGCCTGCGGGCGGTCGCGAGGCAGCTGCTCGGTGCGATCCCGGTGGCCGGCTGGCTCCTCAAGGGCGGCATCGCCTACGCCGGAACGCGGGCGCTGGGCGAGGCCGCCCACCGCTATTTCGCTGCCGCGGCAGCCGGCAAGGTCACTCACTGAGCTCGTGCGGCCGCGAAGCGGCCGACTTTAGGGGTCTTCGCGACGCAGGATCCGCTTCCGCGGATTCTGCGTCTTGCGGGCAAAACAGCATGCTGTCCGGTTCAGGTCCTAGGGTTCGGGAAACCGAGCTGGAGGGAGGCGGGATGGCAGGTTCAGCGCACGCGGACGAGCTGTTGCAGATCGAGGAAGCCGACGCCTGGTTCGAGTATCTCGAGGCCACGCGCGTCCAGAGCGAAACGCGGTACGCGGAGATCGAGCCGTGGGCGTGGGCTCGCCTCTCACAGCGCTTGCGAGCCGTCCGCGCCCGTCGCGCCCGGCTGCGCCCCGCTGCCGCATAGAGCTTCGGGCGGACCCGGTCCGGCCCTGCTGATACCCTGGGGTACAGGCTATGCCTACGTTTTTCAACACCACTCGCAGCGCGCGACCGGCCGCACCCGCGGCCGTGTCTTTGCGCGCGCCCACTCTAGGAGAAGCATTTGTCACCCTGGTTCAGACGCAAGCGCACCGAATCGACCGAGCAGGCGACCGCACCGGCGCCCGCTCCCACACAGCAGCCCCCACGGGCTGAGACTCCCACCGCCGCCGATGCGGCGGCAACCGATGCAGCGAAGCGACGGCGCCGAGGCAGCCGTGGCGGCCGCGGCCGCAAGAAGCCGGGTGCCGCAGGCGGCACGGCGGGCGCCGAGGCGTCGGGCGACGCAGGACGGTCCGAGCCGAAGGCCGACCAGCCCGCCAAGCGCGAGCGCAGCCGGCCCAGCAGTGGGCCCAGCGGCGGACCCAGCGCCGAAGGCGGCCAGCGGAGCCAGGGCAGCCAGCGCCAGGAAGGCCAGCGCAGCCAGCGGCAGGAGCGCCGCGCCAACCAGCAGAGCGGCAACCGCCGCCGCGTCCCGCAGAAGCGGGCGCCGCTCCCGAAGGCCAAGCGCGAGCTCCTGATCTCCGTCGACGTCGGCGAGCAGCGCGTCGCCATCCTTGAGGACGACCGCGTCGCCGAGGTCTATCTCGAGCGGCCTGAGCGCCGCTCGATCGCCGGCAACATCTACCTCGGGACAGTCGACAATGTCCTCCCGGGCATGGAGGCCGCGTTCGTCGAGATCGGCCTCGAGAAGAACGGCTTTCTCTATGTCGACGAGATCGTCGTGCCTGAGCTCGAGGGCAAGCGCCACCACGGCAAGAAGATCACCGACCTGATTGCCCGCGGCCAGCAGATCATGGTGCAGGCGGTCAAAGACCCGATGAAGACGAAGGGTGCGCGGCTCACGACCGAGATCTCGCTCCCCGGCCGCTTCCTCGTGTTCGTGCCGCAGGGCGAGGGCCTCGGCGTCTCGCGCCGGCTCGACGACGCCGAGCGCACGCGGCTCAAGGACATCATCAAGGGGCTCGACGCGAAGGAAGGCGGGATCATCGTCCGCACCGCCGCCGAGGGCGCCTCCGCCGAGGACATCGAGCGCGACCTCGTCTTCCTCCAGCGGCTCTGGAAGACGGTGCAGGCCAAGGCGAAGGCCGCCAAGGCGCCGGCGCTCGTCTACCAGGAGGCCGAGCTGCCGCTCCGGATCGTCCGCGACCTCTTCGCGGGCGACTTCGAGAGCGCTCAGATCGACCACGACCGCACCTACAAGCGGATCGTCGGCTACCTGAAGAAAACCTCGCCGCACATGCTCGAGCGCGTCACGCACTACAAGGAGAAGACGCCGCTCTTCGAGGGCACGGGCGTCGACGCAGAGATCCGCTCGACGCTGAACCGCAGGGTCGACCTGCCCTCCGGCGGCTACCTCGTCTTCGACTACGCCGAGGCGTTCACGGTGATCGACGTGAACACGGGCCGGTTCGTCGGCTCGCGCTCGAAGACCTCGACGGGGCGGCTCGAGGACACGATCACGAAGAACAACCTCGAGGCGGTCAAGGAGGTCGTGCGCCAGCTGCGGCTGCGCGACATCGGCGGGATCATCGTCATCGACTTCATCGACATGGCGAACCCGAAGAACCGGGCCACCGTCGAGGAGGCGCTCCGCAACGAGCTCGAGCGCGACCGGACGAAGACCTACGTCGTCGAGATCTCTCCGCTCGGCCTGGTCGAGATGACGCGCCAGAACGTCACCGACGGGCCGCGCGAGACCCTGACCAAGAAGTGCCCGACCTGCGCGGGCGACGGGATCGTCGTCTCCGAGGCCTCCGCGGCGCTCGAGGTCGAGCGGCGGTTGCGCACGCTCGCCGCGGGCTCCGCCGCGAAGGCGTTCAAGGTCGAGGTGAGCCCCAAGATCGCCTCGCTGCTACTCGGGCCTGGCGGTACGCGGCTGACCGAGATCGAGGAGGCGTCGAAGAAGCGCTTCTTCCTCGTCCCGAAGGAGGGCGCGCACGCGGATCACGTCGCCGTCCTCGCCGAAGGGAAGCTGGCCGACCTGCAGCCCGAGTCGCCGATCGCCGAGGGGACGGAGCTCGAGGTCAAGCTCGGCGAGCTCGACAAGCACGACGCGGGCTCCGCGGCGGGCAAGCACGAGGGCCTGGACGTCGTCGTCGGCGGCGCGGCCAAGCTCGTCGGCAAGAAGGCGAAGGTGCGCGTCGAGCGCGTCCTCGACGGCGTCGCCTACGCGACGCTGCTCGCGGGCGGCGAGGCTGTTCCGGATCCGATCACGTTCGAGAGCGAGGCCGAGAAGCCGACCCGCGCGCCGAGCCGCGCGAAGAAGGCGGTCGAGGCGGACGCCGGCGAGGTCGAGGGCGAGGAGCCCGACGAGCTCGAAGAGCCAGAGGAGCTGGAGCTCGAGCCGGAGGACGAGCCCGAAGAGGCGATCGACGCGGAAAGCGACACCGACGCTGGGGCCGAGACTCCCGTCAAGAAGAAGACGCGGCGCGGCTCACGCGGCGGCCGCAACCGCAAGAAGGCGCCGGCCGGTGAAACAGCCGACGGCGCTGATGCACGCGTGACCGACGAGGCCGAGGACGATGAGGCCGACGTGGCCGAGGCGCCGCTGCGCGCTTCCGCCGGCCCGCGCATCCACGTGCCCGACCTTGAGCTGGGCGGCGGCGAGAAGAAGTCCCCGCGCAAACGCGCGGCGGCGAAGCCGAAGCCGTCCACCGTCGATCCGTCCGCGTACGATGACGACGCGGAGCCGCCGGAGGCTGCCGAGGCTGCCGAGGCCGTCGCGGACGACACCGAGGGCGACGGCACCGAGACGGCTCCAGTCAAGAAGAAGACCCGGCGCGGCTCGCGCGGCGGCCGCAATCGCAAGAAGCCGGCGGTCGCGGGCGCGGCAGCAGCAGCAGTCGCGGAGACAGAGGTCGGGAGCGAAAACGGCACCGAGCCCGAAGCCGCCGTTGCGGTCGAAGAGCCGCCGGCGGAGGAGTCCGGAAACGGCGCCGAACCGGCGACGGACGACTACGTGCCGATGTCCGAGTGGCTCGACGACCTGGACGCTTAGCCTCCGCTACAATCGTTCGGCTCGCGGGCGCCAGCCCGCGTTTCCCGCGCTTATGAACACTTACGCAATCATCTCCGTCGGCGGCAAGCAGTACCGCGTCCACGAGGGCGAGAAGCTGCTCGTCGACCGGCTCGCGCACGGTGAGGGCAAGACCTTCAACCCGGCCGTCCTGCTCGTCGGCGGTGGCGGTTCGGCCGCGCAGATCTCGCCGAAGGACTTCACGGTCACGGCGCGCGTCGTCGCCGATGTAAAGGGCGAGAAGATCCGGATCGGCAAGTACCGGCCGAAGAACGGCTACAAGAAGCACACCGGCTTTCGCGCCAGCCTCTCGCAGATCGAGATCGAGTCGATCGGCGGCAAGAAGCGCGCCGAGACTGCGAAGCCGAAGGCCGAAGCTGCGGCGCCGAAGGCCGCGAAGGCTGCGCCCGCAGCGAGCCCGCCCGCAGCAAGCACAGGCAAGCTCCCGTCCGGCTATGAGGAGCTGACGGTCGCGGCGATCAAGGAAGGCGCCGCCTCGTG
>JBKJSM010000044.1:0-7293 GCA_046594445.1 Gaiellaceae bacterium | reverse complement strand
GCCGCTCGCCTACCTCGTCCTGCGAGCAGCGGGAGGAGGCGAGCGCGGCTGGCGCGTCCTCACCCGCTCGAGCACGCTCGACCTGCTCTGGAGCACGACGCTGCTCGTTGCCGGCGTCACGGTCGCCTCCGTCGTGATCGGCGTCTCGGTCGCCTGGCTGACGACCCGCACCGACCTGCCGGGCCGGCGCGTCTGGGCAATCGCTGCGGCGCTCCCGCTGGTGATTCCGAGCTACGTCGCCGCCTTCTGCCTGCTCGGCGCCTTCGGTCCTCGCGGCCTGCTCCAGCAACTGCTCGGCGTCGAGCGCCTGCCGGAGATCTATGGCTACTGGGGCGCGCTCGCGGCGCTGACGCTCTCGACCTACCCCTATGTCCTGCTCCTCGTCTCGGCCGCTCTACGCGGTCTCGACCCGTCGCTTGAAGAGGCCGGACGCGGCCTCGGGCGCACGCCGCTGGCTGTCTTCGGCCGCGTGACGCTGCCGGCGCTGCGACCGTCGATCGGCGCCGGTGCGCTGCTCGTCGCGCTCTACACACTGTCCGACTTCGGCGTCGTCTCGCTGATGCGCTACGACGCGCTCACCCGCGCCATCTACCTGCAGTACCGTTCGCTCTTCGATCGGACGCCGGCGGCCATGCTGGCTCTGGTGCTCGTCGCGCTGACCGGGCTCGTGCTCCTGCTCGAGGCCCGGTGGCGGCGGCGCACGTCGCGGGCAGGGCCGGGAACGGCGCGCCAGCTGCGTCCGCATTCGCTCGGACGCTGGCGCTGGCCGGCGCTCGCTTACTGCACAGCGGTCGTCGGCGCGTTCCTGGCCGTGCCGGCGACGGTGCTCGGCTACTGGCTCGCGCGTGGGCTCGACCGGGCCGAGCTGCCGCTGCGCGAGACGGTCAACTCGTTGTCGGCCTCGGCGCTCGCCGCTGTCGCCGCAGCGGTCGCGGCGCTTCCGATCGCGATTCTGGCGACGCGCTATCCCGCCCGCTGGACACGCCTGCTCGAGCGGCTGGCGTTCTCCGGCAACGCGCTGCCCGGGATCGTGATCGCGCTCTCGCTCGTTTTCTTCGCCGCGAATTACGCGAGCCCGCTCTACCAGACCCTCGCCCTGCTGGTCTTCGCGTACGTGATCCGCTTCCTGCCACAGGCGCTCGCCGGCGTCGAGTCGTCGCTGGCGTCGGTCGGTCCGCGCGTGGAGGAGGCCGCGCGGGCGCTCGGGCGCGGGCCGCTCCAGACCGCGGTCACCGTCACCGTCCCGCTCGTCCGATCCGGGATCCTCGCCGGAGCGGCGCTCGTCTTCCTCTCGGCGATGAAGGAGCTCCCGGCGACGCTCCTGCTGCGCCCGATCGGCTTCGAGACGCTCGCGACCGAGATCTGGAAGCTCACCTCCGTGGGGGCGTACTCACGAGCCGCGCTGCCCGCTCTGCTCCTGATCGCGGTCTCGGCGCCGTTCGTCTACTTCCTCTCCTCCAGGCACGAGCCCGAGCCGGTAGACCACGGCTAGAGTGAAAGCGATGGCCGGCCACTCCGTCGACGAGTACCTGGAGACGATCTACTTCCTCGCCTTCCCGATCGGCGAGTACCGGCCCGACCCCAACTCCTCCACCGCGATCGCCTCGCGCGTCGCCGAGATGCTCGGCGTCTCGCGCGCCTCGGCCGGCGAGATGCTGAAGCGGCTCGAGGCGGAGGGGCTGGTCGAGCGCGGCGAGCAGAAGGAGGCGATCCTCACCGAGACGGGGATCGTCCGCGCGGAGCGCGTCGTGCGCAAGCACCGCGTGATCGAGCGGCTGCTGACCGACTTCATGGGCTACACGGCCGGCGAGGCGCACGTCTATGCCGACGAGCTTGGCGACACGTTCTCCGACGACATGGTCGAGCGGATCGAGGAGAAGCTCGGCCACCCGGACCGCTGCCCGCACGGCTGGCCGATCGACCCCGCCTTCGAACAGGCCGAGAACAAGGAGCTCGCCCCCCTCGCCGACCTGGAGGTGGGCCAGGAAGCGGAGATCGTCCGTCTCGCCGAGCACGACGGCGAGCTGCTGCACTGGTTCTACGACGAGGGCTTCACGCCCGGAGCCCACGTCGTCATCCGCGAGGCACAGCCCGCGGCTGGTCAGTTCAAGGTGCTCCTCGCCGGCAACGAGCGCGCGATTGGCGAGAAGGCCGCGGCCGGCCTCTACGTCCGGCTCGCCCCCGCCTAGAGCTCCTTCGAGAAGCGGATCTGCACGCGCGTGAAGCCGAGCGCGCGCAGCAAGCCGGCCAGCATCGAGCGCGTGTTCGCCTCCGCGCGGGCGAGCAGCCCGGAGCCGTCGCGGGCGGCGTCGGCGAGCTTGTCCTCCGCGAGCGTGTACAGCTCCGGCTCCGTGCCCGTGTCCTCGCCGAGCAGCGATTGGATCCGGTCGATCGCGCCCCGGTCGCGGTCATACACGTAGCTGCGATCGAGGTCGAGCTCCGGCTCACGGAAGGTGGCCGGCGGCAGCGCGAGCGAGACTGACCGGCGGTCGGACGAGACGTCGACGGCGTCCGCGTCCAGGTTCGAGAAGTCGACGCCCGCGTCGACCGAGCCGATCGCGACGAAGAGGATCCGCTCGCCCTTGACCGACGCGGGCACGAAGCGCGTGTCGTTCTCGACGTCCACGATCACCTCGAAGTGCCCGCTCGCCGCGCGGAAGTCGTGCAGGCTCTGGATCGACTTCAGCACCGTCGGCCCGGTGCGGTCGACCGTCTCGGTGGAGAAGGGATTCGCGAAGTCCGGGACCAGGTCTTTCGCCCAGCCGACGACGAGGAAGCCGAAGAGAATGACCAGCCCGAGCGCGACAGGCCCGGTCGGCAGGCGGTCGCGCCCGCTAGACGGCTGCGAGCGCGGCAAGGCCGGCTGCCTGGCGGAGCGCGTCCGCCTTGTCCGTGCGCTCCCAGGTGAAGTCACGGTCTTCGCGTCCGAAGTGGCCGTAGACGGCCGTCTTCTCGTAGATCGGCCGCCGCAGGTCGAGGTCGCGGAGGATCGCGGCCGGGCGGAGGTCGAAGTGCTCGTTCACGAGCTCCTCGACGCGCGCCTGCGTCAATCCCTGTGCCTCGGTGCCGAAGCAGTCGACGAGGACCGAGAGCGGATGCGCGACGCCGATCGCGTAGGCGACCTGGATCTGACAGCGCTCGGCGAGTCCGGCCGCGACGACGTTCTTCGCCACGTAGCGCGCGGCGTACGCCGCCGAACGGTCGACCTTGGTCGGATCCTTACCGGAGAACGCGCCGCCGCCGTGCGGGGCCGCGCCGCCGTAGGTGTCGACGATGATCTTGCGTCCCGTCAGGCCCGTGTCCCCCATCGGACCGCCGATCACGAACTTGCCGGTCGGGTTGACGTAGACGAAGTCCTTGTCCTCGAGCCGCTTCTCGTCGTAGAACGCGTGCGGCAGGATCGGGCGCAGAACGTGCTCGATCAGGTCGGGCTTGATCAGCGCCTCCGAGTCGAGCCCATCGCGGTGCTGCGTCGAGACGAGCACGCGCTCGATCTCGACCGGCCGCTGGTGCCCGTGCTCGTCGACCTCGTAGCGGATCGTCACCTGCGCCTTGCCGTCGGGGCGGAGGTAGGGAAGCACGTCGGCCTTGCGCACCTCGGAGAGACGCTTGCAGATCCTGTGCGCCAGCTGGATCGGCAGCGGCATCAGCTCGTCGGTCTCGTTCGAGGCGTAGCCGAACATCATCCCCTGGTCACCCGCGCCGACGCGGTCGAGCGGATCCTCGTCGCCGTGCTGGGCCTCGAAGGAGTCGTCGACGCCCTGGGCGATGTCCGAGGACTGCTCGTCGATCGCGACGACGACGCCGCACGTCTCCGCGTCGAAGCCGTACTTGGCGCGCGTGTAGCCGATGCCGGCGATCGTCTTGCGCACGAGGCGCGGGATGTCGACGTAGGTCTCGGTCGTGATCTCGCCGGCGACGACGACGAGCCCGGTCGTGATCAGCGTCTCGCAGGCGACGCGACCGGTGGGATCGTCGGTCAGAACAGCGTCGAGGACGGCATCCGAGACCTGATCGGCGATCTTGTCCGGGTGACCCTCGGTGACGGACTCCGAGGTGAAAGAGAACGTGCGCGCTGCCATCGATCCGAAGGGTACCTACTGCGCCGAGTCGAAATTCTGGGAAACCCCGGCTACGTTGTTGCCGTGGCCATAAGAGACAGGCTCCCCCGCGCGCTGCCGCTTCTTTGCTCGCTTTTCGCCCTCGGCGCGATCTTCGCGGGTGGCAGCTCGGCGCAGCCGTCGGGTGATGGAGCCAAGATCTCCGACGACCTCGAGACACGGCTCGCCGGCTCGGCCTCGAGCGATCGGGTCGCGGTGATCGTGACGCTGAAGGCCGATGCCACAGCAGCGCGGGTGAACGCGCTCGAGGGTGAGGTCGGCGCGCTCGGATCGGTCGAGCGCTTCTCGATCATCGACGGCCTCGCGGCGACGGTGACCAAGGCGCAGGTCGAGGAGCTCTCGAGCCTCCCCATCGTCGAGAGCGTCGAGGAGAACTCGGTCGTGCAGGCCTTCAACGACTCAGCGCAATCGTCGTTCGGCGTCACGAAGGCGCGGGTGGACGTTCCGGCCGCAGACGGCGGGGATGGCCTGACGGCCTACTCACCGGCCGACCTCGTGGCGGCCGTGATCGACACCGGCATCGACCCGGCCCACCTCGACCTGGACGACGGCAAGGTGCTGGCGTTCGCCGATTGCATGGCCAATCCGTGCACGACCCCGGCACCCTTCGACGACAACGGGCACGGTACCCATGTCGCGGGAACGATCGCCGGCGACGGGGAGGCTCTCAGCCAGTACAAGGGGGTCGCCCCGGGAGCGGCGCTCGTCGGCGTCAAGGTCCTTAACGCGGCCGGCCAAGGAACGGACGCGGGCGTCATTCGCGGAGTCGAATGGGCGGTTGGGAACAAGGCCTTGTACGGGATCGAGGCGCTCAACCTCTCGCTCGGCGATGACGGCTGCTCGAACGGCCTCGACTCGCTCTCGGTGGCAGTCAACAATGCCGTCGCCGCCAGACTCGTCGTCGCCGTCTCGGCCGGGAACGACGGGCCGGACGCCTGCACGATCGCCTCTCCTGCTGCGGCCGCGAACGCGATCACAGTCGGCGCGATGGCCGATCTCGGGCAGAACGGCTTCCACCAGGCCTACTTCTCGGGTCGCGGCCCGACCCTGGACGGCCGGATCAAGCCGGACATTTCCGCGCCGGGCGTCGGCATCACCTCGGCCAAGGCTGGGACGACCGCCGACTACAGGACATTGAACGGCACGAGCATGTCGTCGCCGTTCGTTGCCGGTGTCGCCCTGCTGATGCTGGACGTGAGCCCCGATTTGACGCCCGCACAGGTCAAGACTCACATCACGTCGACGGCGGTCGACTGGGGCACGGCCGGGGCCGACAACGAATACGGCGCCGGACGCCTCGATGCCTATGCGGCGATCGCGCTGGCCGGAGCGGCGATCACCACGCCGCCGGTCGTACCAACGCACCTGCTCCGGCAGGGCACCCTGTCCGGCACGGGCGCGTACGTGGACTATCCGCTCACCGTCACCTCGGCGAGCACGCCGATCGCCGCCACGCTCGTGACCTCAAACCACTCGAGCAGCCGCGACTTCGACCTGCTCCTCCTCGACGCGAGCAACAACACCGTCGCCAGCTCGCTGACATCCAGGCGGCAGGATCAGCTCGGCTACGTGCCCAGCGCGCCGGGCACGTACACGCTGCGCGTCGAGTCGTATGCCGGCTCCGGCGATTACACGCTCGACCTCTCAGCGAAGATCGAACCCGAGGCTCCGTTGAGTACGTCGGTACCGACGCTCACGGGCACGGTTCGGGAGGCGGAGGTCATCAATGCCTCGACCGGCAACTGGACGAACAATCCCAATGCCTACGGCTACCAGTGGTCGCGCTGTTCGAGCGCCGGGTCCGCCTGCGTCAACATCGCGGGCGCCACGGGGGCACTCACCTACCTGCTCGCCTCCGCCGACGTCGGCTTCCGAATTCGTGTGACCATCACCGCTACCAACGTTCTCGGCTGGACCGCTTCCGCGAGCTCGGCCGCGCGCCTGGTGGCGCCGTTGCCGCCGACCTCGATCGTGTCTCCGACGGTCGCCGGCACGACGCAGCAGGGGCAGACGCTGACCGCCAACAACGGCACCTGGACGAACTCTCCGACCGGGTACACCTACCAGTGGTGGCGCTGCAACTCGGCCGGCGGAGGGTGCTCCACGATCGGCGGCGCAACCGGCCAGACGCATCTGCTCACAACAGCTGACGTCGGCGGCACGCTCGCCGTCGCGGTGACTGCCAGCAATCTCGGAGGCTCGGCGTCGATGACGTCCGTTCCGAGCGGCGTCGTGACCGCAGCACCGGCGGCGGCGGCGGCTGCCGACACCGGCGGCGGCGGCAGCGGCGGAGGCGGAACCGGTGGGGGTGGCGGAGGAGGCGGCGGCGGGACTGACCTCGAGCTGACCGGAGGCCCAGATCGTGCGATGGCGGCGGTCGGCGAGACGTTCCTGTACCTCTTCACCGTCCAGGTGAAGAACTACGCGGTCACGTCGGGCGCGTCGGACATCGTCCTCACGGCGCAGCTGCCTGCGGAAGTTCAGCTGCTGACGACCAAGGTCAACCGGGGCCCGGGCTGCACCGGCACCACGACGGTGACGTGCCGGCTCGACTTCCTCAGCGGCCCGCTCACTGCCATCGCCGAGCTGACTGTCCGCGTGACGGCCTCCGGCCCGCTCGCAGGCTCCGCCTCGGTCAAGGGGCTGGAGCCCGACCCCGACGCGACGAACGACACGGTCTCCACCCTCGTCAACGCGGCCGTTCCCGCTCCCACCCAGACCGCTGTCCGCCCGACCGCACCACCCATCGCCGCCGCGGCGCCGAAGCAGGCCGGCACGAACGCGGCGAACACGCTCACCGGCACGGCTGGGCCCGACGTCCTCCGGGGCCTCGGCGGCGACGACAGGCTTTTCGGCGGGCGGGGGAACGACCGGCTCGACGGCGGCCGCGGCAAGGACGTTCTCTCCGGGGGCGCCGGCGACGACACGATCCTGGCGCGCGACAAGACGCGCGATGTGATCAGCTGCGGCTCGGGACGGGACCTCGTCACCGCCGACCGCATCGACGTGGTCGCCCGCGACTGCGAGACAGTTCGCCGCCGATAGCCCCGGAGGGCTTGGCGGAACGTCGCTCGTCGTCGGGGTGCGCTGGGCGTTGCGAGGCAAGGACGCAGGGAGCCCCGATAGTGGTGCTATCGGGGCGACTGAGGACGCCGCCTCGGGGCGTCCGGCG
>JBKJSM010000133.1:0-8923 GCA_046594445.1 Gaiellaceae bacterium | reverse complement strand
GGCGGCAGCGAGCAGCAGACGACGGCCGGCGTCTTCGACCGGCCGGGAGGCCGCTACCTCGTCTACGCGGTCGGGCTCGCCTTCCTCGGCACGGCGGGCTTCAACGGCTACCGCGCGGTCACGGGCAAGTTCAACGAGAAGTTGAAGACAGGAAAGATGAGCGATGCCGAGGAGAAGGCCGCGACGGGGATCGGCGCCTCGGCCATCTCGCGCGGTTCGTCGTCTTCGGCCTGATCGGCGCCTTCCTCGTCCGGGCGGCGTGGGAGTTCGATCCGAAGAAGGCGCGCGGGCTCGACGGCGCGCTGCTCGAGGTCGCGCAGGCGCCCTACGGCGGGGTGCTGCTCGGCGCGGTCGCGGTCGGCCTGCTCGCCTACGCGGGCTATTGCTTCGTGCAGGCGCGCTACCGCAAGATCTAGAACGAGAGCTAGATTCCACGGATGGCGACGCTCGCCGACGGCCGCACGATCCCCTTCGACTGGTACTCCGATCCAGCCGTCCTCCGGCTCGAGCGCGACCGGATCTTCCGGCGCGCGTGGCAGTACGCGGGACGCGTCGACCAGGTCGCCGAGGCGGGCGCGTTCTTCACCTGCGACGCGGGCGGCGTCCCGATCGTCGTCGTGCGGGACAAGGACGAGAGCCTGCGCGCGTTCCTGAACGTCTGCCGCCATCGCGGCTCGCTCGTCTGCGAGGGCGAGGGCCGCCGCGAGACGCTCCAGTGCCCCTACCACGCGTGGACGTACGGCCTCGACGGCTCGCTGCGCGCTGCTCCGCGCTCCGAGCGCGAGCCCGGGTTCGACAAGTCGGCGCTCGGGCTCGTCCCCGTTGCGGTCGAGTCCTGGGGGCCGTTCGTCTTCGTCAACCCGGACGGCGAGGCGGCCCCGCTCGCGGACACGCTCGGGGAGCTGCCCGAGCTCGTCGCCGCCTCCGGCCTCGACCTCGACGGCCTCCGCTTCCTCAAGCGCTCGAGCGGCGAGTACGACGCGAACTGGAAGGTGTGCGCCGAGAACTTCCTCGAGTGCTACCACTGCCAGATCGCGCACCCGGCCTTCTCGAAGGTCGTCGACGTCTCGGAGGAGGCTTACCTGCTCGAGCAGAGCTCGACGTTCTCGACGCAGTACGGGCCGGTTCGCGCGGCGTGGAAGGGCGACTTCGACCCTCGCGGGGCGATCGAGCGCGGCCAGTTCCACTTCCTCTGGCCGAACGTGACGCTGAACGTGATGCCCGGTCACCCGAACCTCTCGATCGGCCCGATCGTCCCCGTCGGCCCGGAGCGCACGGCGCGGTTCCTCGACTACTTCGTCGGCCCGGACGTCGACCAGGCCTGGATCGACGACATGCTCGCCTTCGACGACCAGGTCGGAGCCGAGGACACGGTCCTCGTTGAGCGGGTGCAGAAGGGCCTGAACGGCGGCCTCCTCGACCACGGCCGGCTGATGGCCGAGTCCGAGCAGTTGATCGCGCACTTCCAGGCTCTCCTGCTGGAGGCGCTGGCGTGAAGCGGTAAACGACGGAGCGCCCCGGTCGGGGCGCTCCATCGTGCAGGCGGGTGGCGCTTAGGTGTTGTTCGCCTTGAGCGCCTGCAGGTACTGGTAGCGCGCCTTCTTCAGCTGCCGGTCGGTGAGCGCGATGAAGCCGGACTTCTTCGCGATTGCCCTCTCGTTGTTGAAGATGTAGCCGATGTAACCCGCCACGACCGGCCGCTTGAACGAGTCGCGCTTCGCGTAGATGAAGAGCGGTCGCGACAGCGGCTTGTACTGCGCCTTCTGGACGGCGACGACGCTCGGCGCGACGCAACCATTGCCGGCATCGATCTTGATCAGCTTCAGCTTGTCCGCGTTCTCCTCGTAGTACGAGAAGCCGAAGTAGCCGAGCCCGCCACGCTCGCCCTGGACGCCCTGGACGATCACGTTGTCGTCCTCGGTCGCCAGATAGTCGGAGCGGCTCGCCTTCGACTTGCCGTTGATCTTCTCGGTGAAGAAGTCGAACGTGCCCGAGTCGGTGCCGGGGCCGAAGAGCTTGAGCGGCACGTCCGGGAAGCCCGAGCGGACGTCGCTCCAGCTCTTGACCTTCGAGCCGGTGTTCCAGATCAACTTCAGCTCGGCGGTGGTGAGGCAGTCCGCCCACGTGTTCTGCTTGCTGGCGACGACCGAGATGCCGTCGTTCGCGACCGTGAACGCGACCCACTTGACGCCGGCGTCGCGGCACCTGATCGCCTCGGAGTTCTTCATCCCGCGGGACGCATTCGCGAGGTCGATCTCACCGCGGCAGAAGCGCTCGAAACCGCCGCCCGTGCCGGAGATGCCGACGGTAACGCGAGCCTTCGAATTCTTCTTCTGGAATCCCTCGGCGGCCGCGATGGCATACGGGCCGACGGTGCTCGACCCGTCCACCGTGACCGTGCCCCTGAGCGCGCTCACGCCCGCCGTCGCGGCCGCGGTGAGGACGACGGCCCCGAGCGCCGCCAGTGCAATGACCTTCTTCATGTCTCTCCCCTGTCGATTCACGCTGTCGAGAGGAGTGTCGGAGCCACCGGTTCCGGGATGGGCTGAAAGGAGGTAAAGGAGTGGCCGCGGTGCGGTGAAGCTAATGCGAAGCGTCGGTGAACTCGCGGAACTCGCCGGTGACGAGATACGCGGTCTGCTCGCCGATGTCGACGGCGTGGTCGCCGATCCGCTCGAGGCAGCGGGAGACGAGGATCATCCGCAGGCCCCACTCCCGAACTTCGAGATCGTGGCCGATGTCGAGCAGGCGGTTGACGACGCGGCGGTTGGCGCGGTCGATCAGCTCGTCGAGCTCGAGCAGCGACTCGGCGGCGACCTTGTCGCGCTGCTCGAGCGAGCGGATCGCGACGCGGATCATCTGTTCCGCTCGCTCGCCCATCTCCTTGAATCCCGTCAGTAGGGTCTCGTCGGGCGGCAGGCCCTTCGTCAGCTTCGTCAGCTTCGCGATCGTCGTGCAGAGGTCGCCCATCCGCTCGAGGTGCAGGTTGTCCTTCAAGATCGCGAGGACGAGCCGCAGGTCGCTTGCGACCGGGGTCTGGCGCGCGAGCAGCAGCTCGATCCGCTGCTCGACCTCGAAGTACTGCGCGTCGATGTCGTCGTCGAAGGCGATCACCTCGTCGGCGAGCTCGATGTCTTGCGAGCAGACGGCCTCGACAGCGCCGCGCAGCGACCGCAGCACGAGCTCGCCCTCGGCGCGCAGCGACGCCTCGAGCGCGTCCAACTCCTCCTGGAAGGAGATGCGCACTTACCCGAAACGTCCCGTCACGTAGTCCTCAGTCCGCTTGTCGGACGGCGTCGTGAAGATCTTGGCTGTCTTGTCGTACTCGACGAGAATGCCCGTGCGCCTTCCCCCGTCGGGCGCGACGTCGACCGAGAAGAACGCGGTCATGTCAGCGACGCGGGCGGCCTGCTGCATGTTGTGAGTGACGATCACGATCGTGTACTGCTGCTTCAGCTCGTGCATCAGATCCTCGATCCGCGTCGTCGAGATCGGGTCCAGCGCCGAAGCCGGCTCGTCCATCAGGATCACGTCCGGCTCGACGGCGAGACAGCGCGCGATGCAGAGACGCTGCTGCTGGCCGCCCGAGAGCCCGAGCGCGCTCTCCTTCAACCGGTCCTTGACCTCGTCCCAGAGCGCAGCCCGCTGGAGCGCGCCCTCGACTCGCGTCGAGAGATCGTCCTTCATCCCGAGCACGCGCGGCCCGAAGGCGACGTTGTCGTAGATCGACTTCGGAAACGGGTTCGGCTTCTGGAAGACCATCCCGATCCGGCGTCGCACCTCGACCGGATCGACGTCGTCCGCGTACAGGTCTTTGCCGTGATAGAGCACCTCGCCCTCGACCTTGGCCGTGGGGACGAGGTCGTTCATCCGGTTGAAGCAGCGGATCAGCGTGCTCTTGCCGCAGCCCGAGGGCCCGATGAAGGCGGTGACGGCGTTCTTGTGCACGTCGAGATTGACCTCGCGGATCGCCGTGTTGCTGCCGTAGGACACGGCCAGGTCCCGCACCTGGAAGACGGCTTCGCGGCTGGCGACGTTGTCGTCGCCGTGCTCCTTCGCGATCTCGGCCAGGCTCATCGGCTCGATCGTAGTTGCTTGCTCTGTCATCGTCGTCACCAGCTTCTCCGGTAGCGGTTGCGGATAAAGATCGCGAATGCGTTCAGCGTCAGGAGGATCGCGAGCAGGACGATGATCGAGGCGGCCGCGAGCAGTTTGAACTCCTCCTGGGGCAGCCGCAGGAAGCTGTAGATCTGAATCGGCAGCGCCGTGAACGGCCCGAGGATCGTCGGGTCGAAGGAGATGTAGGTGACCGCTCCGATCATGATCAGCGGCGCCGTCTCGCCGATGGCGCGAGAGAGCGCGAGGATCGAACCGGTCGCGATCCCGGGGATCGCCGCCGGCAGCACCTGCCGTGAGACAACCTGCCACTGCGTCGCGCCGAGCGCGTAGCCGCCCTGGCGGATCGAGTCCGGAACCGACCGGATCGCCTCGCGCGCGGCGATGATCACGGTCGGGAGCACGAGCAGCGTCAGGATCATCGCTCCGGCGAGCAGCACCCTGCCGAGCCCGATCCCGCGAACGAGGAACGCGAGCCCGAGGATGCCGTAGACGATCGAAGGCACCGCGGCGAGGTTCTGAATGTTGATCTCGAGCAGCTTGTTGTACCAGCGCGTCTTGTTCGCGTACTCCTCGAGATAGACCGCCGTGCCGACGCCGATCGGCACGACGAAGAGGAGCAGGAGCACGCCGATGTAGAGAGTCGCGATGATCGCCGGCCGGGCGCCGGCAATCGCGGGGTCGGATGACGGGGGGTTGGTCAGCAGGTCGAGGTCGAGGTACGGCGACCCGTCCTTGAACACGTCGACGAGCAGCACGACCAGCATCAGGAAGCCGACGAACAGGGAGAAGAGCAGAAGCGCCTTGAAGAGACCGCCCTTCAGGCTGCGGCTCATTCGTAAACCTCCCTGTACTTGCGCACGAGCCGGATCGCGAACACGTTCATGATCAGCGTCAGCACGAAGAGCAGCGCGCCGACGGCGAAGATCGTCTTGTACTCGATCGATCCGGTCGGCACGTCGCCGGCGCCGGTCGCGGCGATGAACGCCGTCATCGTCTCGGCGGCCTCGCGCGGGTCGAAGGTGAGGTTCGGCTGCTGGCCCATCGCGATCAGCACGATCATCGTCTCGCCGACGGCGCGCGAGATCGCGAGCACGAAGGAGGCGACGATGCCGGAGACCGCGGCCGGCACGACGATCCGCGTCGCCACCTGCACTTTCGTCGAGCCGAGCGCGTACGCGCCGTCGCGCAACTCGCGTGGAACGGCTCCCATCGCGTCCTCCGAAAGAGACGCAACGGTCGGCATCAGCATCACGCCCATCACGAGCCCAGCGGAGAGCGTGTTGAAGATGTCGACCTGGACTCCGAGGTCGCGGAGCAGGGGCGTCACGAACGTGAGCGCGAAGTAGCCGAAGACGATCGTCGGGATGCCGGCGAGAACCTCGAACGCCGGCTTCAGGATCCCGCGCATCCGAGGCGACGCGTACTCGCTCAGGTAGATCGCGGCACCGAGCCCGAACGGCATCGCCACCGCGCTTGCGATCGCGGTCACGAGCAGCGTGCCGCCGATCAGCGGCAGGACGCCAAAGTGCGCCGGCTCGAACAGTGGCGACCAGTCCTTCCCCGTGAGGAAGTCGACGATCGAGATCTCCTGGAAGAACTCGAAGGCAGGCACGAAGAGCGCGATCACGATCCCGACCGTGGTCGCGACCGAGATCAGCGCGCACACGGCGAGGGCGCCCTTGATGATGTCCTCGCCGTAGCGGCGGCGGCGGGCGCGGAGCCGTGGCTCTACGCCCGCGGTCAGGTTCGACGTTGCCAACGACTACCCGAGCGCCGACTCGAGGTCGGCCTGCGCCTTCGCCAGCTGCTCGTCGGTGAGGGGCACGAACTGCGACGCCTCGGCGACCTCGATCCCGTTGTCGAGGATGTAACGCATGAACGCCTCCACCTCCGGCTTCGCCAGCGCTTCCTTCTTCGCGTAGACGAACAGCGGGCGGGCGAGCGGCTTGTAGGCCCCCTTCTGCGCATTCTCGACGCTCGGCGCGATGCAGCCGTCGCCACCGTCGATCTCGACCGCCTTCAGCGTGTCCTGGTTCTCCTCGAAGTAGGAGAAGCCGAAGTAGCCGAGGCCGCCCTTCTCGCCGGAGACGCCGGTGACCGTGTTGTTGTCGTCCTCGCTCGCCGAGAAGTCGGACCGGCTCGCGCCTTCCTCCCCGTTGATCTCGTCGGTGAAGTAGTCGAAGGTGCCCGAGTCGGTGCCGGGGCCGAAGAGCTTGAGCTCCTGATCCGGGAAGGACGGGTCGACCTCGTTCCAGTTCTTCACGGTCGAGTCGGGGCCCCAGATCGTGGCGAGCTGCTCCGTGGTCAGGCAGGTCGCCCAGTCGTTGTCCTTGTTGACGACCACCGTGAGGGCGTCGTTCGCGACCTGGAACTCGACGTACTCGACGCCGCCGTCCTTGCAGGCGGTGACCTCCTCCTCCTTGATCGGACGCGAGGCGTTCGAGAGCTCCGTCTCGCCGCGGCAGAACCGCTCGAAGCCGCCGCCGGTGCCGGAGACACCGACGGTCACCTGGACGTCGCCGTTCTCCTGCTGGAACTGCTCCGCGGCCGCTGTCGTGAAGGGACTGACCGTGCTGGATCCGTCTGCCTCGATCCGGCCGGACAGATCGCTCCCGCCGCCGGCCGCTTCGGTCGTGGTGCCGGACACCTCGTCGTCACCGTCTCGGCCGCCGCCGCAGCCTGCGAGCAACGCCGCCAGTGCCAGCAGCAGAGCAACATTTTTGATCACGCGTGTCGTTTTTATCATTCCGCGAGTCTTCCAACCCTCATGCCCGCCCGGGGGTGCCGAATGGTGAAGATCAAGTGAAAGGGTGGTGAACGACTTCCGACCGGGAGGGGAACGAGCAAATGATCTCGAGGCCCTCGCCGCGGCCTCCCTGCGCCTCGACGGTGCCCCCGGCGGAGGTGACAACGTGCTTGACGATCGCCAGCCCGAGGCCGGTGCCGCGCGAGGCGCGGGCACGGTCGGCTCGGTAGAAGCGCTCGAAGAGGCGCGGCAAGTCGGCCTGGTCGACGCCGGCGCCGTTGTCGACGACGCGGAGCACCACGCCGGCGTCCTCGCGGTGGACGGAGAGCGTCGCGCTCGCTCCCGGTCCGGCATAACGGAGCGCATTCTCGGCGAGGTTCCGGGCGACAACCCGAAGCATCCGCGGCCGCACCTCGGCGGTCGCCTCACCGTCTCCCTCGGCGTGCAGGGAGATGCCCGCGCGCGCCGCCTGCTCCTCGAGCTCCGCGACGACCTGGCTCAGCACGGGCAGCACCGGCTCCGCGCCGAGCGCCACGACTCGCGTTCCCGACTCGAGCTCGGCGAGGAAGAGCACCTCGTCGATCAGCTCTACGATCTGGTCGATCTCGCGGCGGGCTTGCGCGAGCAGGTCGGCCACGTCCTCGCCGGGGAGCTCCGCGGTCTCCAGCAGGGAGAGCAGCCGGGCCAACGGCGTGCGCAGCTCGTGCGAGACGGCGGCCGTGAAGCCGGAGCGGAGCTCCTCGTAGGCGGCGAGGTCGCCCGCCTCGGAGAGGTAGACGAGCCGCTCGGACTTCCCCTCGACGTCGTAGGGCACAACGAGCGTCCGCTCGCTGTCGAGCAGCTCCCGGTTCAGCGGCTCGCCCTCGCGGATCCCGAGCGACTGGCGCGCGCGGCGGCTCGCGGTGACGACGACGCCGTCCGCGTCCAGCACGACGACCGCCTCGCGGCTCTCCTCGAGCAGGACCTGCCCTCGCACCGCGTCTTGGTTCACCACTCCGTTACCACTCCTTCACCCCTCAAATGCCCGGCGGACTTGCATGATGCACCGGATGGCGAAGGTGCTGATCATCGAGGACGACGACGTGATCGCCCAGGGCATGTCCCGCCACCTGACCGCAGCCGGCTTCGACGCGGTCGCCGTCGCCAACGGCGAGACCGGTCTCGCGCGACTCCGGTACGAGCAACCGGACGTCTGCGTGCTCGACCTGATGCTCCCAGGAATGGACGGCTGGCGCGTGATCGAGCAGGCGCGCGGCGAGGGGATCGGCACGCCGATCGTCGTCATCAGCGCGCGAGGCACCGAGCACGACCGGATCAACGCGCTCGAGCTGGGCGCCGACGACTACCTCGTGAAGCCGTTCTCGATGAAGGAGCTCGCGGCGCGCGTCACAGCCGCGGCGCGGCGCGGGACGCGCGGCCAGGAGTCGAAGCGCGGCGAGGAGATCGAGGTGGAGGAGCTTCGGCTCGACCCGCGCAACGTGCAGGCCTATGTGGACGGCCGCAGCGCCGAGCTGACGCCGACCGAGTTCCGGCTCGTCTATGCGCTCGCGCTGGATCAGGGCCGGGTGATGACGCGCGACGAGCTGCTCCAGCGAGTGTGGGGCAGGCGCGCCTCGCACCGCGACCGCACCGTCGACGTCTTCGTGCGCAAGCTGCGCGAGAAGATCGACGCTCGCTCGTCGGTCCACACCTTCATCCAGACGCGCTACGGCGTCGGCTACAAGCTCGACCCCGAGCCGAAGTAGCCGCGGGCCGTTACGGCCCGACGTACAGGATCACGAGCGAGCCGCGCGGAATGCTCGCGCCACCCGCGGGCGTCTGCGAGGCGACGGGGCTCTCGTTCCGCACCTGGCCTGTGAGGTTGAGCGCGAGCACCTCGAAGCCTGCCTGCTCCAACGTGCGCCTCCCCTGGTCCTGCCGGCGCCCGACGACGTCGGGCACTCCTGTCGCCGCAGCCGGCTCCGCTCCGATCGAGACGTTCAGCTGCACGGTTTCGCCGCGCTTGCGCTTCGTGCCGGCCGGCTGAGCCTGTGCGACGACCCGCCCGGCAGCCTCGTC
>JBKJSM010000025.1:0-13408 GCA_046594445.1 Gaiellaceae bacterium | reverse complement strand
GAGGTGCGCCTCCGCTGCCGCAGGCCGGCCGGCCGCCAGGTGAGCCTCTGCCGCGTGTAGGCGGGCGAAGGCGGCGTCCTTGGGTGAGTCGAGCGCCTCGTAGAGCTCGACCGCCCGGTCGGGATCTCCTCGCAGCAGCTCCAAGATCGCCTCCAGCCAGGGCGTTCGCCAAGTGCTACGACCCTCGAGCGCGCCCAGGCATGCGTCGACCCCGATGCAACGGGCGATCGACACGGCCTCGGTTCCGGCCCCGAACGGGAGCACTGCGTCCGCGGTGGCCGCCCGTATCTCGTCCGCAAGCGGGATTGCCTCCTCGAGCCGCCCGGTGGCCACGAGCACGATCACGCGATTCGCGAGCGCCGGGATCACCGCCTGCGGGTCGCCGGCGGTCCGGCCGAGCTCGAGTGCGCGCCGGCTGTCCTCCTCCGCGCCGGCGGTGTCGCCGCGGCCTAGGCGGATCAACGCACGCGTGTAGAGAGCGAGGCGCTCGGCGGAGTGCAGGCCGATCGCGACGGACTCCTGGATCAGGGCGTCCGCGCCCGTCGACGCTTCATCCCAGAGGCCGGTGCGGTAGAGGTGGCCCACGTGGTTCCCGCGGCTGAACATCCCCATTGACTTGAGCCCGAACCGCTCGGCCGCGGCCACCGCGGCCGAATTCGTCTCCCCGGCCTCCCGAATCCGCCCGTGCGTGCTGTAGACGGCTGCGAGGTTGTTCAGCGCGCGGGCGAGCTCCGGGGAGTTCAGCTCGCGGGCCACCGCCGCGCTCTCCTCCAGCTGAGTGATCCCCTCGTGCTCGCCCAGGTACGCCCTAACGCCGCCGACGCTTGCAAGGACATGGACTCGGACCTCCGGCAGCTGGAGCCTCTCCGCGAGCTCCAGTGCGCGGCCACCGTAGAGGAGCGACTCGTCGTACCGTCCCGAGAGCATCGCCATCCGCGCCGCCTGGCTCAGGATCCAAGCCTTCGAGTGGGAGTCGGGGAGCGGCTCGACGAGCTCGAGCGCGCGCTTGAGCTGCGCCACCGCCACATCGCCGTGCCCCGCGTACCAGGCGAGATCGCCGATCAGGAACTCGGCCTCCGCGGCGAGTTCCGGTCGCTTCACCTGGACGAGCGCCTGCGCGGCCTCCCGGAGCTCCTCCTCGTCGGCGCGGCTCTCCCAGGCCCGGGCTCGGCACAGGCCGAAGAGCACCAGCGCACGCTCGGGATCGTCGGCCGGCCACAGCTCGAGGGCGGCCGCGTAGTGCTGGTCGGCGGCGCCGAAGGCGCTCAGCGCGAGCGAGCGGTCGCCCGCCTCCCGGAGCGCAGCGCGGACGAGGTCGACCAATCCGGGAGCCTCGCTGCCCGCTGCTCGGGCCAGCGTGAGCGCGGTCGCGTAGTGGTGAGCGACCAGCTCGGCGTGATCCTCGGGCCGGCCGAGCGCCTCGATCCACCGGGCTGCCGCCTCGTGCTTCTCGCCGCGCTCGGCGCGCGGGATCTGGCCGTAGGCCACGTCGCGCATGAGGATGTGGCGGAACGCATACTCCGCCTCGCCGCCGACGGCCGCCCGTCGCTCGCGGCGCACAAACTCCTTCCGTTCCAGTCCGTGCAGGAGCGTCTCCACGTCCTCGCCACCCATGGCGGCGAGCGCGCCGCTCCAGAAGACCTTGCCGTGCACGGCGGCGTTCTGCAGCAGCGTTTTCTCCTCGCGGGAGAGCGCATCGAGCCGCGCGGCAACGATTCCCTGGATGCTCTCTGGCAGCACGTCGGTGCCTCCGGACTCCCGGTAGAGGCGGGCGAACTGCTCCGCGTAGAGCGGATTGCCGCCTGCGCGCTCGAGCAGCGCTGCCTGGGTTTCCGCCGGCAGCACCGTGCGCTCGAGCACCGCGGCGAGCAGGCTCGCTGTGTCCCTGTCTCCGAGCGGTGACAGGGCGAGCACGAGCGCATTCAGCTTCCCGCCGCCCCAGTCCGGGCGGCGTTCGAGCAGCTCGGGGCGCGCGGAGCAGACGACGAGAATCGGCACTCCTGCGGCCCAGTCGACGAGATGGTCGACGAAGTCGAGCAGCGCATCGTCTGCCCAGTGCAGGTCCTCGAAGACGACCACGAGGGGCTGCTGCTCGGCAATCCCCTCGAGCAGGCGACGCCAGGCCGTGAATGCCTCGGCGCGGTCGCGTGGCTGCTCGCTGTCGAGGCCGACGAGCGACCGCACGTGCGAGAGGACCCAGTCTTGTTCGTCCCCCGGCACCGCGTCCGCGACCGCGTGGGCAAGCTTGGCCGCAGTGATGTCCGGCCCATCGTCCTCGAGGATGCCCGCGTGCGACTTCACCATCTCCGCGAGCGCCCAGAAGGAGAGACGGCCATAGGGGAGGCAGCGGCCCTGGCGCCAGCGGGTGAGCTCGGGAAGGCGGTCGAGCGACTGGAAGAGCTCCCACGCGAGGCGGCTCTTGCCCATCCCGGGCACGCCGACCACGGTGACGAGTTGGGGAGACTGCTCCTCGCGCGCGCGCTCGAACGCCGCCAGCAGCAGGTCGACCTCGCGCTGCCGCCCGACGAGCGGCGCCCCGCCGTGCTGCCGGACGTCGACGCCGAAGGGCGACCGCGCCTCCACCGCCGTCCAGGCGGGCACCGGCTCGGACTTCCCCTTGGCGACGACGGGCTCGGCAGGGCGGTAGTCGATCACGTCCCGCGTCGCGCGATGGGTTGCGTCGCCGACGAGGATGCCGTTCACCGGCGCGGCCGCCTGGAGGCGCGCGGCCGTGTTGATGACGTCTCCCGCGACCATCGAGTCGCCGGCGCGCGGATCCGCGTCCAGCGAGACGAGCGCTTCGCCGGTGTTGACGGCGATACGCACCTCGAAGCCCTCCTCGAGGGCGGCGGCGCGGATTGCAAGCGCTGCCCTGACGGCGCGCTCGGGGTCGTCCTCGTGCGCGACGGGGGCGCCGAAGAGCGCCATCACCGCGTCGCCAATGAACTTCTCGACCGTGCCGCCGCGCCCTTCTAGCTCAGTCCGAAGGCGCTCGTGGTACGGCCCGAGGATCGCCTCGACGTCCTCCGGGTCGAGCGTCTCGGCGCGCGCAGTGAAGCCGACGAGGTCGGCGAACACGACTGTCACGACCTTGCGCTCGCGCCGAGCCACGCGCCGAGTCTACGGCGAGCGGCCGGCCGAGGGCTACGCGGAGGCGTCGCGGGAAAGCGGAGCGTCCTCGGCTCGGCTCTCGGGGACGAACAGCTTGCAGTGGGGGCACTTGAAGCCCCGGTGGCGCTCGACGCCGCCGGCGATCAGCTCGGCCGAGAAGGGCTTGCGGCAATGGGGGCAGCTCGTCATCTGAGTGTTTCCCGATGTGGCATCAGCGCCCATGGCTCCACGGTAGCGAATTGTCCGTCCGGCGCGTTCCATAGCCTCGGCGCGTGGAGTACGACCCTCTTCGGCGCGGGTTCGCGGAGCTGATCGGCACGTTCGCGCTGATCTTCATCGGGGTCGGCTCGATCGTCTTCGTCAGCCAGGGCTCGGGGCTCCTCGGCGTCGCGCTCGCGCACGGCCTGACGATCGCGATCATGGCGTCAGCGGTCGGGCACATCTCCGGCGGCCACTTCAACCCCGCGGTGACCTTCGCGTTCGTCGTCACCCGCAGGATCGCGCCCTCGCTGGCCGTCGTCTACTGGGCCTCTCAGCTCGCCGGCGCGATCCTCGGCGCGCTCGCGCTGCGGCTTACGTTCCCAGGCCAGGCTGACCTCAACGCCGGCGTGCCCGTCCTGCACAACACGGTCGGCGTCGGCTCGGGCCTGTTGCTCGAGGGGATCCTGACCTTCTTCCTCGTCTGGGTGATCTTCGCCACCGCGGTCGATCCCGGCGGCGCGTTCAAGGCGATCTCCGGGCTGGCGATCGGCCTCACGATCACGATCGGCATCCTTGCGGCCGGGCCACTGACCGGTGCGGCGTTGAACCCTGCGCGGGCGCTCGGGCCCGAGCTCGTCCAGAACGTCTGGAGCGACTTCTGGGTCTATATCGTCGGCCCGGCGCTGGGCGCCGCCGTCGCTGCGCTCGCCTACGACCGGCTCTATCTCCGCCCGCTCGCTCCGACGCCCGTCGGGACGCCCGAGTCGGGCGTGCTCGAGCCGCGCCCGGGCGACGCGGCAACGAGCTAACGGCGCGCGAGGAACCAGCCGGCGACGGCGCCGAAGGCAACGTGATCCGCGAGCTGCGGTCCCAGCGGCAGCGCCCGGACGCGCGGGAAGCGTCGGCCGACGACGCCGAGGTCGAGCGCGGCGATCGCGAGGCCCGCCAGCGCTCCCCGGCGCGCTCCACGGACGCCCGCGCGCTCGAGTGCGAGCGCCCAGCCGAGCGAGAGTGCGAGGTGTACCGGCACCGCGGCGGCGAGCAGGATCGCTCTCCGCGACTGCCCCGGAAGCAGCATCGAGCCGGCCGCGAGCGTCGCCTCGAGCGGGTCCTGGCCGGTCGCGAGTGCGTGCACGGTCGACGGAGTCCCGCTCAGCGCGGCGGCCCAGGCGGCTGCTCGGAGCGTGCGAATGTCCAAGGATAGGCTTGTTGCGTGACCGTCCAGGCCCGAAAGCAGGAGAGCAGCGAGGAGCGCGTCACCCCGCTCGAGCTCTTCTACGACCTCATCTTCGTCTTCGCGCTCACTCAGGTGACGGGCCTGATCGTCGCCGATCCCACCTGGGCCGGGCTTGCGAAGGGACTCGTCGTGCTCGCGATCCTCTGGTGGTCGTGGACGGCGTACGCGTGGCTGACGAACACGATCAATCCCGAGGAGGGGGACGTCCGTCTCGTCATGTTCGCCGCCATGGGAGCGATGTTGATCGCGTCGCTGGCGGTTCCGGACGTCTTCGGCGACGACGCGCTGCTGTTCGCGTGTGCGTACGGGTTCGTGCGACTCGCCCACCTCGTTCTCTACACGGTCGTCGGGCGTGGAGACCGCGACTTGCTGGGCGCTGTCGCGCGCCTCGCGGTCGGGACGGTGATCGGCGTCGGCCTCCTCTTCGTCGCAGCCGCGCTCGACGGGCCTGCGCAGCTGGCCGTGTGGGCGGCTGCGCTCGTGATCGACCTGCTCGGCGCGTACATCGGCGGCGGCAAGGGCTGGCGCCTGGCACCCGGGCACTTCGCCGAGCGCCACGGCCTGATCGTGATCATCGCTCTCGGCGAGTCGATCGTCGCGCTCGGCCTCGGGGCGAGCCACGACCTCGACGCCGGCGTGATCGCTGCCGCCCTGCTCGGGCTCGCGGTCGCCGCGGCGCTCTGGTGGATGTACTTCGACGTGGTCGCGATCGTGGCGGAGCGGAAGCTCCGCGATGCAACCGGCAAGGCCCAGCTGACGATGGCCCGCGACTCGTACAGCTACCTGCACCTGCCCATGGTGGCCGGGATCATCCTCTTCGCCGTGGGGGCCAAGAAGACGCTCGGTGACGTCGGCGAGCCGCTGAAGCTCGTGCCTGCGGTCGCGCTCTGCGGCGGCGTCGCGCTCTACCTCGTCGCGCACATCCTGTTCCGGCTGCGCAACGTCGGGTCGTTGAACCGCCAGCGGATCGTCGTCAGCGTGCTCCTGCTCGCGCTGCTCCCGCTCGCCGTCGAGCTGCCCGCGCTCGCGACGCTGGCCCTCGTCGCGGCGCTCTGCGTGGGGTTGATCGCCTACGAGGCGATTCGCTTCGCCGATGCCCGAAGGCGCGTGCGGCACGGGCCGGAGCCGCGAACAGCGACCTCGTGAAGCCCTCTTGCGGACTCGAACCGCAGACCCCCTCCTTACCATGGAGGTGCTCTACCAACTGAGCTAAGAGGGCGAGACGGCCCAAGTCTAGCCGCTGTGTCTACACTCCATCGCTCTCCGCAGGGGTGCCCGAGCGGCCAAAGGGAGCGGGCTGTAAACCCGCCGGCTCAGCCTACAGAGGTTCGAATCCTCTCCCCTGCATCTCTCTAGCGGAAGCGCTTGGCGCGCCGGAGCGAACTGCCGCCGGCGCGGATCACGAGCCGCCGCCGGGGCGACGCCTTCCGCGAGCAGGCTGCGGGGGTGGAGCGGGGCTTCCGCGGTGGCGTCACGAGCGGAGGTCTATCCGCTCGGCCGGACGGCGCTCTCGGCAGGCGCTTCTAAAGCCGGGTCCCGAACCTGCCGATTCCGCCATGACCCCTATGGACCTCAACGCCCTCCTCCTGCGCGCCGTCGAGCTCGGTGCGAGCGACATCCACCTGAAGCTGGGCCAGCCGCCGATGCTGCGCCGCGACGGCGCGATCGCCCCAATCGAAGACTGGCCCGCGTTGACCGACCAGGATCTGCTGGCGGCGCTCGAGTCGGTGACACGGGTAGCGCCCGATCGGATGAAGATGTTCCACGACAGCGGCGACCTCGACATCGCCTACACCGCCGAGGGCCTGCCGCGCTTCCGGGTCAACGCATTCCGCCAGCGCGGAGCGATCTCGTTCGCGCTCCGCGTCATCCCGCGCGAGGTGCCGAGCTTCGAGCAGCTGAACCTGGCGCCCGGCGTGCGCCGGCTCGCAAACGAGCACCGAGGCCTGATCCTCGTCACGGGCGCGACCGGCTCGGGCAAGACGACGACGCTGGCGTCGATGCTCGACCACATCAACCGGACGCGGCACCAGCACATTGTCACGATCGAGGATCCGATCGAGATCCTCCACCCCGACCGGAACTGCATCGTCAACCAGCGCGAGGTCGGGCTGGACACCGAGAACTTCGCGCAGGCGCTCCGCCGCGTGCTCCGTCAGGACCCGGACACGATCCTGATCGGCGAGCTCCGGGACGCCGAGACGGCGCAGACCGCGCTCCAGGCGGCCGAGTCGGGCCACCTCGTCTTCTCCACGCTGCACACGATCGACGCCGCCGAGACCGTCGGCCGGATGATCGAGTTCTTCCCGCCCGGCAAGCAGCAGCAGATCCGCTCGGTGCTCGCGGGCGTCCTACGCGGCGTGATCAGCCAGCGCCTGCTCCCTCGCGTCGACGGCGGCCGCGTCGCGGCGGTCGAGGTGATGGTGATGAACGCGCGCATCTCGGATCTGATCCGGGAGGAGCGCACGGAGGAGATTCCGGAGGCCGTCGCGGAGGGCGCCTTCTTCGAGATGCAGACCTTCCAGCAGGCGCTGATCGACCACGTGCTTGCCGGCCGCGTCGACCGCGAGGTCGCGGCGAACGCCTCGTCGAACGCGCACGACTTCGTCGTCGCGCTCGACCACGCGATCAAGCGCCAGACCCACGAGATCGTCAAGGAAGAGGCGGCCAAGGAGGCCGAGCAGGTCGAAGCGGAGACCCCGGCCCTTCGGATCGTCCGGCCTGCGGAAGCATGAGACGCACGTTGCTCTGCGCCGCGCTCGCTGCGGCGCTCGCGTCCTCCGCTGGTAGCGCCTCCGCCGACACGTTCGCGGTCGTCTCGCCGGCGACCGCTCCGGTCGCGCTCCCGACCGCGGAGGTCCCGAACGATCCCAGCACGCTCCTGCTGCCGACGAACGCATTCACGCTGCCCTTCGGGCTTCCGGAGACGCGCACCTACGCCGAGCTGCAGGACCTCTGGTACCGCGCGGGCAGCGCCTACGGGATCCCGTGGCAGGTGCTCGCGGCGATCAACAAGATCGAGTCGAACTTCGGGCGCAACATGGGCCCGAGCTCCGCCGGCGCCGTCGGATGGATGCAGTTCATGCCGGACACGTGGATGCGCTGGGGCACGGACGGGAACGGCGACAGCGTCTCCGATCCCTGGAACCCCGAGGACGCAGTCTTCTCCGCTGCCCGGTACCTCGCAGCCGCGGAGGGACGCACCGATATCTCGCGCGCGGTCTTCGCGTACAACCACGCGCAGTGGTACGTCGACGACGTGCTCGAGCTGGCGGCGGTTTTCGGTGGGGGTGGCGACGCGGACGTCGTCTTCTCGCTCGACCGGATCGCGATCGCCCTCGAGGGTGCCCAGGCGCAGGTCGCGTCGCTGAGCGAGTCGCTCAATGCCGCCCAGGAGCACGAGCTGGAGCTGACCGCGCGCGCCGAGGAGCTCGCCGGCGCCGCAACCGATTTCGCGCTGCTGCTTTCCGACAAGCTCTCCGCGGAGAAGACCGCTTTTGAGGCCGAGCAGGATCGCATCGCCGCCGCCGCCGAGACCGAGCGCCTCTGGCACGAGCTCCAGGTCGCCGAAGGCTCGCTCGAAGCCGCCCGGACGGGGGCGCACTCGGCGTCGTTCGCGCCCGCTGCGGCCGACCTCCTTGGCATGCCGAGCCGGGCGGACGGATACGTCTTCCCGGTCGGCGGAGGCCCCGGCGCCGTCTCCGTCGGGCGCGACCACCACGATTACCCGGCGGCCGACATCGCCGCACCGCTCGGCTCGCCCGTCTTTGCGCTCACCGACGCCGTCGTGCTCACGCTCACCGACACCGGCGCGTGCGGGATCGGGCTCACCCTCCGCTCGCTCGACGGCGGCCTCGAGTGGGTGTACTGCCACCTGTCGTATCGCGACGCGGCGGTGCAAACCGGCGTTCTGCTTGCAGCCGGCGAGTGGGTTGGTCTCGTGGGCTCCACCGGCCGCTCGACCGGGCCCCACCTGCATCTCGGCCTGAAGCCGGCGCGCTACCCGCAAGAGATGCCGTGGTTCCACGAGTTCGCCGGGATCGCCTTCACCTGGCAGGACGCCACTCCGGCGGACACCTCGATGCCGGGGGCCGTTTTCGCGGTGATTTCGCCCCAGGACGAGGACGCCGGCGAGGTGATCGAGTTCACCCTCGCCGGGTCTTGAGTTCCCGGGCCGTTCTGCCGACTAAGAGCGGTATGGGCACAGGGATCTTTGCGCGCGTTCCAGCAATCGCCGTCTTCGTCACCGTTGCGGTGCTGGCGACGGCGACGCTGACGCTCGCCGCCACTTCCACGGGGTCGGCGCCGAAGCCGGTTGTCCCGTCGGCCGAGCCGGAGCTCGCCACGCTTGTTGTCCCGGATGTCCGCCGCCAGGCCTACGTTTTCGCGAAGGGAGCGCTCGAGCAGAGCGGCTTCGCCTGGAAGGTCAGGGGATCCGTGCAGGGCTACTCCGTCAATGTCGTCGCCTCTCAGACGCCCGCTCCGGGCACCCGCGTGATCGCGGAGGGCGCGCCGATCGTCACGCTCGGCCTCGCGCGCAACCCGACGTACAAGCAGGAGGGCCTGCCGGAGAACGCCTCGCCGTACCCCGGAAGCCCCGTGCGCCTCGTCGGCGTCAGGAAGGCCTCAGCGGCGCCGGCCAAGTCGGCCGCCTCCGCGCCGAAGCCGGTCGCGAAGCCCAAGCCTCTGAACGCCCCCAAAGCGGCCGCGAAGAAGGAGGCGAGCCGCAAGCCCGCGTTCGCGGTGACCGGCGCGCCGAAGGAGCCGCTCGACGAGATCACGCTCGCGCAGCGCGCAACGCAGCTCGCGGCCTGGCTCGAGACTCGCAAGTCGCCCACTCCGCAGGCCGTCGACCACTGGCTCTACCAGCACAACTGGATCGTCACCGGCGCATCCTTCGGCTGGTCGGGCGGTGTGGAGGCTCTACAGAAGCTGATCGCCGTCGACCGGCATGTCCAGGAGCTGTGGGGCGTCGGTCGGCGCAGCGAGCAGCTCGCGCGCCGGACACTCGCCGGCGTGGAGGCGAGGTCGCGGTGAGCCGCATCGCCGCGCTCAGGCGCGACGAAGGCGGCTACAGCCTCATCGAGCTGCTCATCTCGATGTCGATTCTCGGCGCCGTGATGACCTCGATCAGCCTGCTGCTCGTGTCCGCAACGAACACCGAGGTGGACATGAACAAGCGCTTTCAGGCGCAAACGGCCGCGCGGCTCGGGCTGGACGGGCTGCGTCGCGAGGTGCACTGCGCCCAATCGGTGACCCTGTCCGGGACGGCGTCGCCCGATGGACGCAGGCCTATCGCGACCCTGACGATCCCGAGCACCTGTCCGACAGCCGGCGGGCTGAGCGCGATCACCTGGTGCACGGCGGCGAATGGGACTCGCTGGGACCTGTGGCGCTACAAGAGCGCCACCTGTAGCGGCACGGGCCGAAAGTACGCGGAGCACCTGACCCAGGCGGGGGCGTTCACCTACTCCGCCCAGAGCTCGACGAGTCTTGCGTTCCTGAGCGTCCGCCTCCCCGTCAACGTGCCCTCGCTCAAGACGACGCGCTCCTACGTGCTGGACGACAACATCGTGCTGCGCAACAGCACCAGGGCATGACGGCCGTGCGCCAGATCATCCGCGGCCGGGTGCGGGACGAGCGGGGCTCGAGTCTCGTCTTCGCGCTGCTCACCGTGCTCGTGACCACAGTCACGCTGACGACGGTCGTTCAGTTCACGACGGCGAACTCGAGCACGGCGAACCGCTCCGAAGCCGAGCAGATCGCCTACTCGCTCGCCGAAGCCGGCCTCAACAACGGAGCCGCAGTCCTTTCGAACCCCTCGAACAACGCGCTCCAGCAGGCGACCCTGCCGAGCAGCGAGCCCAGTTCCTCCAACCCCGCGCATGCGAACTACATTCGCGCGTACGAGGGCGGCACCGTCAAGTGGTGGGGGGTCCTGACCGGAAGCCAGTGGGTGATGCACGGCCTCGGGATCGTCGCGGCGCCGAACGCCGGTACGGCGGCGGTTCGTCGCGAGGTCACCTCGACGATCAAGATTCAGCCGTCCCTGACGCAAGCGCTCAATTCGAACGCCTGGAACTACATGTTCGCCAAGAACACGGGCGCTGCCTGCGACGTCACGTTCCAGAACAGCGTCGCGATCGACGCCTCGATGTACATCCTGGGCGACCTCTGCTTCGAGAACTCGTCGTCGGTCGTGAAGGCGGCTGCGCCGGACGTGACCAACCTCTACGTTGGCGAGCACATCCAGTTCGGCGGCACCGGCAGCGTCGGCACGGTCGCGAACAAGATCAACCAGGCCCAGGTCGGGCTCGGCTGCCGCGTCGGCACGAGCGGCGCCTGGACGACCCCCTGCACCGCGGCGACCCGCGTCAACGCCACCACGATCCTGAGCGGGACGCTTCCCGGCGCCGGCCCCACCGCCAACTTCGACTTCTGGTACGCGAACGCAAAGCCGGGGCCGACGCAGTTCTGCGGCAGCGGTTACTCGGGCATCGCTCTCACCGCGTTCGAGTCGAGCGGGTCGACGACGAAGAACAACAGCGCCGCCAACTTCAACCTGACGCCTGGGTCGAACTACACCTGCCGGTACTACGACGTTCCCCCGAACCAGACCGACTTGCTGGGCGAGCTCTCGTGGAACAACACGACGAAGGTGCTCACGGTCAGAGGCGTCGTCTACATCGACGGCTCGGCGTCGATCAGCAACAACGTCACGAATACCTACAGCGGCCTCGCCACGCTCTATCTCTCCGGGAGCTTCACGATGAGCGGCACCTCGCAGCTCTGCGGAGGCGTCTCAGGAGGCAGCTGCGACTTCACGAGCTGGGACCCGAACGTGAACAACCTCGGCATCATCGCGGACGGCTCCGGCAACGGCGTGACTCTGCAGAACTCGGCGCGCCTCCAGGGCAGCATTTACGCGACGAACACGGTCAGGTTCGACAACTCGGTCCAGTACGACGGTCCCGTCGTGGCCGGCACCTTTGACATCAACAACTCGGTGCAGACGCACGAGTTCCCGCAGATCACGTCGGTGCCGGTCGGCTGGCCGGGCAACCCGACGGTCTACGCAGAGCCCCAGCCGCCCCAGAACTACTCCGGGTAGGGCTTCGGGCTCCCCCAACAGGGGGATTTTCGGCTGCTCAGGCGCAGGTTTACTGCGTTTGAGAGGTCTTCATTACTGCGGCTCGGGATCGACGACGAAAGGTGCTGCAGTGGTTCGAGGGCTCGTTCCATCCATCGGAAGACAGTGTCGCCGCCTCGGTTCCGAGGCTGGTCTGGCGTTGCCCTTCGCGCTCATGACGATGGCGACGGCCGGCGTTCTCGGCGGCTCCGTGGTTCAGTTCGCGACCAGCAACTCCGGGGCGGCACGAGTCTCGGACGCCGGGTTGCGCGCCCAGGCGCTGGCCGAGGCGGGGGTTGCCTACGCGCAGTCGACCCTCTACAACTCCGGCGCGCCGACGATGGCGGGCGCGGTTCCGACCACCACCCGCCAGATGGACGGTGGCCAGACGACCTACTACGGCACGCTGAGCGGCAGCACGTGGACGCTGGTCGGCATCGGCCGGGTTCCCAACCCCGCCGGGCCGGGCGACGTCGTCCGCAGCTCCAGCAGCCGCGCCAGGCTCGGCTCGGCCCAGCGCGGAGCGGCGAACAACGCGGTCTGGAACTACGTCTACGTCGACGACCCCACTGCCACGACGGCGCTCGGAAACTCCGTCAATGTGAACATCCCCCTCTACGTCCGCGGCAACCTACGGCTGTCGAACACGGCCCAGGTCTCGGGCTACGCCCTCCAGGTCGGCGGGACGCTCGAGTTCCAGAACTCGGCGCACGTCGGCACGGTGGACGCGCCGATCCACGAGGCGCACGTCGGCGGGGGCTGCCGGGTCGGGTCGAGCGGCGCCTTCGTCAAGCCATGCGGGCCTGCCCAGCGTGTCTACGCGACGATCTCGGATGCGCAGCCGACCACCTTCGTCAAGCCGCCGGTCGACCTGGCGGGCTGGTACTACAATGCCCAGCCAGGCCCGCGGCACGGCTGCACGGTCGGCAGCTTCCCGGGCGGCTTCGACAACGACGCCTCACCCAACACGAGCCGCAGCGCGGTCGACCTGACGCCGAGCGGCGCATACGACTGCCGCGTCTACGACGCGGCCGGCGCACTCGTCGGCCAGATCTCTTGGAGCCCGTCCACGCAGGTGCTGACCATCGCAGGCACGCTCTACTTCGACGGCTCGATCGTCTTCAGCCAGTCGAATCGCGCGATCTACGCGGGCCGCGCGACGATCTACGCGGCCGGCGACATCACGCTCTCCAACCAGACCGTGCTCTGCGGTGACCCCCAGTGCGACGCCGACTGGAACCCGCAGCAGAACCTGCTCGCGCTGGTGTCCGGCCGGAACGTCACGATCGGCAACAACACCTCCTTCCAGGGGGCCATCTACGCGGTCAACGATTACGCTGAGGACAACAGCTCGACGGTGTGGGGGCCGATCATCGCCCGCAGAGTGTCTCTCGCCAACTCGAGCGTGAACCACTACGTGCCGATAGGGACGCTGATGCCCGGGATGCCTGCAACCTACGAAGACGTGGCGACGATCACGAACGAGCCCGGCAGCTGGGGCTAGTGCACTACGCGCTTGCGGCCGCCGCCTTCGCGCCGGGCCTCGCGATCGGCAGCTTCCTGAACGTCGTCGCTGCGCGCGTGCCGCTCAAGCGATCGATCGTCAGCCCCGGGTCGGCCTGCATGAGCTGCGGCCATGAGCTCGCCTGGTACGAGAACGTTCCCGTCATCTCGTGGCTCGTGCTGCGCGGGCGCTGCCGGAGCTGCGGGGCGCCTATCGGCGCGGTCTA
>JBKJSM010000036.1:0-17890 GCA_046594445.1 Gaiellaceae bacterium | reverse complement strand
GCGACGCCGTCGATCAGGTTGACGCGACCGACGAACTCCGCCACGAACCGGTTGCCCGGGCGGCGGTAGATCTCCTCGGGCGTGCCGATCTGCTGCACCTCGCCCGCGCTCATCACGGCGACGCGATCGCTCATCGAGAGGGCCTCGTCCTGATCGTGGGTGACGAAAATCGTCGTCAGGCCGAGGCGGTGCTGCAGCTCCTTCACCCAGGCGCGGGCCCGCTCGCGCAGCTTCGCGTCGAGGTTCGAGAACGGCTCGTCGAGCAGGAGGACGGACGGCGAGTAGACGAGGGCGCGCGCCAAGGCGACGCGCTGCTGCTGGCCGCCGGAGAGCTGGTGCGGGTAGCGCTTCTCGTACGGGGTCATCTCGACGAGCTCGAGCACCTCGAGCACCCGCGTCCGGATCGCCGCCCGCTTCAGCTTCCGCACCTTGAGCGGGAAGGCGAGGTTGTCGAAGACGGTCATGTGCGGCCAGACCGCGTAGGACTGGAAGACGATGCCGAGGTTTCGCCGTTCCGCGGGCACGGCCACCTTTGCGGACGCGTCGAAGAAGGTCTCGTCGCCGACGGCGATCCGGCCGCCCTCGGGATTTTGGAAGCCGGCGATCGACATCAGCGTCGTCGACTTGCCGCAGCCGCTGGGGCCGAGCAGGGTGAACAGCTCGCCCTCCTCCACCTTGAAGGTGACATCGTCGAGCGCCCGCTGCTCGCCGAACTGCTTGACGAGGTTCTGGACGTGGATCTCAGGCACCGTGCTCTCCTCCCGTGACGCCGATCTTGAACAGCTTCGCGCCGACCGAGAGCACGACCACTGTGATCACGACCTGCACCATCGCGAGCGCCGAGACCGGCCCGACGGTGCCCTGGATGAACTGCGCGAGCATGGTGGCTCCCATCACCTCGGTGCCGGGCTTCACGAGGAAGACCGCCGGGTCGTAGTCGTTGATGATCTCGACGAACATCAGGATGAAGGAAGCGAAGATGGCGGGCTTCAGCAGCGGCAGGACGATGCTACGGCTGGTGCGCCACCAGCCGGCGCCCGCGGCGCGCCCGGCGCGGTCGAGCTCCTCGCCGATCCGCGCCAGCGTCGGGTACATAACGATGTACGCGAGCGGCAGGTTGCGCACGCAGAAAGCGAGCATGATCCCCCAGATGCTGCCGCGCATGTAATCGCCGAACGCGCCGGTGAGCAGGTACGCCCAGAAGAAGCCGATGCCGATGATGATCCCGGGCGTCGCGCGCGGATAGAGCATCAGGAACGGGAGCGTGCGCCGGAAGCGGAAGCCCGACCGGTGCGCGACGAGCGTCGCGAGCGCCACGAAGGCAGTCGTCCCCACCGCTCCGACGACGGCGATGATCGCGCTGTTCTGGATCGAACGGCGGAAGGTGTCGTCGTCGAGGAGCACGTTCCAGTGCGACGAGGTCAGGAGCTCCCACGGTGGGACGAGCGGCGTCAGGACGACGACGAACGACATCAGCGCGAGTCCGATGACCGGCACGAGCGTGGTGAAGACGAGGTAGAGCGCGAGCAGGGCGGCCAGCGGCCAGCGCCAGCGCCGGAGGCGCAGCAGGGCCTGGCGTCCCGACTTGCCGCCCACCGAGACGAACCGCGCCTCGGCGCCGAGCAGGCGATTGCGGAGGAGGAGCAGCGCGGTCGCGACGACGAGCATCATCACCGCGCCGGCGCTGACCGAGCCCGGATCCGGCGTCGACGCGTTCGTCCACGTGTTGTAGAGATAGCTGGAGACGAAGACGATGTTGTTCGAGGTCCCGAGCAGGAGCGGGATCCCGAGCGCCGCGATCGAGAGCGTGAAGATGAGCGTCGCCGCGTTCAGGAGCGCCGGCCGGAGCATCGGGATCGTGATGTTCGAGAGCACCCGCACGGGGCGGGCCCCCGCGCTGCGCGCGGCGTCCTCGAGCGACGAGTCGGCACGCGAGAGAGCTGCCTGGCAGGTGAGGAACGCGATCGGCAGCAGTCGCGTCGCCTCGACGAGGGCCATGCCCGGGATCGTGTCGATCGCGAGTGTCGGCAAATGGAGCCGGTCGGAGAACATCGCGGTGAGGTAGCCGCCGGGACCCCAGATCACGAGCCAGCCGAGCACCATCCCGAGCGAGGGCAGGAGGATCGGCAACAGGATCAGCCGGCCGAACAGCTTTCGGCCCGCGAGATCGGTGCGAGCGACGAGGATCGCGACCAGCGCCCCGCCGAGCACGGCCATCAGGGTCGTGAGCGACGCGAACACCAGCGTGTTGCCCCACGCATGCCAGAAGGCCGAGTCGCCGAAGAGCTCGCGGTAGGGCTCGACGGTCAGCACGCCCCCGGCCTCGTAGAGCGGGCGGTCGCGCAGCGAGGCGTACACGAGCGGCACGAACGGGCCCACGATGAGCGCGACGACCAGGAGCCACGTCGCCCAGTGCAGCGCCCACGCCGGAATGAGACTCCGGCGTGGGCGCGGGAACGGCTGCTCGTGGGTCGCGGTACTCATCGGGGCCTGTTCAGCCGCCGCGTGCTAGCCGAAGATCCCGTGCCAGCGGGCCTTGAACTTCGGATAGTCGTTGACGAACTTCTGGCTGAACGGAACGAGGATCACGTTCTTTTGCCCGACCTTCGCGTAGACGTCGGCCAGCGTGTTGCTGCAGTTCTTCGGCGTGAAGTTGTTGCGGAACGCCGTGAAGCCTGCGTCGCACATTGCCTGCTGGCCGGCCTTCGTGAAGAGCCAGTTCAGGAACAGCTTCGCCGACGCGGGGCTCGCCGCCTTGGCGGTGATGCCCATCCCGCGCGGGATCAGCGGCGTCGCGTCCTTGTTGTACGTCCAGCCGAGGATCTTCGAGAGCTGGGGGTCGGTTTCGATACCCAACCGAACCGTCGGCGAGGTCAGGTACGCCGCCACGGCCGCACCCTGCGAGACGAGCGACCGCTGGCCGGCGACCCCGGTCTGCGCCTTGAACTTGTCCTTGCCGATCTTCTCGAAGTTCGACCACCCCTTCTTCTGGACGTAGCCCCAGATCCCGGTGTAGCCGAAGAGGTTGTCGACGGTGTAGCCCGTCAGCTTCCCGTAGGTGCCCGGATCGTTCGCCATCTCCGTCAGTGAGCTCGGCACCTTGTCCTTCAGGAGCAGCTTGTTGTACATGATGATCGCCGGGTCGGGCGAGATGATGAAGACGCCCTTGTACTGCTTCGCGAACTTCGGAAATGCGCTCAGCTGCAGGGGGTCGTAGTCGACCAGGTACTTCTGCCGCGTCGCGTACACCCAGAGGTTCGGCGCGCTCGAGATGAGCAGGTCCGCGGTGCGGGTGCCCTGAGCGGCCTCCGACGCGTACTTGGAGAAGATGACGTTGTTGTCGAGGTCGTACGCCGTCGTCTGGATCCAGGGGTGGTAGTACTTGAAGCGGTCGGTGACGACCTTGAGGTTCGAGGCCGGGGCGTTCGCGTAGAAGACGAGACCCGACTCCTTCTTCGACTGCTTGATCAGGCCGGCGAGCGGTCCCGGGGTGGCCGCCGACTCGTCGGTCCGCGCTCCGGCTGTTCCTGCAAGAAGCGCGCCCGCGACGAGTGCGACAGCGGCAACCGGCAACCAGCGCCTGCTGGACGTCAATTTCATCGTTCCTCCCACGTCGGAGTTCCCGGCCGTAGGAGACGGCACGGGTCGGTCGCGCGGGAGGTTAGGAAGTTGTGACCTCCGATTCATCCTTGCGGCGATTCTTTGCCGTTTTGATTGTTGAAAGCGTTTTGTCCCTTTTCGCCACGAAGCTGCGCGAGATTGGCGTCGTACACTTCGCCCGATGTCGAGAGAACGGCGTTGGGGATTGGGCCGCCTGCGGCTGTCGACGCAGATCGTGCTCCTGCAGCTGGCGATCATCGTCCTGACGCTGGGGACGGGCGTCGCCGTCTCGATCCAGCAGGCTCGGGCCCAGCTCGACCGGGAGTCCGGCCGGCAGTCGCTCGCGATCGCGCGCACTGTCTCGCAGATCCCGGAGATCCGCGCCGCCTTCGGCATGCCTCATCCCGAGCGGGTGATCAATCCGATCGCGGAGCGAATCCGCATCCGCACCGGCGCCTCGTTCGTCGTCGTCGCGAACGAGCAGGGCATCCGCTACTCCCATCCCGATCGCGAGAAGATCGGGCAGCGAGTCTCCACCGATCCCAGCGAGGCGCTGCTCGGCCGCGAGTACGTCGGCGTGCAGACCGGCTCGCTCGGCCGCTCGATGCGCGCCAAGGTCCCGGTGCGGAATGCGGGCGGAGAGGTCATCGGCCTCGTCTCGGTCGGCCTGCTCGCGAACCAGGTGAGCGCGCAGCTCCGAAACGACCTGCCGGTGCTGCTGATTCCGCCGGCGATCGGGCTGGCGCTCGGCGCGCTTGGGTCGATCCTCCTGGCGCGCCGGATCAAGCGGCAGACCTTCGGCCTCGAGCCGACGGAGATCTCCGCCCTGCTCGAGCAGCGTGAGGCGGTCCTGCACGGAATCCGCGAGGGGATGGTCGCGACCGATCCCGCCGGGCGCGTGATCCTCGTCAACGACGAGGCGAAGCGCCTCCTCGACGTCGACGACTCGGTGGTGGGCCGCCCATTTGCCGACGTCCTCCCGGCGGGGCACGTGCGGGACGTCGTCGAGGGCTCCGTGGACGGGCCCGACCAGGTCGTGCTCGTCAACGACCGCGTGCTCGTGGCGAACCGGATGCCGGTGACCGTGCGCGGACGCGACGTCGGGGCGGTCGTGACGCTGCGCGACCGGACCGAGCTCGAGTTCCTCCTGCGCGAGCTGAACGACGTGCGCAGCCTCGCCGACGCCCTGCGCGCGCAGGAGCACGAGTTCTCGCACCGGCTGCACGTGGTCGCCGGCCTGATCGAGCTCGGCCGCTACGAGGAAGCGGTCGGATACATCAGCAAGTCCTCCGTCGTCCACCAGGAGCTCGTCGCGGCCGTGATCGAGAACGTAGGCGAGCCGACGCTCGCGGCCCTGCTGCTCGGAAAGGCCGCGGTCGCGTCCGAGCGGGGAATCGAGCTGCGCGTCACCGAGGACTCACGGCTGCCCGAGGGCTACGGCGATCCGCGCGCCCTCGTCACGGTGGTGGGGAACCTGGTCGACAACGCGCTCGACTCCGTCGCCGCGGTCGGCGGCGGCTCGATCTCGGTGACGCTGCGCGACGAGCCCGGCGGCGTCGTCATCCAGGTTCGGGACTCCGGGCCGGGAGTCGATCCCTCGCTCGTGGACGAGATCTTCCGGGACGGGTTCACGACCAAGGTGGCGAACGGCACCGGCAGGCGCGGCCTCGGGCTCGCGCTCGTGAGCCAGACGGTCCGGCGCCGCGAGGGCGGCTACGTCACGGTCGAGAACGACTCTGGCGCGCTCTTCACCGTCTTCCTCCCGCACGACCCCGAACGCGCAGGAGCGCCGGCGTGATCAAGACGCTCGTCGTCGACGACGACTTCATGTCCGCGTCGATCCACCGCAGCTACGTCGAGCGGATCGGTGGCTTCGAAGTGGTGGGCGAGGCCCACTCCGGCGGCGAGGCCCTCGAGCTCGTCGGCCGGCTGCGGCCCGATCTCGTCCTGCTCGACATCTACCTGCCGGACATGAGCGGGCTCGACGTGCTGCGGCGGCTGCGCCAGGACGAGGAGGCGACCGTGGACGTGATCGCCGTGACGGCCGCGAAGGATGTGAAGACGCTGCGCTCCGCGATGCAGGGCGGAGTGGTCCATTACGTGGTCAAGCCGTTCCTGTTCGAGACCTTCCGCGAGCGCCTGGAGCGGTACGCCGCCCTCAAGCAGCGGCTCGGGCGGCTGCGGGAGGCGAGCCAGGGCGACGTCGACCACCTCTTCTCGCTGCTGCGGGTCGAGGGGCGCGAGCGGCTGCCGAAGGGAATCTCGGCGCCGACGCTGGGGCTCGTGGTGGCGGCTGCGCGGGAGTCCGAGACCGAGGTGAGCGCCGTCGACGTCGCCGAGCAGGCCGGGATCAGCCGCGGGACGGCGCGACGGTATCTGGAGTACCTCGAGTCGCTGGGCTCCGTCGAGCTGACGCTCCGCTACGGCGCGACGGGCCGGCCGGAGCACCTCTACCGCTGGTCGGGCGAGGTCGGCGCGCGCTAGTTGGCGATGCGGGTGGCCGCCTCGTCCCAGCTGCGGACGAGCGGCAGCAGGGCGGTGAGGCCGGTGATCTCGAACAGCCGGTGCACCTCGGGGGCGGCGTCGTCGGGCAGGAGCAACAGCAGGGGCCGCTCGAGGCGCTCGCAGTCGGCCAGGCCTTCGAGGAGCACGGAGACGATCGTCGAGTCGACGAACGTCGCCTGGCTCAGGTCGACGACCAGCGGGCTCTCGGAGCCGAGCGCCGTCGCCAGGTCGGAGCGGATGCGCGGGGCCGTGTACGCATCGGATTCGCCAGGGAGTTCGATCACCGTGAAGCCGGGGTGCGGATCCGCCGTCACGCCTTCAACATGGTCAAGATTGTGACTTTTGAAACCGTCGCCGCATTACTGCAGAAAGTACAGCGTCGGCCCTCGAGCGTGACTAAAATAGGTCGGATGGCGAAAACCCTCTTCGAGCGGATCTGGGAGCGGCACGTCGTCGTCGAGCCCGAGGGCGAGCCGGCGCTCCTCTTCGTCGACCTGCACCTGATCCACGAGGTCACCTCGCCGCAGGCGTTCGACGGGTTGCGGCTCGCCGGCAGGCATGTGAGGCGGCCGGATCTCTCGCTCGCGACGATGGATCACAACGTCCCGACGGAGGACGGTCCGGTAACCGATCCGCTCGCAAAAGCCCAGCTCGACGCGCTCCAACGCAACTGCGACGAGTTCGGCGTGCCGCTCTTCGCGACCGGGAGCGGCCGCGAGGGGATCGTGCACGTGATCGGCCCTGAGCTCGGGCTCACCCAACCGGGCATGACGATCGTCTGCGGCGACAGCCACACCTCCACCCATGGGGCGTTCGGCGCGCTGGCGTTCGGAGTCGGCACGTCGGAGGTCGAGCACGTCCTCGCGACGCAGTGTCTCCCCCAGGTACGGCCGCGCTCGATGCGCGTCCACTTCGAGGGCGAGCTCCCGCCCGGCATCACCGCGAAGGACATGATCCTCGGCGCGATCGGGCAGCTGGGTGTCGCCGGCGGCGTCGGCCACGTGCTCGAGTACACCGGCGCACCGATCCGTGGCCTCTCGATGGAGGAGCGGATGACGATCTGCAACATGTCGATCGAAGCCGGGGCGCGCGCAGGGATGATCGCGCCGGACGAGACCACGTTCGCCTACCTCGACGGTCGTCCCGGAGCGCCCGCGGGCGCCGACTGGGAGCGAGCGCTCGACGACTGGCGCACGCTCGTCTCCGATCCGGACGCCGCCTACGACAGCGAGTTCGCGATCGACGTCGGCCAGCTCGCTCCGCAGGTCACCTGGGGGACAAACCCGGAGATGGTGGTCCCCGTCACGGGTCGCGTTCCGGATCCAGCGGCCTACGCCGATCCGGACAAGCGTCTGGCAGCCGAGAGGGCGCTCACCTACATGGGCCTGGAGCCCGGAACCGCGATGCAGGACATCCCGGTCGACCGCGTCTTCATCGGCTCGTGCACGAACGCCCGCATCGAGGATCTGCGCGCGGCCGCCGCCGTGGTCGCCGGCAAGCACGTCCATCCGAACGTTCGCGCCCTTGTCGTTCCAGGCTCCGCGACGATCAAGCAGCTGGCCGAGGCGGAGGGGCTCGACCGTGTCTTCCGCGACGCTGGGTTCGAGTGGCGGCGCGCCGGTTGCTCGATGTGCCTCGGCATGAACCCGGACGTGCTCGCAGAGGGTGAGCGCTGCGCGTCGACCTCGAACCGCAACTTCGAGGGCAGGCAGGGCCGCGGCGGGCGCACACACCTCGTCAGCCCGCAACTCGCTGCGGCGACCGCGATTGCCGGGCGCTTCGTCGACCCGCGCGCCCTGGCGGCCCAGGCGTGAGGATCCAGCCGTGAAGCCCTTCAGGCGTGTCAGAGGCCCGGTCGCAGTGCTCGACCGCGCGGACGTCGACACCGACCAGATCATCCCGAAGCAGTTCCTGAAGCGGATCGAGCGCACCGGCTTCGGCGAGTTCCTCTTCTTCGACTGGCGCTTCGACGGCGTGGGGATGCTCCGCCACGACTTCGAGCTGAACGACCCAGATGCGGCCGGAGCGAAGATCCTGATCGCCGGCGCCAACTTCGGCTGCGGCTCCTCGCGCGAGCACGCTGCGTGGGCGCTGCAGGACTACGGCTTCGAGGCTGTGATCGCGCCCTCTTTCGGGGACATCTTCGCCACGAACTGCCTCAAGATCGGGCTCGTCACGATCGTGCTTCCACCCGCGCAGCTCCGTGAGCTGATCGGCGCGGTCGGCGGGGGAGCGTTCGCGGAAGTCGACCTCGAGCGGCAGCTGATCGTCGATCCCGCCGGCCGCGAGATCCCGTTCGACTTCGACCCTTTCCAGCGGGAGTGCCTGTTGAACGGGCTGGACGACATCGCCCGCTCACTCGCCCACGACGAGCGGATCGAGGCGTACGAGGAGTCGCACCCCGCCCGGGTCGACACGGCGACGCTGGCCGCTTCCTAGGAAACCGGCCCTGCTGGGTACGAGCCGAAGATCCGGAGCCGCACGACGCGGTCGCGTAGCTCGGTCAGCGCCTCCCGGGAGGGGCCGTCAAGCGGGTGGCCCGCGAGCACGGCGTCGAAGCGGTAGCGCCAGGACGTCCGCACGAGCGGTCGGGACACGAGCTGGACGAGGTCGACGCCGTGCCTCGCGAAGGGCTCGATCGCCGAGTGGAGCGCGCCGGCGCGATGGTCGGTGACGAAGGAGAAGGCCGTACGCCACGTCGTGCCGCCGCCGTCGATGCGCGTGTAGGTGGCGAGCGAGACGAACCGTGTGTGCAGGTCGGGCTCATCGCCGACGTCGCTCGCGATCACGTGCAGCCCGAAGTGACCCGCGGCACGGTCGCTCGCGATCGCCACCTCCGTCGGATCGCCGCTCTCAGCGGCTTGTTGCGCGGCATCGGCGGTCGTCGCGGCGGCGATCCGCTGCGCGTTGGGCATCCCGTCAAGCAGGGCGCGGCACTGCTCGAGCGCGGACGGGTGCGAGCGGACGATCCGCACGTCGTTCAGGTCGATTTCCGCCCTGCCGACCAGATAGTGGCGAATCGGAATCGTCGCCTCGCCGATGATCGAGAGCGGCGCGTCGTGCAGGAGGTCGTGCGTCTCGGCCACGGGGCCGGCCAGCGAGCTCTCGATCGCGAGCACGCCGAACGACGCCTCACCCGCGATCGTCGCGCGCGCTACCGCCCGGAAGCTCGGCAGCGGCAGGAGCTCCGCGTCGGGAAAGAGCAGTTCGGACGCGGCGGCTGCGTGGGCTGCGGCTCCGCCCGCGTAGGCGACCAGAATGCGGCTCATCTACCGGGCGGCCTCGAGCATCCCGTGCAGCACGGACTCGGTGAACTGGGCTGTTGTCGCGGTGCCGCCCTGGTCGGCGGTGGGTGTCTCGGCGAGCGCCCGGTCGACCGCAGCCTCGAGCGAGGCGGCGAGCGCAGGCTCGTCGGCGGCATGCCGGAGCAGCAGTGCGACCGAGCGGAGCATCGCCGCTGGGTTGGCGATCCCGCGACCGGCGATGTCGGGAGCGGAGCCGTGCACCGGCTCGAAGATCCCGGGTCGCCGGTCGCCGAGGCTCGCCGACGCGGCGAGGCCGAGGCCGCCGCACACACCTGCCGCGACGTCCGAGAGAATGTCGCCGAAGGTGTTCTCCGTGACGATCACGTCGAACTGCTGCGGGCTCTGAACGAGCTTCATGCCTGCCGTGTCGACGAGCATGTGCTCCAGCTCCACGTCCGGGTAGTCGGCCGAGACGCGGATGACGGTCTCGCGCCAGAGGCGGGAGGTCTCGAGCACGTTGGCCTTGTCCACCGAGGTCAGGTGGCCGCGGCGCGTGCCCGCGATCTCGAACGCCCGCCGGGCGATGCGTTCGATCTCGTGCGGCGCGTACTCCAACGTGTCGTAGGCGGAGCCGTCGTCGTTCCGGCCGCTCGCGCCGTAGTAGAGGCCGCCGACGAGCTCGCGGACGATCACGAGGTCAATGCCCGGGCCGGTCGCCGGCCGGAGGTTCGCGTAGACGTCGAGCGCGCGGCGGAGGGCGATCAGGCCCTGCTCGGGCCGCACGGGCTTGCCCTCCAGCTCGGGCAGCCCGACCGCCCCGAGGATGACAGCGTCTGCCGCGAGACACGCGGCGAGAGTCGGCTCGGGAAGCGGTGATCCGAGGGCTAGAATGGCGCCGCCGCCGAAGCTGTGCTCGGCGATCTCGACCTCGATCGGCAGCGCGCGAAGGAGCTCCGTCGCAACCGCGGTGACCTCTGGTCCGATCCCGTCACCGGGGAGGCAAGCGATGCGCAGCATCAGCGCCCTGGGGCCCCGCTGAGACGGCCGGGCGCGGCGGCAGGCGATGCCGCCGCGCCGGCCTGGGTGCCGCTGCTTGGGGGAGAGTGGCTAAGCACCGTACCAACGAGGGTACCGCCACCACTGTAGGAAGTAAAGTTGTTCAAACGGCGACTCCGAGCTGCTCCAGCAGGGCGTCGGCGTCGGCGTCGATCGCGATCGACGCGAGGCGGCCGGCCACCGGGCCGGGAGTCTTCAGGCCGTCACCCGTGACGAGCAGGACGACGCAGTCGTCTGCGGTCACGCTCCCTTCGGCGATCGCCTTCCGGAGCGCGCCGAGGCAGATTCCGGTTGCGGCCTCGCCGAAGACGCCGGATCGCTCCGCGAGCAGCGCCATGTTCGCTCCGATCTCGTCCTCCGGCACCGAGTAGATGGCGCCTCCGGAGCTGCGGGCGGCAGCAAGCGCGTGGTCACCGTCGGCGGGGTTGCCGATCGCGAGCGAGCTGGCCTTCGTCCGGGGTCGGATCGGCGTCACCTTCCGCTCCTCGCGGTAGGCGGCGGCGACCGGCTCGCAGCCCTGCGCCTGCGCGCCGAAGAGGCGGGGCCGAGCGCCCGAGACGAGTCCGAGCTCGAGGAAGTCGCCGAAGCCCTGGTGCACCTTCGAGAAGAGCGAGCCGGATGCGACCGGGCAGATGACGACATCGGGGAGCCGCCACCCGAGCTGCTCGGCCACCTCGTAGGCGACCGTCTTCGAGCCTTCCGCGTAGTAGGAGCGCAGGCCCACGTTCACGAACGCCCAGGGCAGCTCGAAGGAGAGCTCGACCGTCAGCCGGCTGCAGTCGTCGTAGCTGCCCCGTACCTCGTAGACCGTTGCGCCGTATGCGGCGGCCGAGACCAGCTTCTCCCGCTCGAGGCCCGCCGGGCAGAAGACGGCCGCGTTCAGCCCTTCCACGGCCGCGCGCGCCGCCACCGCGCCGGCGAGGTTGCCGGTCGACGAGCACGCGAGCGTCCCGAGCCCGAGCTCCTGCGCCTTTGCGCACGCGACCGCGACCACACGATCCTTGAAGGAGTGCGTCGGGTTCGCTGTATCCAGCTTGAGGTAGAGCTCGCGCAGGCCGAGCGCCTCCGCGAGTCGCGGGGCGCTGACGAGCGGGGTGAAGCCAGGGGCGAGCCGCGGCTCCGCCGGCGTCTCGACCGGTAGCAGCGGCCCGTAGCGCCAGAGCGACGGTGGGCCGGCGGCGATCAGCTCCCGCGTCAGGCGCGGGCGGAGCTCGTCGAGGTCGTAGACGGGCTCGAGGGGGCCCCAGCACGAGGGGCAGGTACCGGTTCCGTCGAGGCCGTGCTCGCTGCCGCAGTTGCGGCAACGGAGGTTTGTCGGGGCCATTCGTCCTCCTTCGTCCAGTCGCTCTACATCGATCCGAGCGGTTGCTCGGCCGGCTGGCACCTTGCGCTGGGGCAGGTTGCCGAGGCGTCGTCGGGCCGGATCCCTCGACCTCTCTTGATGCGGAGCGGGACGAATCCCGCCCTCACGTTGCGAATCAGTTTACAAAGTAAAGCACGATTCGCGGGCGCGTGGAGCCCAGGAGGTACCCTTCGGGGGTGGAGAGCTTCAGCCGCATGACGCGGATCGACGCCGGCGGTCGCGCCCATCGGGCCTGGCGGCCCGCGATCTGGATAGCCGCCGTCTGGCACGCTCCGGAGCGGCGGCAGGCGGCCCTCGCACTTCTTGCCGCGCTCGGCTCTGCGCTCCTCTTCGCCAGGATCGCGGAGGACTACCTGACGAAGGATCCGCTCGCGCGGTGGGACGTCTCCTTCGCGCGTTGGCTGTCGGATCATCGGGGATCGGCCGTTCTCGATCTCTTTCGCGCGATCACGGTCGTTGGCAGCCCCGCCTTCGCGCTGGCGATTGCGGGTGTGGTGTGCGTCGTGCTCTACCGCCGACGCCGCCTTGTCGACGCGGCGTTCCTCCCGCTCGTCCTCGGTGGGGCAGAGCTGGTCAACCTGATCTTGAAGCTCTCGTTCCAGCGTCCGAGGCCCGAGGTCGGCTTCGTCCACCTGGACACGTACTCGTTCCCGAGCGGCCACGCCATGATCTCCGCCGCCACCTACGGCGCGTTCGCGTGCCTGCTCTGGGGCCGCTTCGACTCGCGACGTGCGCGGACGCTTATCCTGGCGTCAACCGCTCTCGTTGTGGCGCTGATCGGCTTCAGCCGTCTCTATCTCGGCGTGCACTATCTCTCGGACGTCCTCGCCGGCGTTGCCGGAGGCGCGACCTGGCTGGCGCTCTCGCTTGCTCTGCGGACGGCGTACGGCGAACGCCTCGTCGCACGCCTCACCGGCTCTCGCGCCGATCGGTTCGCTCGCCGGCTGACCCGAAGCTGAGGCTGCCGCCCTCGGGCAGGAGCGGTTCCGGCCGGCGCGAACACTATTTCGTGCCGCACGCGCCGTCCGCATTTGGTGAAGACAGTTTCGGCCAGCGGGCCGAGGCTGCTGCCCGCATGTTCGGGACGCCGAAGTACATCCTCGCTCAGACCGCGGCCGTGATCGTCTGGATCGCGATCAACGCCGTCGCGGTCGGCCTCCGCTGGGATCCTTACCCGTTCATCCTGCTCAATCTCGCGTTCTCGACGCAGGCTGCCTACGCTGCGCCGCTGATCCTGCTCGCGCAGACCCGTCAGGCGGACAGAGACAAGGATGCGGTCAACCGGCTCGAGGCGCACCGCGAGGACGTCTTGAAACAGTTGCAGGATCGGGAGACGGCGATCAAGGCGGACACCGCCAGCCTGAAGCTCTTGATCGAGGCGAATACCGCGCTGACACAGGAGGACAAGGTTTTGACGGAGAAGATCGAGGTGCTGACGCGAGAGATTCACGCGCGCCTCCCCTCCGTGCAGCCCGAGTCTTAGGGCCGAGTCACCGCTCCTTCCGACGCTGACGAGACGAGGCGCGCGTACTTGGCGAGCACGCCGGTCTTGTAGCGGGGCTCCGGCGGCGACCAGGCCTCGAGCCGGGCGGCGAGCTCGTCGTCGGAGAGCTCGACTCGCAGCTCGCGCGACTCGACGTCGAGCACGACCGTGTCGCCTTCCTCCAGCGCGGCCAGCGGGCCGCCGTGGAAAGCCTCCGGAGTCACGTGGCCGACCATGAAGCCGTGGGTCGCCCCCGAGAAGCGGCCGTCGGTGACGAGCGCAACCGAGTCGGACAGCCCCTCTCCCACGATCGCGGCTGTCACGTGCAGCATCTCCCGCATCCCGGGGCCGCCGGCGGGGCCCTCGTAGCGAATCACGACGACGTCTCCGGGGTGCACGGCGCGCGCCTTAACCGCCGCGAAGCAGGCCTCCTCCGAGTCGAAGACGCGCGCCGGGCCACGGTGGACGAGCCGCTCGTGGCCGGCGAGCTTCACGATCGCGCCGTCCGGCGCCAGGTTGCCGTAGATCACCCGCAGACCGCCGGTTGCCTTCAACGGCGTCTCGAGCGGGACGACGACCTCCTGGCCTTCCGTCTCCTCCACCGCTGCGGCGATCTGCGCGAGCGAGCGCCCGTCGACGTTCGGCGCCGATCCGGTCAGCAGGTCGTCCCGCTTCAAGAGCTCGCGCGCGACGAGCGCGACACCACCCGCCGCGTGCATGTCCGTCGCCACGAAGCGGCCGCCCGGCTTGAGGCTCGCGATCACCGGCGTCCGCGCTGCGACTGCGTCGAAGTCCTCGAGCGTGTACGGGATGCCGAGCTCGCGCGCGATTGCGAGCAGGTGCAGCACGCCGTTGGTCGAGCCGCCGCTGGCCGCGATCGACGCCGCGGCGTTGTCGAGCGCCTCACGCGTGATGATGTGTGAAGGCCGCACGTCGTCTCGCACGAGCCGCATCGCAAGCACGCCCGCCTCGTAGGCGGCCTCCTCCTTGGACGGATGCAGCGCCGGGATTCCGTTCAGGCCGGCCGGGGAGATGCCGAGGAAGTCGAGCGCCGTTGACATCGTGTTCGCGGTGAACTGCCCGCCGCACGCGCCGGCGCCGGGGCAGGCGACGCTTTCGAGCGCGTGCACCTCCGCGCCGCTCATCGTCCCCGCGGCGTGTGCCCCGACCGCCTCGAAGACGTCCTGGATCGTCACGTCGGCGCCCTTGTAGCGGCCGGGCGCGATCGAGCCGTTGTAGAGCGCAAGACCGGGCACGTCGAGCCGCGCCAGCGCCATCACGGCCGCCGGGATCGTCTTGTCGCAGCCGACCAGGCAGACGAGCCCGTCGAACAGGTGCCCTCGCACGACGAGCTCGATCGAGTCCGCGATCACCTCGCGCGAGACGAGCGACGCGCGCATTCCCTCGGTCCCCATCGAGACGCCGTCGGACACTGCGATCGTGTTGAACTCCATCGGCGTGCCACCCGCCTCGCGGATGCCCCGCTTGACGTGCTGGGCGAGCGCGCGCTGGTTCAGGTTGCACGGCATCGTCTCGATCCAGCTCGTCGCGACCCCGACCAGCGGACGCGCGAGATCCTCGTCGGTGAAGCCGGTGCCCTTCAGCATCGCGCGCGCCGGCGCGCGATCGGCCCCGTCCGTCAGCGCAGCGCTGTGGCGCTTGGCGGGATCGGAGGGGCGGTCGTACGGGTTCTCGGGCTCGGTCATGTCAGTCCGGCTCCTGTCGGGGAGATCGCGAGTGGTAGGACGTGCTCGTTCGGAAACTGGGATCGAAGCTCGTTGGTGCACGCTACGTCTTGGCCCTTCCGCGCCCAGACGATCACCGTCGGACCGGCGCCGGAAAGTGTCGCGCCGAGGGCCGCGGTGGGCAGGCGCTCGCGGATCCGGCCGAGGAGGGGGGAGCTCTCGGCGCGGTACGGCTCGTGCAGCCTGTCCTGGAGCGCCGCTGCGAACAGATCGGCCGAGCGGCTGGCCAGCGCTGCGCCAAGGAGCGCCGCGCGGCCGGCGGAGAACGCCGCGTCGGCATGCGGGACGGCCTGCGGGAGCGAGGCTCGCGAAGCCTGGGTGTCGACGCGGGTGGCCGGGACGACCGCGACCGGAATGGCGGGCGTCGTGTCGGCGATCCGGGCGATCCGCGTACCCCACGTCAGGCAGACGCCGCCCACAAGGGCGGCGGCGAGGTTGTCCCCGTGCCCCTCGAGCTCGATCCCGAGGGCGAGCAGCTCGTCGGCGGTCGGCTCCAGCTCTGCCACGATCGCCCCCGCGACGAGCCCGAGAGCCACGATCGAGGCGCTCGAGCCCAGTCCGCGGGCCTGGGGGATGTTGTCGGTGAAGTCGAAGCTCCAGCCATCCGCCGGAGCGATGCGCTCGAAGGCGCGCACGCCCAGATGCTCGCGGTCGACGGGGCCGTCGCCCGGGCGGAGCTCGAGCTCGTTCCAGAGCTCGAGCGCGGCGCCCGCACAGTCGAAGCCGGGGCCGATGTTCGCGGTCGTCGCCGGCGCGCGAACCCGGAGGGTTGCCGGCTCAGACTGCGTCGGGATCCTTGAGGCCGTGACCGGTGACGACGCAGACGACCCGCACGTCGCGCAACCCGGCCGCCTCGACCGCCGCGAGGCCGGCGGCGCTGGCGGGCTCGCAGAAGATGCCTTCCTCGCGCGCGAGCGAGCGCCACGCCCGCTCGAGATCCGCCTCCGGCAGAGCCACGACCTGCCCGCCGGAGCGCTCCAGCACCTCGTCGACCTCATGCTGGTGCACAGGCTCGGCGATGCGGATCGCGCTCGCGAACGTGTCCTGGCGCTGCGCCGCCTCGCCGAGCAGGAAGCGCGGCAACGTCTCGCCGAATCCCTTCGCGTAGCTCACCGTGTTGCCGCCCCCGCCGAAGGGCAGCGCGAGCACGTCGGGCAGGCTGCCGAGCTGCTCGAGCACCTCGCGCGCCGCCGAGGCCTGCCCCTCGATCCGGTCCGGATTGATCGAGTTGACGTTGACGAGACCTTCGGCCTCCGCGAGCCGCCGCGCCTCGAGGTGCGCCTCGTTGAACGTCCCGTCGATCTCCCGCAGCTCGACGCCGACCGCGCGCGCCTGGATCACCTTCCCGCTCGCAACGCTGCCGCGGCTCGTTACCACCACCGCACGCAGGCCGGCGCGGGCTGCGTAAGCGGCCGCCGATGCCGCCGTGTTGCCCGTCGACGCGCAGACGACGCCGGCGGCGCCGCGCTCGAGCGCGCGCGAGACCGCGACCGCCATCCCGCGGTCCTTGAACGATCCGGTCGGGTTCGCGCCCTCCCACTTGGCCCAGAGCTCGACGCCGAGTCGCGCCGACAAGCGCGGCAGGGAGAGGAGCGGCGTCGACCCCTCGCCGAGCGTGACGCTGACGCTCATCAGACGCCGCGCTCGGTGACGACGCGGAGCGCCTCGGGGCGGGTGTGCACCTCGGGGAGGGCCGCGATTGCGTCGAGCGCGTCGGCGACACGGCCGGAGGGCGCGCTGTGGGTGACCACGTCGAGCGCCGCGCTGCCGTTGTGCACCTGCTGCGAGAGACGGGCGATCGAGACTCCCTGCTCGGCGAAGCGCTCGGCAACGTGCGCGAGCACGCCCGGCCGGTCCTCGAGCGCGATCCTGACGTAGAACGGCGCGGCAAGCTCGCCCGGGGGCAGCGTCGGCAGGGAGCGCCAGCAGGCGTCGCCCTGAAGGAAGCCCGTCCCTGTCGTTCCGAGCACGCTCACCATGTCCGCCACCACAGCCGACGCCGTCTCGAGGCCGCCGGCGCCGGGTCCTTCCAGCATGATCTCGCGGATCGCGTCCCCGTGCAGCATCACGGCGTTGAACGGACCCTCGACCGAGGCGAGCGGGTGGTGCCGCTCGACGAGAGCGGGGCCGACGCGGACGTCGACCGCCCCGTCCACGAGCGTCGCCGTGCCCACCAGGCGCACGACCGCGTCGAGCGCACGCGCGGCCTCCACGTGCTCGGGCCGGATCCGCTCGATCCCCTCGTAGCGGACGTCGTCGAGCTCGACCCGGGAGCCGAACGCCACGCTCGCGAGGATCGCCATCTTCGCCGCTGCGTCGGCTCCGGAGACGTCCTCCGTCGGGTCGGCCTCGGCATAGCCGAGCCGTTGCGCCTCGGCGAGCGCCTCCTCGTAGCCCGCGCCTGCCTCCATGCGCGTGAGGATGAAGTTGGTCGTCCCATTGACGATCCCGAGCACGCGGTGGACGTTCGTGACGACGAGCGACTCGCGGAGCACCTTGATCACCGGGATCGCCGCGCAGACCGACGCCTCGAAGCGGAGTTGCACGCCGGCCTCTGCTGCCGCTGCAAACAATTCAGTGCTGCGGCGCGCCAGCAGCTGCTTGTTCGCGGTCACGACCGGCTTGCCGGCGCGCAGGAGCTCGAGCAGGTAGTCCCCGGTCGGCGCGAGGCCTCCCATCACCTCCGCGACGATCGCGATCGAGTCGTCGTCGCGGACCTGGGCGAAGTCGGTTGTGAGCACTCCCTCGTCAGGTGCGAACTCGCGTTCCTTCTTGATGTCGCGCACGAGCGCGCGCACGAGACGGAGCCGGTGCCCGGTCGCACGCCCGATGTCGTCTGCGCTGTCGGCGAGCAGCCGCGCTACGGCGCTCCCGACCGTCCCGTACCCGAGCA
>JBKJSM010000146.1:0-41911 GCA_046594445.1 Gaiellaceae bacterium | reverse complement strand
GAGGATCCCCGCGTGGATCTTCGGGTGGAGCGTCTTGACGCGGCCGCCGAGCATCTCCGGGAACTCGGTCAGGCTCTCGACCTGCGTCACCTTCAGGCCGAGCTCCTCGATGTAGGCGGCGCTGCCCCCGCTCGCGACGAGCTCCCAGCCGAGCGAGGAGAGCCCCTTGACGAACCCGTCCAGTCCGGTCTTGTCCCAGACGGAGATCAGCGCGCGCAGAGCTCGCTCACCACCTTCGGAAGCAGCCGGTGCTCGACGGCGTGGATGCGCTCGGCGAGCGTCTCGCGCGGCTCGACGGGGACGGGCTCCTGGAGGATGACCTCGCCCGTGTCGAGGCCCTCGTCGACGAGGTGCACGGTCACGCCCGTCGACTCGACGCCGGCCGCAAGGGCGTCGTCGATCGCACTCGCACCCGGGAACTCCGGCAGCAGCGAAGGGTGCACGTTCACGATCCGCCGGGGAAAGCGGTCGAGGAACGCGGGTGTCAGCAGGTGCATGTATCCGGCGCAGACGACGAGGCGCACGCCCTGCTCCTGGAGCCAGTTCGCCATCGTCGCGTCTCGCTGGTCGCGGTCCGCGAAGTCGGCGAGCGGGAACGGGGTTGCGGGCACTCCTGCCGCCTCTGCCCGTTCGAGCGCGCGCACGCCCGGCCGGCTCGACGCGACCGCCAGCACCGGCAGCCCCGCGTCGAGCAGCGCCTGCAGGTTCGACCCTTCGCCGCTGACGAGCACGCCGATCATGCGTCGACGATCCGTCCGATCACGAGCTCGTCGCCCGCGTCCGCCGCCGCGACCACGGCGCAGTAGCCGATCCCGAGGTTGAAGACACGCCGCAGCTCGTCCTCGGCCACGTGCCGCGCGAGCCAGTGGAACACCGGCGGCCGCTCCCACGCATCCCAGTCCAGCTTGGCTCGAAGGCCCTCGGGCACGACCCGCATCAGGTTGCCGAGAATGCCGCCGCCGGTCACATGCGCAAACGCGTGCGCGACACTGCGCAGGCGGCGAACGTCGTCGAGATAGAGGCGGGTGGGCGCGAGCAGGTCCGGGCCGTCGTAGTCCTCGTCGGCCAGGACGCTGCGGACGAGCGTGAACCCGTTCGCATGCACCCCGGCGGAGGGAAGCCCGACGACGGCGTCTCCCGCCCGCACCGCCGCGCCGTCGATCAGCCTGTCGCGGTCGACGATCCCGACGCACGTCGCGGCGAAGTCGAGCTCGCCCTCGCGGTAGACGCCCGGCAGCTCCGCCGTCTCGCCGCCGATCAGCGCGACGCCCGCCGTGCGGCAGACATCCGCGGCGCCCTCGACGAGCTCGGCGACCTGCTCGAGCTCGAGCTTGTTCGCCGCCACATAGTCGAGGAGGAACAGCGGGTCGGCTCCGGTGGTGACCACGTCGTTGATGCAGTGGGCGGCCATATCTGCGCCGCACGCCCGCAACGCGCCGCGTTGCCGCGCCACGACCGGCTTCGTCCCGATCGAGTCCATCGAGGCGGCGAGCAGCCTCCGGTCGTCGAGCGGATACAGCCCCGCGAAGGCGCCGAACCCCACATTTCCAATCTTCAGTGCGCCGGTCGACTCGACGGCCGCACGCAACCGCCCGACGATCCCTTCCGCCGTCGCGAGCGACACCCCGGCGGCGGCGTACGTCCGCTCTTCGCTCACCGGCCGAGTCTACGAGGTGGGTCGGTCTGACGTACGCTCGTGAACGGGGGCTCGGACGGTTTTTAGGCCGCGGGCGGCCCCTTTAGGGATCTTCGCGCGATGAGCCTCCACTTCTGCGGAGGCTTCATCTTGCGCCAACTAAGTGAGCAGCTCGGCGTGGAGCTCGGGCCGGCCCTGCGGGCCGCCGGGGAGGAAGCGCACGATCGAGTCGCCCACCTGCACGCTTGTCCCGTCCCGCTCGGCGTTCAAGAGCTCGGCGAGCGCCGTCGCCATCGTCTCGGGCGCCTCGGCCAGCAGGTGCAGCTCCCGCAGCGCGAGCGCGTCGGACGAGTCGAGCAGGTCGTCGAGCCACTCGCGGGGCGGGTGGACCTCGAGCCGGTAGCCGGCGTTGGTCGCGATGAAGGTGCGCCGGCCGCCGTGGGCCTGGATCCGGAGCTCGCGCTCAATCGCTCGGTCGATCACCTCCGCGAACTCCTCCTCGTCGAGCGCCAGGCCGAGATGGTCGACTCGCGGCAACTCCCACTGTCCGGGCTGGACGACGACGTTGACGGCGCCCCGCTCGAGCTCCGAGAGACGCAGCTGGAAGCCGATCGCGTCCAGTTCCTCCCACGAGGTGCCGGACTCGAACGACTGGTAGTCCTCGCCGATCCGGCCGTGCCGGGCGACGAGCGTGAACGCGAGCTTGCCGACATACCGCGCCTCGACCTGCCGGACCTGGCTCGTGACGAGGTGGTAGTGGAAGAGCCTCACGGGGGCCGGATTCTAGAGTGGAGGCGTGCTGAACGACTGGACGCTCGATCCGCTGCAGCTCGCCCCGGTTCTGCTCGCGGCGCTGGCCTACGGAATGCGGGCGCGAACCCTGCGCCGGCGGGGGACGCCGGTGCCGGGTTGGCGCGTGGCGATGTTTGCCACCGGGGTCGGCCTGCTCCTACTCGCGTTCGCCTCGCCGATCGCCGCGATCGGGGAGCGGGAGCTCTTCAGCTTCCACATGCTCCAGCACATCCTGATCGGAGATTTGGCGCCGCTCTGCCTCCTCGCCGGGCTCACGGGACCGCTCTTGCGGCCGCTGCTCGCGCTGCGGCCGGTCGAGCGGCTGCGCGTGCTCGCAAACCCGGCGGTTGCGCTGCCGATCTGGGCAGCGAACCTCTACCTCTGGCACCTGCCCATGCTCTACGAGGGCGCCGTTCAGAGCTCCGTCCTGCACGCGCTCGAGCACATCTTCTTCTTCACCGCCGGCGTGATCGTCTGGCTGCCCGTGCTCGAGACGCTGCCCGCTCCAGAGTGGTTCGGGACGGGCGCGAAGCTGGCCTACATCGGGGGCGTACGGGCCGTCGAGACGGTGCTCGGGAACGTCTTCGTCTGGTCTGGCGCGGTCTTCTACGGCGTCTATGCCCGGGGCGAGGAGCTCTGGGGGATCTCGCCGCTCCAGGATCAGGGGCTCGCCGGAGCCGTGATGATGATCGAGGGCTCGCTCGTCACGCTCGTCGCGCTCGCGTGGCTCTTTCTGCGCATGGCGAGGGAGGGCGAGTTACGCCAGGAGCTGCTCGAGCGCGGGCTCGATCCGCGGGCCGTGCGGCGCGCCGTCCGCTACGGGCGGGCGCAGGAGCTTGCCGAGCGCCGCTGAACCTCGCTCACATGCGCTCGAGTGGCGTGCACCACGTCGACCTGGTCGTCTCCTCGATCGAGCGCAGCCTGCCTTTCTACCGCGACCTGCTCGCGCCGCTCGGCTATCACCGGATAACGGAGGTCGAGGGCGAGCGCGGCGAGACGATCTGGTACCTCGGCGGTCCCGGCAGCTCGATCGGGCTGCGCCAGGCCAAAAGGCTGGGCGGCCACGACCGCTATGCGGTCGGCCTGCACCATCTGGCGCTGGAGGCGACCTCACGCGCGGTCGTGGACGAGCGGCACGCCTGGCTCGTCAGCAGCGGCGCCGAGATCGAGAGCCCGCCGCAGGAGTACTCGTACGTGCCGGGGTACTACGCGGTCTTCTTCTACGACCCGGACGGGATCAAGCTCGAGATCGTCCACATTGCGGGGCTCGCTGCGTAGGGCTCCTCGTAGGTGATCGGCGCGCTGGGCCCTTCGACCTTCAGCTCCGACACGGCCCGCATGCAATCCGTCCTGCTCCCGTAGAGCACGGAGACGGCGGCCGTGCCGCCGTTCTCGCCGACGGCGGCCCACCACCATTTTCCCGCCTCGTCATGGCGGACGACGATCCGCATGTCTGCATGATCGGCAACGGTCCGGACGGACTTGAGCCGCTCAGGGGGCGGCGGGCTCGAACCGCAGCTTCGCCAGGTTCCGCGACTCCGGGACCCGAGTCGGATAGTCCCGAGTGAAGCACGCGCGGCAGACCGACTGCTCGGGCAGCCGCGTCGCCGCCTGCATCCCCTCGAGCGAGAGGTAGTGGAGCGAGGTAGCGCCGATCAGCTCGCGCACCTGCTCGACCGAGCGATGCGCGGCGGCGAGTTGCTCCTCGTCGGCCATGTCGATCCCGTAGAAGCAGGGCGAGACGATCGGCGGCGAGGAAACCCGCACGTGTACTTCTGCCGCCCCTGACTCGAACAACATGCTGACGAGCTGCTTCATCGTGCTGCCGCGGACGATCGAGTCGTCGACGATCACGAGCCGCTTGCCGCCGACCTCCGCAAGCGGGTTGAACTTCATTTTGATCCCCTGCTGGCGGAGCCCCTCGTCGGGTTGGATGAAGGTGCGGCCGACGTAGCGGTTCTTGATCAGCCCCTCGCTGTACGGAATCGCCGAAGCGCGTGAGTACCCGACAGCGGCCGGCGTGCCGGAGTCCGGGATCGGCATTACGAGATCGGCCTCGACGGGCGCCTCGGTGGCGAGCCGCTCGCCCATGCGAACGCGTACGCCGTGCACTTCGGCGCCGGCGAGCGTCGAGTCGGGGCGGGCGAAGTAGACGTGCTCGAAAATGCAGAGTGCCTGCTTGCCCTCGGGCACGGCCTGTACCGCCGTCAGCCCGTCCTCGTCGATCACGACCACCTCGCCGGGCCGAACGTCGCGCTCGAAGGTCGCCCCGATCAGGTCGAGCGCGCAGGTCTCGGAGGCGAGCACCCAGTCCTCCCGGCCTTCGTCGCTCGTCAGGCGGCCGAGCGCGAGCGGTCGGATCCCGTGCCGGTCGCGGAAGCCGACGAGCTTCCCCTCCGCGAGCGCGACGACGGAGTAGGCGCCCTCGAGCCGGGCCATCGCCTGGGCGACGGCGAGCGCGAGCGGCGCGGGGTCGTGCGCGATCAGCGCCGCGATCACCTCCGTGTCCGAGGTCGCGCCCAGCGAGATCCCGTCGGCGGCGAGCCCTTCGCGCAGCTCCGTCGTGTTCGTGATGTTGCCGTTGTGCCCGAGCGCGACCGTGCGCGCGCGGCCGTGATGGACGAGCGGCTGCGCGTTCGCCCAGTGGCTCGACCCGGTCGTCGAGTAGCGCGTATGACCGATCGCCAGCTCGCCGGGAAGCGCTTGCAGCTTCTCCTCGTCGAAGACCTGCGCCACGAGGCCCATGTCGCGGATCACGGTCAGGCGACCCCGGTCGGAGACGGCGATCCCCGCCGACTCCTGGCCCCGGTGCTGGAGCGCGAAAAGGCCGAAGTAGGAGAGGCGCGCCACGTCGCGCTCGGCCGAGCGGATCCCGAAGACGCCGCACATCAGTGGCCCTCCCGGTGACGGTTTCGCGCCGCTCGCGTGCGAGCTGCAAGCGAGGCAAGGACGCAGGGAGCGTTCGTACCCGAAGGTATGGACGCGACTGAGGACGCCGCATCGCGCCGCAGATCGCGCGCGAGCGGTGCGCTAACTGGTGCCGGGAGGGCCACTAGCTCCAAGCCTCCTTCAACGCGTCGACCCGGTGACCGAGCAGCCGGTTGCCGCCGACCGTGCCGATCCGCCTGATCGGCACCCCGCCGAGCAACCCGACGATCTCGGGCGCGCAGGCGAGCACGGCCTGTCCCCCGCCCTCGCCGAACCAGGCGCGCGGATCGTCGGGGAGCTCGACCTCCGCACCGAGCCCGGAGTGGATCGCCGCCTCGGCGAGAGCGACCGCAAGCCCGCCGTGCGAGACGTCGTGAACGAGCGAGCACTGCGGTGCGGCGCGCCAGAGGAACTCGACGAGCGACGCCTCCGCCGCCAGGTCGAGCCGGGCTGGGACGCCGCCGACCTCGCCGTAGCGAGCCTGGTATTCGGAACCGGCGAAGGCGACCGGCGAGGCGCCCACGAGCAGGACCGCGTCGCCCTCGCGCCAGCCGCCGGGTACGAGCCGCACGTCGGCGAGCATGCCGACGCAGCCGACGACGGGAGTCGGGTCGATCGCCCGCCCGTCGGTTTCGTTGTAGAGCGAGACGTTGCCGGAGACGATTGGGACGCGGAGCGCCTCGCAGGCCTCCGCCATCCCCTCGATCGACTCCGCGAGCTCCCACGCGATCTCGCCCTTCTCGGGATTGCCGAAGTTGAGGCAGTCGGTCAGACCGAGCGGCTCTGCGCCGGTGCAGGCGACGTTGCGCGCCGCCTCGAGCACGGCGAGCGCGCCACCGGTGCGCGGGGAGAGCCGACCCATCCTGCTCGTGCCGTCGAGCGAGAGGGCGAGCCCGCGGTAGCCGGGCCGCAGCCGCAGCACGGCAGCGTCGAGCCCGGGCCGACGCACAGTCCGCGAGCCGACAAGGTGGTCATAGCGGCGGTAGATCGACTCGCGGCTGCAGATGTTCGGCGAGGCGAGCAGCTCGAGCAGCGCGTCACGCGCGGCCGGCGCGACAGGATCCGCCACCTGCGCGGGCTCGGGCCGCGGGCGCGGCTCGATGGTGTAGCGCGGGCACTCGTCGGTCAGGAACCGCGCCGGGATCTCGCCGACGACCTCGTCGTCCCAGAGCGCCCGGAGGAGCCCCGTGTCGGTCACCGCGCCGACGACTGCGTGATGGAGCTCCCAGCGCTCGCAGACGGCCAGCACCGCGTCGAGCATCTGCGGCCGGACGACGGCGACCATGCGCTCCTGGCTCTCCGAGATCATCACCTCCCAGGGCTCCATCCCCTCCTCACGCAACGGCACCTGGTCGAGGCGGAGGTCGATCCCGGTGTCGCGCGCCATCTCCGACAGCGAGGACGCAAGCCCGGCGGCGCCGCAGTCCTGGAGCGACTCGACGAGGCCGGACTCGACCAGCTCGACCGAGACCTCGATCAGCTTCTTGCCCATGAACGGGTCGCCCACCTGCACGGTCGGCCGCTTGTCGGCGTCGTCCTCGCCGAGCTCCTGGCTCGCGAGCACCGAGGCGCCGCCGATCCCGTCACGGCCGGTCGTGGCGCCGTAGAGGACGACGAGGTTGCCCGGACCGGTGGCGCCCGCTCGGGTGACGCGGTCGGCGGGGAGCAGCCCGACGCACATCGCGTTCACGAGCACGTTGTCGCGGTAGCTCCGGTCGAAGACTGCCTCGCCACCGACGGTCGGCACGCCGACCGAGTTGCCGTAGGCGCCGATCCCCGCGACGGCGCGGCCGAAGCGCGGATCGCCGTCCGCGAAGCGCAGCCCGTCGAGGAGCGCGATCGGCCGCGCGCCCATCGCGATGATGTCGCGCAGGATCCCGCCCACTCCCGTCGCGGCGCCCTGGAACGGCTCGACCGCCGAGGGGTGGTTGTGGCTCTCGACCTTGAAGCAGACGGCCTCCCCGTCGCCGAGGTCGATCACGCCCGCATTCTCACCGGGGCCCTGCAAGACGCGTTTCCCCGAGGAGGGAAGCCGCTTGAGGAGGAGAGCCGAGTGCTTGTAGCCGCAGTGCTCCGACCAGAGGAGCGAGAAGACCGCCAGCTCGAAGTGGTTTGGGTCGCGCCCGAGCAGAGAGACGATCCGGGCAAGCTCTCCGTCGGTCAGCCCGAGGGCTCGGTGCAGAGGCTTGTCCTGAAGCGGTTGTTCGGCGACCCTCGACAGGTGATTCAGTGTAGTCGGGAAGGACGACGGCGGTCGCGGCGTTTCCAGCCGTGGTGGGTACGGTGACGCGATGAAGCGCTACTGGCCGATGCTGCTGACGCTCGCCGCCGTCTGGGGCGCGTCGTATCTCTTCATCAAGGTTGCGGTCGACGAGATTGAGCCGGCGCCGATGATGGCGCTGCGGGCTCTGCTCGCTGGGGTGGTGCTGCTCGGCTACCTCGTGTGGCGCACGGGCTGGACACGCGCCCGGACTGACCTTCAGACCGCGTGGCGGCACTGCCTCGTGCTCGGCGCCCTGAACGCGGCAGTGCCGTTCTGGCTCGTCGCCTGGGGGGAGAAGCACATCGACTCCGGGCTCGCGGCGGTTGTGCAGGCGTCGGTGCCGATCTTCAATGCCCTGATCCTGCTCCGCGTGATCCCGCAGGAGCGGCTGAGCGGGACGCGCGTTCTCGGGCTCGCGATCGGTATCGCCGGCGTCGCAGTCGTCACCGGGATCCACCCGGACGGCGGCTGGTGGGCGGTCGCCGGCGCCCTCGCGGTGGTCGGTGCATCGCTCGCGTATGCGAGCGCGGGCGTGTACGGCCAGCTTGCGGTTTCCGGCACTGCCGGCCCCGTGCTCGCTGCGGGCTCGATGCTCTGCGGTGGGCTGATGTTGCTGCCGTTCGCCTTGTTCCAGCTGCCCGGGAGCGTGCCGAGCTGGGAGGCGACGTCGTCCCTGTTGGCCCTGACACTGCTCGGAACCGCTTTTGCGCAGCTGATCCTCTTCCGCATCCTCGCCCTGCACGGCTCGGCACGCCTCTCGCTTGTCACCTACCTGATGCCCGGCTTCGCGCTCGTCTACGGCGCGCTCATCCTCGACGAGGAGCTCACCTTCTGGACGCTCGGCGGGCTGGCGCTGATCCTCGGCGGCGTCGCGCTCGCCTCCGGCGCCGTCCGGCGGCCGCGGCGCACCGCCGTCAGCGTCCGTCCGTGAACGCCTCGATCCGCCGCGCAGGCGAGCCCGACCTCGACTTCCTGGTCGAGCTCTACAACGACGAGGACGTCCGGCCGTTCCTGGCCGCCTCCGGCTCGTACGACCGCGAGGGAGTGGCCGACAAGGTGGGCCAGGATCCGGCCTCCGGCGGGATCATCCTCGTCGAGCTCGAGGGCGAGCCGGCCGGCGCGATGGCGTGGGAGCTGCGCAACCGCCGCAGCCGGATCGTGCACGTGAGCGGGCTGGCGGTGCACCCGCGCTTCCGCGGACGGCGGCTCGCCGACGACGCGGCGCGCCTGCTCCAGCGCCATCTGATCCACGACCTCGGCTTCCACCGGATCGAGCTCGAGATCTACGGCTTCAACGAGCGCGCCCAGCGGCACGCGGAGCGCGCCGGCTTCGTCCGCGAGGGCGTCAAGCGCAAGGCGTACGCGCGCGACGGAGGCTGGGTGGACGGGGTGCTCTACGGGCTCGTCGCGGAGGACCTGGACGAACCGAGGTAGGCGCTCAGGAGGCCGACGCGACGAGCTGACGGACGCCGGCTTCGACGAGGTGCGCTGGTGGCTCCGGCTGACGCGGGCGCGGGTCGAGCGGGCCGAGTGGGCAGTCAAGGAAGTAAGGAAGTAAGGTCGTCCCCGTGAGCTGGCTCACCGAGCATGTGCACGACTTCGACCCGACACCGCGCAACGACCGGATCGCCAAGCTCGTCGTCACGTTCTTCGCAACCTGACGCAGTGTACGAGTGGGCACTCTTCCTCCATCTCGCCGGGGCGATCCTCTTCTTCGCCGGCCTTGCGGTCGCCGCGGTCGCGCATACCGCGGCGCGCAGGGCCCGGCGCCCGAGCGAGGTCGCCGCGCTCCTCGGCGCGGCCCGCTGGGGCGTGCTGCTCGTCGCGTTGGGGATACTGACGGCGGTCGGCGCCGGCTTCTGGCTGCTCGACCTGACCGTCTATGGCCTTGACCACTGGGTCCTGTCCTCGCTGGCGCTGCTCGCCGTCGCGATCGTGGGCGGCGGCCTGGGCGGCCAGGCGCCTAAGCGAGCCCGCAGGCTGGCGGAACGGCTGGCGGGAGATCAGAACGAGCCAACCCCCGAGCTCGACTCGGCGCTGCGCGATCCACTCGCCGCTGCGCTCAACTGGGTCGGGGCCGCCGCCGCGGTCGCGATCCTAGCGCTGATGGTCTGGAAGCCCGGTGCATGAGCTGACGCGCGCGGAGGTGGACGAGCTGCTGCGCGAGCAGGTCGTGGGCCGCGTCGGCTGCCACGCGGACGGCGTCACGTACGTCGTGCCCGTCATCTACGCGTACGACGGTGAGCGAGTTCACGTCGCCTCGATCGAGGGGCAGAAGGTCCGGATGATGCGGGAGAACCGGAAGGTCTGCTTCGAGGTGGACGAGTACACCGCGCCCGGCCGGTGGCGGAGCGCGATCGTCCAGGGCGTCTATGAGGAGGCCGGCGAGGCGGAGAGGGCCGAGTCGCTCGCGCTGCTCGCCGAGCGCTTCGCGGGCGGCGGCGCGGGCCGCAGCGCGCGCAAGCCCGAGACGTCGAACCGCCCGACCGTGTGCTTCCGCATCCGCGTCCACGAGGCGAGCGGGCGCTCCGTCGGCGGCTAGCCACGAGCGCCGCAAGCCCGGCGGAGCCCGCCGGCCCCCCGGCGGAGGGTCACAGGATGCGCCGCCGCCGGGCTTCGGCCACCGCCTCGAGCTGGGAGTGGCAGCGCAGCTCGGCGAGAATCGCCTGGATGTGGTTGCGGACGGTGACCTGCGCGATTCCGAGCCGCTGCGCGATCACCTTCGCCGGGACGCCCTCGGCGAGCAGCCGCAACACCTCGCGCTGCCGCGGCGTCAGCACAAGTGACGCCTCCTCCACGTCCTGCTCCGCCACGTTCCCGTTCCGGAGCAACTGGAGCACGATCAGCTCGGAGCCCGGAAGGCGGAGCGCGACCGTCGAGACGGAGAGGAGCTTCTTCCCCACCTTGGTCCGTATCACCAGCCGGCTGCACGGCACGGGCCAGCCCTCGCGGGCGAGCCGGGCGCCCGAGCAGCCGGGGTGGCAGATCAGGGCCCCACGCTCGTCGACGCCGCGGAGAACGTCCCAGCATGGGCGCCCGACGGCGTCGCCGGCAGGGATTCCGGTCAGCCGCTCCGCCTCCGCGTTCCAGAGCAGGATCCGCAACTCCGCGTCGTACGCGAATAGTGCGTCCCCCGAGCGGAAGGTTACGGCCATCGTGATGTCCACGATCGACGATCGGGCGAACTCTGGCATGGGGGCAACATCCGAAACGCGCTGCGGGAAACTACGGATTACACGCGGAGCGGGTGGCCCCTCCCAAGCGCGAGCGGGCCGCGGAAGTGGGCGCGTAGCCGGAAGAACGCGAAGGTCCCGAGCGTCGCGAATTGGGACAGCGCCATGATCATCCCTGCCAGGCTCTGGTCCGAGGCGGACCCGTAGGCATACAAAGGCCGGTAGCTGAAGACGAGCACCCCGACGAGCACCTGTGCCATCATCATCGCCGCGAGCGCGTAGGCCAGCGCCGCCGGGAGTGCGAGCCCGCGCCTGTGGGCGGGATGGACGAGCTGGTTCCAGAGGAGCAGCCCGCCGAGCAAGAAGCTCGCGTGCTCGGCCACGTGCAGCGGTTCGTAGATGAGCGCCGCGTCGTACACCACGGGGACGTGCCAGATCCACAGCAGCGTGGCCCAGAGGCCGAGGCTCGGGAGCGGACGGAGCAGTACGCGGATGGGCCGGCGCCCGGTCAGCCGACGGACGGCGCGCGGTACGACCGCGGCGAAGAGCCGGCCACGCAGCGCGACGAGGAGGAGGGCGGGCGCGAGATCGCCGACGAGCATGTGCTGGAGCATGTGCGCGGATGCACGCCCCTCCGCCGGCCCGTCCAAGAGCAGCAACGCGAGGGCGCCGGCCATGACCCCGGCGGCGAAGAGCGCCGCGCGGTCCCAACCGGCGTCCCGCACGCGGCCCCGCCCGCGGAGGCGGCCGAAACCACGGGCGAAGAGGAGCGCCGCCGCGAGGGCGGTGGCCAGAATTAGGAGATCGCCCAGCGGAACGCGAGGTAGACGAAGGCGAGCACCCACATGGCAACGAAGACCCCGAGATAGATGAGCATGATCGCGAGTGTTCCGGGCGTCTCGAAGCGGTGCGAGAAGGTCTTGGGCATCCTGTCTCCCTAGGTCAGTGCGGACACGGTCAGGCCGGCGAAGAGCAGCAGGAGGTAGACCCCCGAGAGCTTGAACGTGAGCCAGGCGCGGTCGTGTGACTGGTCGCGCCGGAGGCGCTCGGCGCAAGCGAGGAAGCCCGCCCCGGCCGGCAGCGCGAAGGCCAGGTAGACCCAGCCCGCGTAGAGGGCGAGTAGGAGCGAGGCCGCGACGAGGGCAACCGTGTTCGCAGAGACGGCCATCGCGGTGCGCCGCGCTCCGACGAGCGCCGACAGCGCGGGTACGCCCGCGGCGCGATAGTCGCGCTCGAGCACGATCGAGAGACTCCAAAAGTGCGAGGGCGTCCAGAGGAAGAGCACCGCTGCGAGAAGGAGCGGCGCCGGCGCCCACGTGCCGGCGGCGGTCTGCCAGCCGGCGAGCGCGGCGAAGCTGCCGGCCGCGCCGCCGAGCACGATGCTGTACGGCGTCCGCCGCTTGAGCCAGGCCGTATAGACGACCGCGTACGTGAACGACCCGGCGAGGAGGTAGAGGGCCGGTTTCCAGCCCAGCATCGGAACGGCTGCCTGCGAGGCGGCAACGAGGCCCACGCCGACCCAGAGGGCAGTGCGCGGGTTCCCGATCCGGCCGGAGGGGAGGGGTCGGTCCGCCGTCCGCGCCATGCGCGCGTCCAAGTCGCGGTCGAGGTAGTGGTTGAGCGCCGAGGCGCCCGAGGCCGCCGCCAGGCAGGCGACCACGAGCACCGCGAGCGAGACCGGATCGCGGTTGCCCGCGCTGACCGCCGCCGTGACGGCGGTCAGCACGACGAGCAAGCCGATCCGGAGCTTCAGCAGCGTGACGAGGTCCCGCCACGACGCGGTCGCGACTGCGAGCGGCGCGCCGAGCGCGGTCGTGCTCATGCGGCGACCCCGCTCGGGACGAGCAGCTCCGGGTCGTCGGTGCGGCGGCCGCGCAGGAGCGTGAGCACCATGTTCAGGACGAACAGGAACCCGGCGACGCCTGCGAGGGAGGCGCCCACGCCAACGAGGTTCATCGGCAGGTTCCACCCGTCCGGCGAGGCGCCTCCATAGGAAGTCTCCGCCGTGCGCCGCGGTACGCCGAGGACGCCCGCCCAGCTCATCGCGAGGATCATCCAGAGCAGCCCGAACCCGTACAGGTACGCCTGCACGGTGGCGAGCCGTTGCGACCAGAGCGCCCGGCCGACGAGCAGGGGGACGAGGAAGTAGGCGAAGCCCATGAAGGCGAGCGTGGTGCCGCCGACGACGACGCCGTGCAGGTGGCCGGGGATCCACATCGTGTTGTGGCTGACCAGGTTCAGTTGCAGGGTCGTCTGCGCTGTGCCGCTCCACCCGCCGATCCCGAACAGGAGCAGCGAACCGGTCAGCGCGGCGATGCCGGGGTTGCTCCACTTGATCCGCCGCAGCCAGCCGAAGAGGCTGGTCGGGCCTAGCTGCCGCATGGTCTTCTCGATGCCGCCCATCACGGCCAGGCCGTGCATCAGGCTCGGGATGCCGAGCGCGAAGCCGAACAGCGTGCCACCGACGAGCTTCACCTCGGTCGACAGGCTCGGGTCGACGAGGAAGTGGTGCCCGAGCACGGGGACGGTGAAGACGAGGTAGAGGATGAAGGCGATCCGCGTGAACTTCTGGTTCACGGGGCCGGCCCGCAGCGCGAGCGCTGCGATCCCGTACCAGGCGACGACCATCGCGACAACGTTGACGTACTGGAGCGTGTGCCCGAGCCCCCAGAACCAGCCGCGGTAGACGATCGGCTCGACCGAGCTGATCCAGCCCATTGAGTAGAGGAGCGCCGGCACCAGGGCGACGAGGCCGGCTCCGATCGAGATCAGGGCCAGGATCGCCGCGACGCCGACGCCGTAGGTGAGTAGGGGCAGAGAGCCGCTGTGAGCGCCGGTCGTGCGCGCCGCGGCGATCGAGAGTGCGAAGTTGATCACGGCGAGCAGCGTCCCGACGGCGAAGACGAGATAGCCGACGTAGAAGAGCGGCGTCGCCACGAGCGGGGGATAGGCCGTGAACGTGACGCTCGCCTCGCCGCTCAAAATCGATCCGAGCAGCAGCAGCGAGCCGGAGACCATCAGCCCGAACGAGCCCCAGCCGAGCCGCATGCTGAAGACGGGAGCGTTCAAGAGCACGCTCGAGGCGAAGACCATCGCCGCGACCTCGAAGAAGACGGGCCAGAGGATCAGGGCAGCGACGCCGTGCCCCGTGAGCGCCGCGTAGTACAGGCTCGGGTCGAGCAGCTCGAGCCCCGGAGCCCGGGTCAGGCCGAGCGAGACGCCGAACAGACCACCGATCGCGAGCGCGAGCACGGCGGAGACGGCGTAGGCGACGGTGAGCGCCTGGGCGCCCGCGTAGACGCGCAGGCCGGTGACCGTGCAGGTTCGGGACGACTCCTCGCGGACGCCGGCGAGCGTCTGCGGAAGCGGTTCGACGTAGGCCATTGCTACCTCTCCTCGACGATGATTCGGCCCTTCATGCCTTCATGGCCGAGGCCGCAGTACTCGTTGCAGACGATCAGGTACTCACCCGGTTTCTCGGGCGTGAAGGTGGCCCCGTAGGCGTGCTCCGGTGCGATCTCGAGATTGATGTTCTGGCCGCCACCCACGAGCGAGAAGCCGTGGAGCGCGTCGACGGCCGAGATCCAGATCGTTACCTTCTGGCCGGCCTTCACCACCAGCTCGGGGTAGAAGGTGTATCGCGCGGCCAGCATGTAGGCGTCCTCGCCAGCCGGGACATGCACCAGCCCGCCCGCGCGCGTGTTCTCGGCCATGAAGGCCTGCAGCTTCTCCGAGAAGCCTGCCGGCGAGATCCGGTACGACTCGGTCGGCACGTTCTGCTTGCCGAGGAAGAGCCAGGCGGTCGTGAACAGCGACATGAAGACGACGGAGGCGAGCACGATCCAGAGGAAGACCTTCTCGTCGACCGGCAGCCGGCGCGCCCAGCCGGGTGCGGGGGGCGTGACGGATGAGTCGACGTTCGCCATGGTCAGGCTCCCACCGACGGAATCCCGCCGACGTACTTGGACAGGATCTCGAGGGTGACCCAGACGAGGTAGAGAAAGCCGATCACCAGGGCTACCACCGTCCAGGCGGGCAGATTGTCGAGAATCGACTCGGTCAGGCGGGTGTCCCGCACCGCCTCGTCGGGTGCCAGCGGTTCCGTCACGTCGCTTCCTCCTCTGTCTCGGCTCAACTTTCGTCGAGTGTCGCCGCAACGGCCCGGCTGCTCCTGATGAATCTTCATCAGGGGATCGGGCCGCGCCGGAGGTTGAATTGGCTCGGAAACCAATCTCAAGGAGCCCGCATGTCCCGAACGCTGCTCGTCCTCGTCCCGTCCGTGCTCGTCTTGGCCGCCGGCGTAGCGCTCGCGGCTCCGGCGGCGACCGTGCTGAAGATCTCCGCCGACCCCAAGGGCGGCATGCGCTTCGACCGAAGCACGCTGCGCGCGGCGCCGGGGCGGGTGACGATCTCGATGCGGAACCCCGCGTTCGTCCCGCACAACGTCGCCATTCGCGGCAACGGCGTGCGCAAGCTTGGCAAGGTCGTCCTCCGGGGAGGCACCTCGACCGTGACCGCCACGTTGAAGCCCGGCCGCTACGTCTTCTTCTGCTCCGTCGCCGGGCACGAGCGGGCCGGGATGAAGGGCGTGCTGACGATCCGATGACGGGACGTCCCCCACTCGTCGTCGCCTGGGAGCTGACGCGGGCCTGCCCGCTCGCCTGCCGTCACTGCCGCGCCGACGCCCAGCACGAGCGTCACCCGGCGGAGCTCACCTTCGAGGAGGGACGTGCGTTCATGGCCGACCTCGCCGAGGAGTTCCCGGGCGCGGTCTTGATCCTCACGGGCGGCGAGCCGCTCTGCCGTCCCGACACGCTCGAGCTCGCTGCCGCAGGCACGGAGTTGGGGCTACAGATGGCGCTCTCCGTCGACGTGGGCTGGCTGCTGACGCCGGACGTCTGCCGAGAGATCAGGGAGGCCGGCGTCAAGCGCGTCTCGTTCAGCCTCCACTTCCCGGACCCGGAGCACAGCGACCTCTTCGCCTCGACCCCCGGTTTCCACGCCGCTGCGCTCGAGGGCCTGGCGAACCTGCGCGGGTCGGGTGTGCCGTTCCAGCTACACACGACCGTCATGCGCGCGAACGCCGACCTGCTTCCCCGCCAGCACAGCCTCGTCGGAGAGCTCGGCGCGGCCGGCTGGGAGCTCTTCTTCCTCGTGCCGACGGGTCGCGGGCGCCTGCTCGCAGACCAGGAGCTGGCCCCCGCCGAGCAGGAGCGCGTCCTCCGCTGGCTCTACCGGCTCCAGCGCCACTCGCCGTTCCCGGTGAAGCAGATCTGCGCGCCGCACTTCCGGCGCGTCGAGGCCCAGAGCGCGCGGACGCGGGGCGAGCGGCGGCCGACCCGCGTCACGACGCGTCTGTCCACGATGTCCAGGGGGTGCATGGCGGGGAACGGGTTCGCCTTCGTCTCCCACGTTGGCGACGTCTGCGGCTGCGGCTTCCTGCCGCTCTCGGTCGGCAACGTGCGCGACCGCTCCTTCCCGGAGCTGTACACCGACGCGCCGCTCTTCCAGGCGTTCCGGGATCCCTCGCGCCTCGGCGGCGACTGTGGGGCGTGCGAGTACCGCGCCCTCTGCGGCGGCTGCCGCGCCCGGGCCTACGCTGCGACGGGCGACCCGCTTGCGGAGGAGCCCGACTGCGCGTACGAGCCCGTCGGGCTGCTCGCAGCTACGCGCTGAGCGGTCGCCTACCCGCGTCCGGCTAGCCCGTTAAAGCGCGTGCGCGCGGCCGTCGCGCCCCCGACCGCCGCGAAAATCGCCTCCGCCACCTCGAGCGCGGGCAGGATGTGCTCGAGGAACGGATGCTTCCCGTCGGGGCGCGGGAGGCCGGAAAGCATCCGCCGCGTCGCCCCGAGACGGTCATCCGCGCCGGCATCCGACGCGGGCTCCTCGGTCGCCTCGAGTATGCGTGCGAGGTCGCTGCAGGCGGCCGCGTCGACCTCGAGCACTGTGAACGCGGTGGCCACGTCTTCGCGCAGGCGCGCGAGCTCGCTCGCCCATGGGTGCCAACGGTCGCCCGGCAGCAGCAGGCCACCCCAGATCGCCCGCAACTCGGCGAGCATCTCCCCGCTGTCGGTTTCCGTCATCGTCATCGTCCTCGGCAGCAGCCAGGATCACAGCCGGGGAGGCAGCGGCCATCGGTAGATATCCGCACGGCGGCTGCGGCCAAGGCCTGAAATCGAAGGTCACACGGAGCGGCCCCGGACGACGCGCCGCACGGTCTCGGCGGCGCAGCCGAGGGCGGTCGCGGCGGCGAGCGCGAGGAGCGCGGCGCCCGCGCGCGCGGCCGGGCCGGAGCCCGCGACGACGGCGAGGGCGAGCGTCTCGACGCCGAGGCCGAAGAGGGCGGTCTCGAGCTGCCAGCCGCGGCGCGGGTAGAGTTCCGCCTGCTTTGGCCGCGGGCCGGGCGGCCACGACCCCCAGCCGGAGAGCGAGATCAGCTTGCCGAGGTGGCCCACGATCACGCCGACCGCCCAGCCGATGCCGAGGAGGAGCACGGCGGTGACGGCGGCGCGCCGGTCGTCGACAACGCCGGCCGCGGCGGCGAGCGAGAACGCCGCCGCCTGGGCGAGGAATACGAGGCCGAGCGCGACGTGGCCGACGGGGCCTTCGCGCACCCCGATCCTGCCGGAGCGCGCGACGCGGAGGAACACCCGCGCGGGCGCGGCGAGCCCGGCCAGCATCAGCACCGTCCCGGCGGCGAGCAGCGAATCGGTCGGCACGACCACGCCGGCGACGAGTAGCCAGAGGCCGGCCGCAAGCGTGAGCTCGGCGAGCGGGACGGTGCGCCGCGGCGCGGCAGCGGCGAGCCCGAACATCGGCACGAGCGTCCGCCCGACCGCCGCGATCAGTACCGTCAGCCAGCCGACGAGCGCCAGCGCGAGGTGGACGAGCAGTAGCCGTTCGTAGGGGACGCCGAGCGGCTCGGAGCCGCCGTCGGCGAGCATGACCGTGCCGAGCGCGAACGCGGCGGCTGCATGGGCGCCCGCGAGGGCGACCGCCGCCCGGCTCACCACGAGCGTGCGTCCGCGCGGCGCGCCCCGGATCAGCGACGTGACCTCGAGCAGCAGGAGCAGTAGCCCGGCGGCGAGCAGGGCGGCCGCCACCGCCCCGAGCCGGTCGCGATCCGTGGCGACGACCACCGCGAGCGGCACGCCCGCTGCAAGCAGCCCGAACACGAGCGGGCGCAGCCCCGGACGGGGCGGATCGTTGCGCAGCATCACCGGCAGCAGCTGCCAAACGGCGGCGACCACCGCGAACGGGAAGAACACCAGCCCGATCGCGTGGGCCGCGCCAACCGCCGCGCCGCCGGCGATCGACGTCCGGGCGAGCTCGGGCGCCGCCGCGAGCAGCAGCCCGGCGGCGGCGAGCCAGCCTCCAAGCGCGGCCAGGTAGGCGGGGGCGCCCAGCCGGAACGGCACTGGGCGGCCGACCCCGGCCAGCGGCAGCTCTCGCAGAGTGCGCACCGCTGTAGTCGGTCGCTCGGCCACCTGCTAACGCTCCGTGCGCGCGTAATCTTGCAGGGCAATCTTCACGACCGCGGAGGATACGCATGGAGCTCATCCACACCTGCTACCGGATCACCGACATCGACCGCTCGGTCGCGTTCTACGAGGCGCTCGGCTTCGAGGAGCGCGCGCGGATGCCGATCCGCGAGGAGGCGATCAACGTCTTCATGGGCCTGCCCGGCGACGCCGACCGGCTCGAGCTGACCTACAACTTCGGCGTCGACTCGTACGAGATCGGCACGGGCTACGGCCACATCGCAGTCACCGTCGACGACATGGCCGCGACGCTCGAGCAGCTCGCGCAACAGGCGATCTATCCGGAGCGCGAGCCCTACCAGGTGCGCGAGGGCGGCGCCTTCATCTGCTTCGTCCGCGATCCGGACGGCTACCGCGTCGAGCTGATCGAGCGCAGCGGGAAGTAGCCGCGCGAATCGCGTTCAGCCCTGTGTCGCCCGCGGGATCTCGACGAAGAACATCGAGCCCTCCCCCTCGCGCGAGGTGACCCAGATCCGTCCGCCGAGCTGCTCGGTCAGCCGGCGACAGATATAGAGGCCGAGCCCGGTGCCGCCTACCCCGCTCGTCATGTCCGCGTCCACCCGGTAGAACTTCTCGAAGATCCGCTCCTGCTCGTGGACAGGTATGCCGACGCCCTGATCCTCGACGCGAAAGCGCACGCTCTCGGGCGTGCCCGAGACGAGCACCTCGATCGGGCTACCGTCGGGCGAGAAGCGACTCGCGTTCTCGAGCAGGTGGGTGAGGACGTGTGCGAGCTTGCCGCGGTCTGTCGGCAGCGGCCGCAGCTCTTCGCCGGTGCCGGCTGCCCGCACGACGACATCGCGATCCCCCCGCTCGCGCAGCCGTTCCGCGACCTCGACCGCGAACTGAAGCGGGTCGACAGCCGATAGCTCGTTCGCGAGCTCCTCCGAGTCGATCGAGCTCGCGAGCAGGATCGTCTCGGTGATGCGGTTCAGCGCCTCGGCCTGCTCCACGAGCATCTCCAGGAGCGGTTCCCGCTTGTCGCGCGTCAGGTCTAGGTCGGAGCGCACGAGGGTCAGCGCCGCCCCGTAGATGCCCGCGAGAGGGGTCCGCAGCTCGTGCGAAACGGTGCTGAGGAAGTTGTTCCGGACGCGCTCGACCTCGGTGATCCGGTCGAGCTCGAGGAGGTGCGTGTTCTGCTCGTCGAGGGCGTCGCGCTGGCCTTCGATCTTGCTTCGCGCGGCTATCAGCTCGTCGTTGAGGGTCAGGAGCTCGCGGTTCAGATGCTCCAAGTCGCCGAGCAGCGGCTGAGCGACGACGAAGGTCGTGCCGCCGAGCCGGCAGGCCCAGACCTCGTAATCCTTTGGCACCCCGTGGGCATCCGGGAACAGCCCCACCTTCAGGGCAGACCAGTCCGCAGACGCCTCAGCGAGCAGCCGCCTGAGCGCCGGGCGCTGTTCTTCGAGCGCGACACTCTCGAAGGCGCCGCCGAGCGTCAGTTGGCCGACGAGGTCCTGCGCTCGTTGGTTCAGGGTGAGCACGGTGTTGTCCTCGTCGAGTTGGACGCAGAGCGCGTCTGCGTGGCTCTGGAGGTAGTCGCCGAACACCTCGGCGACCTCCTTGGCCGATCTCTGCTGCGCCGTCATGTCCACTCGCCCCCTCAGCGCCTCTCACGCAGCAGCTGTCCGAGTGAACCGGCGTCGCGAGCGAAGACATCGGCGCCGAGACGAGCTGCGAGTGCTTCATCTCCGCGGTAAGCGCTCCCGCCGACGACGATCAGGGGAGGTCGGGACAGCGCTCGCAGCGCGGCAACCGCCTCCGCCGCACGGGCGAGGTTTGACGTGAGCGTGGTGGAGAGGCCGACGAGGTCGGCGCCACTTCGGTCTGCGAGGTCGACGAGGTCTGCGGTCGGTGTCGACGGCCCGAGCTCCAAAACGCTCCAGCCGTCGGCCTCGAGAAAATCCGCGACGAAACGCACCCCGACTCCGTGAAGCTCTCCCTCCGTTCCTGTCACGATCGCCGAGCGACCAACGGACGGGAGGTGCGGCAAAGAGCCGGCGACGTGGTGCAGCAGAGCCTGCGTGGTCGCGGTCGCGAGATGCTCCTGCGCGACGGACGCTTGACCAAGCTCCCAGAGACGGCCCACCTCGTGCAGCGCAGGCTGGAGCACGTCGAGATAGACGCTGCGGGCCGGGAGCCCTGCTTCGAGCGCCGCCTGGACGACGGCGCGGGCGGCGGCGGGCCGTGCCGCGAGCAGCGCCTGCACGTAGGCGTCGCGCACCGGAGCATCGGCCGGCGGCTCTTCCCGCGTCGCGTCGCCGCGGACGAGCTCGGCGCCAAGCTTGAAGCGGTCGACGAGCTCTGTCGACCCGTCCGGCACAGCCTCGGCGACGACCTCGCCCGCAAGCTCGAGGTCGCGCGCGAGCCGTTCGACCGGAAAACCTCGGCTCTCGAGGACGCGGCGGAGCCAGCCGACGTTCCCGAGGAAGTGGGCGCCGCCCAGCCGGACGTCGTCGATCGCCCAGGCCAGGAGGTAGAGGTTGTCGTGGATGCACCAGGCGCCACCGGCGGCGCCGTAGCGGGCGTCCTCGTCGCCGAACTCCGCGCGGTAGCGCCGACAGATCTCCGCTGCAAGCGGCTCGAGGTCGATCTCCAAGTCCTGCGCCAGCGCCGCGCTCTTCGGAGGAGCTGTGCCGCCGGGAGAGCGAGGCACCGTCAGCGCGCGACAACGTCGTAGGTCTGCACGTGCTCGAGCCGCTCGAGCTCGATCGCTTTCTTCAATGCCGGAGCGATCCGCCGGTGGGAGATCCCGTGGGATTCGCTGCGCATGTACTCGCGGAAGCTCTCACGATCACGCCAGCGGCTGACCATGATCACCTCTGCCGGATCGCGATCGGACCTCCACACCTCCAGATCGAGGAATCCGTCAGCATGATCGACGAGATGGGCCCGGGTGCGAAAAGCTTCGACGAGCTCGTCCACCCGTCCAGGCTCCACGCGCAAGCGCGAGAGAGAGACGTAGTGCGAGGCAGGTGGGGGTGAATCAGATCCGATCGTGACGTGTCTCGCACCTGATTCGCCAGCCGTTCTCTCGCCCAGCCTGTTCTCGTCCAGCTCGGTGCTCCCTGCCATGCCTCGAGGAGCTACCGAGTCTACGTGCCGGGTCAAGGAAACTCCGTCAGCCGCTCTCACACGTGTGGGAGCGCCTGCTTCACTCGACGAGACCGTCATCGGCCTGGGTGATAAAAGAAGCTCGATGGCCGTTCCCGTCGCCAAGCACCTGACGACCGAAGAGCTCGAGGCGGGGCTCGGCGAGATCCAAGGCGCTCCAAAGATCGACGGGATCGTCGAGTTGATCGTGCGCAGGCCGGCGGCGGGAGAGCGGGAGATGCTCGACGAGGGAACGCTCGACCTGGTCGAGGGTCTCGTCGGCGACAACTGGCGCGTCCGCGGCAGCAAGCGCACGACGGACGGGCTCGGCCACCCAGAGATGCAGCTGAACGTAATGAGCTCTCGCGTCGTCGACCTCATTGCGGCGGGCGACCGCGAGCGCTGGGCGCTCGCCGGCGACCAGCTCTACGTCGATTTCGACCTCTCGGAGGCAAACCTGCCACCGGGAACGCGCCTGGCGCTCGGCTCGGCCGTGATCGAGGTGACGCACGAGCCGCACACCGGCTGCGCGAAGTTCGTCGCCCGCTTCGGCAATGACGCGCACCGGTTCGTGAACACGAAGCAGCACCGCCACCTGCGTTTGCGCGGGCTCAACGCCAAGGTGATCGAGCCCGGCACGGTTTGCAGCGGCGACGCGATCCGCAAGCTCTAGCCAGGGCGCTAGCCGCCTGCTTCCAGCGACACGACGTAAGCGTGGGTGTCGTAGTAGCTCCGGACGCGCGCGACCTTGCCCTCGCGGACGGTCCAGATGCGGACGATCTCGCTCGCGAATGGGCGGTTGGTCGCTCGGGCAACGCCGCTGGCCTCGTGGACGACGACGACCTCGTCTCCGTCGGCGATGAAGGCGATCGCTTCGAATCGCTGGTAGTCCATGACCGCGGTGAGCCGCTCGAACCACACCTCCACCGCCGCGCGACCGCGATGCGTTCCCGCCCAGGGAAGGACGGCGGGGTCACCGGCCGCCCACCACTCGACATCGTCGGCGAGCGCCGGCAGCAGCGGCTCGTCGCCGTGCGGACGCAGCCGCCGGACGAGCTCCAGAGCCTCGTTCGCCGCCATGCGAGCCTCTATCCCGGCCGGTGGCAGACCGCCTCGACGTTGTGGCCGTCCGGGTCGGTCACGAAGGCCGCGTAGTAGCTCTCGTGATACTCGGACCGAACCCCGGGAGCGCCGTTGTCGGAGCCACCCGCAGCGAGCGCCCGCTCATGAAACGCGTGCACCCCTGCACGATCGGCCTTGAGCGCCACGTGGATCGGCGTGAACTGCTCGCTCTCGCGCAGCGCCAGCATCCCATCGTCGGTGCCGTACAGCAGGCCACCCGGCCACTCCAGCACGACCTTCGCTCCGAGCAGCTCGAGCAGCGGATCGTAGAACTTCCGGCTCGCCTCGAGATCGCGGACCGGGATGGCGACATGATCGATCATCGTTCTCTCCTCACTCGCGGGAGCGCGATCTTCCCACGGTCGGCGTCCCCCCGGCAAGGGTGAGCGCGCGCCACGATTCGTAGAAGCGCGGATAGGGTCAGGGCCGATGCGGTCGAGGCGGATGATCACCGTGGTCGGCTGCCACGCCGGCGGCGAGGTTGGCAACGTCATTGTCGGCGGCGTCCTGCCGCCGCGCGGGGCGACGGTGTTCGAGCAGATGCAGACGCTCCAGCGCGAGGGGGACTGGCTGCGGCGCTTGCTGCTGCGCGAGCCGCGCGGAAGCGTCGCCTGCCACGCGAACCTCGTCGTGCCGCCGACGCGCCCGGACTGCGATGCGGGCTTCATCATCATGGAGCCGACGGAGTATCCGGCCATGTCGGGCTCGAACACGATCTGCACGGCGACCGTCCTCCTCGAGACCGGGATGATCGAGATGCGCGAGCCCGAAACGGTCGTGCGGCTCGAGGCTCCGGGCGGCGTCGTCGAAGTGCGCGCCACCTGCCGGGACGGCCGCTGCGAGAGCGTCGAGTTCACGAACGTCCCCTGCTTCGCCGATCGCCTCGACGCCCCGATCGAGGTGGAGGGGATGGGCACCGTCACCGTCGACGTCGCGTACGGCGGCATGTGGTACGCGATCGCCGACGCCGAGACGCTCGGATTCGAGATCGAGCCGCACGAGGCACGCGACCTCTCCCTCGCCGGGGAGCGGATCCGGGCGGCCGCCCGCGAGCAGCTGCCGTGCGCGCATCCCGAGAATCCCGCGATCGCAGGCGTGAGCATCGTCCAGCTCGCCGGGCCCTGGCAGGGGGTCGGCAACGTGAGTCGGAACGCCGTCGTCGTCGCGCCCGGACGACTGGATCGCTCCGCGACGGGGACAGGGCTTTCGGCGCGCATGGCCGTCCTGCACGCCCGCGGGCTGATGGAAGTCGGCGACGCAATGACGCACGCGTCCGCGATCGGATCCACCTTTGAGGGGCGCATCCTCGCCGAGACGCGAGTCGGCGATCGTGCCGCGATCGTGCCCGCAATCCGCGGCAGCGCCTGGATCACCGGCGTCTCGCAGCTCTACGTCGATCCGGCCGACCCCTTCCCGGAAGGCTACGTGCTGGCAGACACGTGGGGAGTCAGCGGGCTCGACACGCAGGCAGCCGATACGTAGGCGTCACGAACGCGCGAGACGGGGTAGGGTCGTGCAATGACGGACGCCGATGAGTTGGATCGGGACCCGGGAGACGCGACGCGCGACGCGCGAAGCCGCACCGCCGACATCCGGCAAGCCGACGCCGACGAGCGAGAGCTCGCCGCCGACGCGAGGGGCGTGGCGGCCGACACGCGTGAGCAGAAGGCCGATGCACGAGGCGTCACCGCCGATGCCCGCGACGCTGTCGCCGACGAGCGAGAGCTAGCCGCCGACGCCCGCGAGGCGGGTGCCGACGCTCGAACTTCGGACGCCGACGCGCGAGGCATAACCGCCGACGCCCGCGAAGCCGACGCCGATGCGCGAGGCATAACCGCTGACGCCCGCGAAGCCGACGCCGACGCGCGGGGCGTCGACGCCGACGCGCGAGGCGCTACCGCCGACGCCCGCGAAGCCGACGCTGACAAGCGAGAGATCGCCGCTGACGCTCGCGACATTGGCGCCGACGCCCGTTCGGCCGACGCTGACGCGCGCGGCGTCACCGCCACCGCGAGAGAGGCCAACGCGGACGAGCGCGAGCTCGCCGCTGACGCCCGGGGTGTCGCGGCCGACACGCGTGAACAGAAGGCCGATGCGCGCAGCGTCACGGCCGACGCCCGCGAAGCGAGTACCGACGAGCGAGAGCTCGCTGCCGACGCACGGCTCGCCGAGGCAAATGTCCACATGAAGTCGGCGCAAGAGCATCTCCTTGCCGCTTCGGCGCACATGGCGCTGGCCGACCACCGGGCCGAGGACGCGGAGCAGTTGATGAGCGAGGCGGACGAGCAGCTCGTCGTCGCAGCCGCGAAGCTGGCCGAGGCTACGAGCGACAGCGAGGAATACCAGCGCGCGCTCTATCACTACACACAGCTGGTGCGACACCGGATGGCAAATCCGCTGCAAACCATCTCCGGCATGGCCCGCACGCTCGCGAGCATGCCGGATCTCCCCCGCTCCGATCGCTTGCAAATGGTCGAGGCGATTCTCAAGCAGGCGCACGTGTTGGAACGGGTCTGTCTCGACCCGAAGATCATGCATGCGAGCGAACACGAGCTCGAGCCGAGCCCGTCACTCAAGCCCCGGAACGACTAGCGCTTCCCGACATTCTTGCGCGTCGCCGGCTGCTTTCGCGCGGCCGAACGCTTGGAGCGGCCGGGCTTCCCTCGCTTCGACGCCTCGACTGACGCTTTCAGCGCGGCCAGCAGATCAGTCGGCTCGTCGTCCTCCTCAGGCGCGGCGACGGTGATCGTCTTGCCCTTCTGCTTCGCCTTGATCACCGCGCACAGCGCCTCGCGGTAGGTGTCCTCATACTTCTCCGGCTCGAACGTGCCGGTGAACTGCTCGATCAGCATCGTCGCCATCTCGAGCTCCGCTTTCGCAACCTTCTTCTTCGGCGGCGCGACGTCGTCGAGCGGGCGAATCTCGTCGTGGAAGAACATTTTCTCGAGCGTGATCACGCCTTCGCGCACGCGCAGGCAACCCAGGTGCTGCTTGTCGCGCATCACGTACTTGCCGATCGCAGCGAGCCCTGTCCGCTCCATCGCTTCCCGCAGCAGCGAGTAGATCTTCTCACCGCCGCTCTGCGGGCCGAGGTAATACGTGCGCTCGAAGTAGATCGGGTCGATCTCCTCGTACGGGACGAAATCGGAGATCTCGATCGACTTGACCCCCTCTGACTTGGCCGCGGCGAAATCCTCGTCGGTGAGGACGACGAGCTCGTCCTTCCTCAGCTCGAACGCCTTCACGATCTCGCCGTCGTCGACCGGCTTCCCGTCCTTCTTGCAGATCTTCTGGTAGCCGACCCGGCCACCGTCGGGCTCGTGAACCAGGTGGAAGCGCAGATCCTGCTCCTCGATCGCGCTGAACATCCGCACTGGAACGCTCACCAGTCCGAACGAGATCGTGCCGCTCCACATTGCTCTCGGCATGTGGACACAACGGTGGAGTGATCGGCTCGGATTCGGCACGCGCTCGACACACACCCGTTGCGCGCGGTTGCCTAGCGTTCCTTGCATGAAGACCGATGTCACCCGCGCAACCACGCCGTGGGGCTCCGCGCAGCTCCTCGAGGAGCTGCGGTTACCGCAGCAGGTGGGCGACAAGCGCTTCTCCTCGCTCGTGCAGCTGCTCGAGACCGACAAGGGCGAGCGGCTCGTGCGCTTTGCGTACGCCACGGACGGTGTCGCGCGGCGCGGGCCGGTGACGTTGCGCGTGCGCGACCTCGAGAAGCTGCGCGCCGCCCTCGCCAAGCACCCCGGTCTGGAGGAGGCGCTGCGACTCTGAGTAACCCTCGCTCAGGCAGCCGCGAGCGATCGCTCGCGGGCGGCGTCGACGAGCGCTGCGAGGATCAGCGCGCCGTCGCCCGAGCCGAGCAGCGGATCGACTGCGTGCTCGGGGTGCGGCATCAGGCCGAAGACGTTCCGCGCCTCGTTGCACACGCCGGCGACGTCGCCCACCGAGCCGTTGCAGTCCTCCGCGTAGCGCAGCACCAGTTGGCCCGCCGCCTCGAGCTCGCCGTACAGCTGCTCGTCCGCGTACCACGAGCCCTCGCCGTGCTTCACCGGGATCGTCAGCTCCTGGCCGCGGCCGCACCGCGCGGTGAAGACGGTGTCCGTGCGCTCGACCCGCAGCCGCACGTCACGACAGACGAATTCGAGGTCGCGGTTCCGGCGCAGTACGCCCGGCAGGAGGCCGGCTTCGCAGAGGATCTGGAAGCCGTTGCAGATCCCGAGCACGGGCCCGCCCGCGGCGGCGAAGGCGCGCACTGCGTCCAGGATCGGCGCGAAGCGGGCGATCGCTCCGCAGCGAAGGTAGTCGCCGTAGGAGAACCCCCCGGGCAGCACGACCGCGCCGGTCCCACGCGGGAGCGCTTCCTCGGCGTGCCAGACGAGTTGCGCGTCGGCGCCGAGCGCCCCCAGCGCCCAGGCGGCGTCCCGGTCGTCGTTCGACCCCGGAAAGACGAGCACCGCCACCGTGGGATTCGCGTTCATGCTCCGTCGACCTCGATCTCGAAGCTCTCGATCAGTGGGTTTGCGAGCAGCTCTCGCGACATGCGCTCGACCTGGGCGGTCGCCTCGGCGGAGGTAGGCGCGTCGACTTCGAGATCGACGAGCCGGCCCACGCGCGCACCGCCGACGGCGAAGCCGAGCTTGCGCAGCGACCCCACCACGGCCTCCCCCTGCGGGTCGAGGATCCCCTGCTTCGGGCGGATGAAGACCGTGACCTTCATCCGAGCACGACCTGGGGGTCGGCGAGGTAGGCGTCGAACGCGAGCCCCGTCAGCAGCTCGAACGCCTCGACGTACCTCGCGCGCGTCCCTGCGACGACGTCCGCGGGGACATCGGGACCGGGATAGGTCTTGTCCCAGCCGAGTCCCTCGGTGTAGTCGCGCACGTACTGCTTGTCGTAAGACGGTTGCGGGCCGCCGGGCGAGTACTCGTCCGCGGGCCAGAAGCGCGAGGAGTCGGGGGTGAGCGCCTCGTCCGCGAGCACGAGCGTCCCATCGTGGTCGAGGCCGAGCTCGAACTTCGTGTCGGCGAGGAGGATTCCGCGCGCCTCGGCGTGCGCGGTAGCGAATCGATACAGGTCGAGTGCGACCGCTTCGACCTCGGCCCAGCGGTCGGCGCCGACGAGCTCGGCCGCCCTGGCGACGGTGATGTTCTCGTCGTGCCCGGCCTGCGCCTTCGTCGCCGGCGTTACGATCGGCCGGGGGAGCCGTCCAGACTCGACGAGCCCGGCGGGCAACGCGTGACCGCAGACGCCTCCCGTGGCGGCGTAGTCCTTCCAGCCCGAGCCGGAGAGATAACCGCGCACGACGATCTCGACAGGCAACATCTCGAGCCGTCGGCACTCGAGCGAGCGTCCGTCGCCGCGGAGGTCGAGCAGGTGGTTGGGGACGATCTGCCGGGTCCGCGCGAACCAGAACGCGGAGAGGCCGGTGAGCACGCGGCCCTTGTCCGGGATCTCGGTCGGCAGGATCACGTCGAAGACCGAGATCCGGTCGGAGGCGACGAGCAGCAGCCGCTGGTCGTCGAGCGCATACAACTCGCGGACCTTGCCGCTCCCGAGGTGGACCGCGGCTTCAGGCATGCACTTGCTCCTTCTGGAGAGCCCGCAGCCGCTCGAAGACGACGTCGACGTGCCGCGTGTAGGCGTCGAGGTCGAAGACCGCGGCGAGGTCGACGTGGTCGGCGATCTCGGCGTCGGCCCGCACGAGCGTCGGGAAGTCGAGCCCCTCGTCCCACGCCCGCATCGCGTGGCGCTGCACGAGCCGGTAGGCATCGTCGCGCGGGCTGCCTGCCTCGATCAGCGCCAGCAGCAGCCGCTGGCTGAAGTAGAGGCTGTGGCTCGAGTCGAGGTTCTCGCGCATCCGCCCGGTGCGTACGACAAGCCCCTCGACGAGCCAGGCGAAGCGATCGAGCATGTAGTCGACGGCGAGAAAGGCGTCCGGCAGGACGATCCGCTCGGCCGCGGAGTGCGAGATGTCCCGCTCGTGCCAGAGGGCGACGTTCTCGAGCCCCGTGACGGCAGCGGCGCGAACGACGCGCGCGAGCCCGCAGATGCGCTCGGAGACGATCGGATTGCGCTTGTGCGGCATCGCCGACGAGCCCTTCTGGCCGCTGCCGAACGGCTCCTCGACCTCGCGCACCTCGGTGCGCGCGAGGTGCCGGACCTCGAGCGCGAAGCGCTCGAGCGAGGCGGCGAGCAGCGCGAGCGCGTTCAGCACCTCAGCGTGGCGGTCTCGCTGGAGGATCTGCGTCGAGCTGGGAGCCGGCTCGAGCCCGAGCCGCTCGCACGCGATCCGCTCGACCTCGGGGTCGGCCGCGGAGTACGTCCCGACGGCGCCCGAGAGCTTGCCGACGCGCATCCCCTCGAGTGCGCGCGTCACACGCAGCCGTTCGCGCTCGAGCGCGAAAGCCCAGCCGGCCAGTTTGAGCCCGAACGTCGTCGGCTCAGCGTGGACGCCGTGCGTCCGGCCGATGGTGATCGTCTCCCGGTGCTCCTCCGCGCGGGTGACGACGAGCGCGAAGGCGCGCTCGACCCCCGCGAGGATCAGCGCGCCCGCGTCCCGGATCTGCAGCGACAGCGCCGTGTCGAGCACGTCCGAGGACGTCAGCCCGTAATGGAACCACCTTCCCTCCTCGCCGAGCCCCTCCGCAGCAGCGTCGACAAAGGCGGCGACGTCGTGGTGCGTGCGCGCCTCGATCTCCGCGACGCGCTGGGGTGACGGCACGACGGCTCGCTCGCGGATCGCGTCGACGGCCTCGCGCGGCACAACTCCGATCTCGGCCCAACCCTCGAGCGCGGCCAGCTCCACGTCGAGCCAGCGCGCCAGCCTCGCCTCGTCCGACCAGATCGCCGACATGGCCGGGCGGGAGTAGCGCGGGATCACCCGAGCGAGTTTAGCGCCGCCACCGGCGCACCCTCGTGGCCTAGCCGGACGCGGTGAGTGCGATGTCGCCGCGGTACTGCACGCCGTCGAAGCGGATCAGCTCGCAGCCGGCGTAGGCGCGCTCGCGGGCCTCGCCAACCGTCGCGCCCGTGCCCGTGACTCCGAGGATTCGGCCGCCGTTCGTTACGAGCCGGTTGCCATAAAGCGCGGTGCCGGCGTGAAAGACGAGCGCGCCGGCGGTCTCGGCCGCCTCGATTCCTTCGATCGTGGAGCCGGTGTCCGAGCGCTCCGGGTAGTCCCCTCCCGCGAGCACGACCGTCACGGCGGCTCCATCGGAGACGGACAGCTCGACGCCTGCGAGCTCGCCGCCGGCCGCCGCCGCGAGAGCGCCGAGAAAGTCGCCCTCGAGCAGGGGCAGGATCGACTGCGTCTCCGGATCGCCGAAGCGTGCATTGAACTCGAGCACCTTCGGACCCGACTCCGTGCGCATCAGGCCGGCGAAGAGAACGCCGACGAAGGGCGTGCCGCGGCTGGCGAGCTCCTCGACTACGGGCCGGTGGATCTGCTCGACGAGCTCGGCGACCTCGTCGGCGCCCAGGCCGGGAACCGGCGAGTACGAGCCCATGCCGCCCGTGTTCGGGCCGGTGTCGCCGTCGCCGATCCGCTTGAAGTCCTGCGCGGGCGCGAGCGGCACCACCGCGCGTCCGTCGGCGAGCGCGAAGATGGAGACCTCGTCGCCCGCGAGCAGCTCCTCGATCACGATCGGGCCGGGAAAGAGCGATGCCGCGCGGAGCCCCTCGTCGAGTTGCTCGGCCGTCTCGCACACGAAGACGCCCTTGCCGGCTGCCAGGCCGTCGACCTTGACGACGCAGGGAGGCCGGGCAACGGCCAGGGACTCCGCGGTCGGAACGCCTGCGGCCGACATCACGTCTTTCGCGAAGCTCTTAGAGCCTTCGATCCGGGCGGCCGACCGGCCCGGCCCGAACACCTGGACGCCGTTACGGCGCAGCTCGTCCGCGACGCCCGCGACGAGGGGCGCCTCGGGCCCGATCACGGCGAGGTCGACGTCGAGGCTGCGCGCGAGGCCGAGCAGCGCCTCGCCGTCCTCGGCGCGTACGGGGTGGCAGTCGCCGAGCCGGGCGATCCCGGGGTTGCCGGGCGCCGCGTGCAGCGCCGCCAGACCGGGCGCCTGGGCGAGCTTCCAGGCGAGCGCATGCTCGCGACCACCCGACCCGACCAGGAGCACTCTCACGGCGGCCGAGTCTACGTCCTGCGTTTCGCGGACGGCGCTTGCGCGCATGACGCTACGCATGAGCCAGCACGACCCAGGCCTCGATCTGCACGAATGGGAGACCCGCTGGGCCGAGCTCGAGGAGGCTCTGGCGGAGGATCCCGCCGGCGCGCTCCCCGAGGGCTGCGACCTGATCGAGGAGATGCTCGGTCTCGACTACGTGAGCGACGAGCTCGAGCTGTCGATGAAAGCCGCCCGCGAGACGGCGAACGCGATCGAGCGCGGTGACGACGTCGACCCGGGCGACATCGGCGCCGCGGTCGAGAACCTGCGCGCGATCCGCGCGGGTGTACGGCCCGGCATCACCGAGGCCTAGGCGGCGAGCGGGAAGGGCGGCTGAGCTGAGCTAGCCGCGCGCGAGCACCTGCTCGCGCGCCGCCCCCGTTCCGACGAGCTCGACCGGGACGCCGAGCGCCTGCTCGACCAGCTCCACGTAGGAGCGAGCGGCGTCGGGTAGGTCGGCCAGCGTCGCGCAGTCGTCGAGGGGCTCAACCCAGCCGGGGACGGTCTCGAAGACCGGCTCGGCGTGGTGGAAGTCGCTCTGGTGGGCTGGGAAGTCGAGCGTCTCCGTGCCGTCGGGAAGGCGGTAGCGCACGCACACCTGCAGCTCGTCGAAGGTCGAGAGCACGTCGAGCTTCGTCAGCGCGAGCGACGTGATCCCGTTCAGCCGCACGGCGTACCGCAGCGCGACGAGATCGAGCCAACCCGGCCGGCGGTCGCGGCCCGTGACCGTCCCGAACTCCTGGCCCAGCTCCCGCACCTGGGCCGAGAGCTCGGGCTCCATCTCGCTCGGGAAGGGCCCGGCGCCAACGCGCGTCACGTACGCCTTCGAGACGCCGAGCACGGCATCGATCCGGGTCGGCCCGATCCCGATCCCCGTCGCCGCCGCTCCCGCGATCGGGTTCGACGAGGTGACGAACGGATAGGTGCCGTGATCCAGATCGAGCAGCGTCCCCTGCGCACCCTCGAGCAGGACGCGCTTTCCCTCACGCAGCGCCACGTCGACGAGCAGCGAGGTGTCGGCGACGTACGGTCGCAGCCGCTGCGCGAACGCTTCGTGCCGCGAGGCGACGTCCTCCAACTCGAAGGGCGCGTGCTCGTAGACGCGCTCGAGCCAGACGTTCTTCTCCGCGAGCGCCGTCTCGATCTTCTGGCGCAGGATCTTCGGGTCGAGCAAGTCCTGGACGCGGATTCCAATCCGGGCGGCCTTGTCGGCGTAGGCCGGCCCGATCCCGCGACGGGTCGTGCCGATCTGGAGCTTGCCGAGCCGCTTCTCGCTCGCGCCGTCGATCGCGATGTGCCACGGCATGATCAGGTGCGCGTTGCCGGAGATCTTCAGCGGCTCGGACGCAATCCCACGCCCTTCGAGACCGTCGATCTCCTCGAGCAGCACCCCGGGGTCGACGACGCAGCCGGCGCCGAGCACGCTCGTCTTCCCGGAGAGGATCCCGGAGGGCAGGTGGCGGAACTTGAACGTCTCCCCCTCGACGATCACCGTGTGGCCGGCGTTGGGGCCGCCCTGGTAGCGGCAGACGACGTCCGAGTCCTGCGCGAGCAGGTCGACGATCTTGCCCTTGCCCTCGTCGCCCCACTGCGCACCGACGATGACGGTGGCAGGCACGGCCCGATTGTGCCCGTTCTACGCGGACAGCACCCCGATCGGGGTGCGCCTCGCGCGCTCGATCCTGATCTCGTGGCCGCGCACGCAGGTCAGCGTCGTGTGCCCGCGCTCGAGCTCGAGCCGTCCTCCGACCTGCGCCCCGAGGAACCCATGCTCGGCTGCGCACGCGCCGCAGACAACGGTGTACGACACCGCCTTCGGGGTGAGCCAGATCGTCTGGTCGAGCATGTCGCTCCCCTTTCCTCGTTTTTACGCGGCCGACTGGCGCTGGCGGTAGTCGTCCGCCGGATCCAGCCGCACGGGCTGGCACAACTTGGCGAGGCGGCTGTAGGTCGCCTTGCCGAGACGCGACTCGAGCTCTCCCAGCTCGAGGTTGGTCGTCGCGAGCGTGAGCCGGGCTCTGGTCTCGCGATCGTTGATCAGGCTGTAGAGACGGTCGCGCGTCCAGCCGTCGCCGTGCTCGGTGCCGAGGTCGTCGATCACGACGATCTCGAAGCCGCGCGGGAACGTCCACTCGAGCACGTCGCCGCCGGAGTAGGCGCGGAGGTCGCGCAACCGCTGCAGCCAGCTGGGCACGTTGAGGAACAGGCAGGCGACCTCGCGCATCAGGATCGCCTCGCGCACGATCGCGGCGGCCAGGTGCGTCTTGCCGGAGCCGGTGGGACCGTGGAAGAGGATCCCGCGGCGCGGACGGCGCCCCTGCCGGAACTCCGTCGACCAGCGGCGGGCGAGGGCGAGCGCGTCGCCCGTCCCCGAGCGGCTCTCGAAGGACTCGAAGCGGCAGTCGCGATACTCGGGCGGGAGCCCGGTCCGCTCGAAGAGCTGGTCGAGCCGGTGCTGCGTCGCCTCGGCGTCGCGGGCGCCCCGGCAAAAGGCGCAGTAGCGGTCGGCGGGGAACGTGAACCGGAACATCGCAACCTGTTCGGTCTCGAACTCCCGCTGGCAGCCGACGCAGGTCGTCGTCACGTCTGGCTGCCTCTCATGACTGCCTATGCGACGTGAATTTCGCGAACCGCTTCAGGAACGCGAGCTTGATCGTGTCGGTGGGCCCGTTGCGGTGCTTCGCGATGTGCAGCTCGGCGATGCCCTGGTGCTCGGACTCGTCGCCGGCGTAATACTCGTCCCGGTAGATGAACATGACGAGGTCTGCGTCCTGCTCGATCGAGCCGGACTCGCGCAGGTCCGAGAGCACGGGCCGCTTGTCGGTCCGTTGCTCGACCGCGCGCGAGAGCTGGGAGAGGGCGAGCACGGGGACGTCGAGGTCCTTCGCGAGCGCCTTCAGGCCCCGGGAGACGGCGGAGACCTCCTGGAGCCGGCTCTCGACGGAGCCTCCGGCCGCCATCAGCTGCAGGTAGTCGACGACGATCAGGCCGAGCTTCGGCTCGCGGCGCTTCAGCGTCTGCGACCTCGAGCGAAGGTCGAGCAGGGTGAGTCCCGGCGTGTCGTCCACGTAGAGCGGCGCCTTCTCGAGCTTGGCGCACGCGGCCGACAGCCGCGGCCAGTCGTCCGACGAGAGCTGTCCCGTCCTGATCTTGTGCGAGTCGATCTTGGACTCCAGGCACATCATCCGCTGGGCGATCTCCTGCGACGACATCTCGAGGCTGAAGAAGGCGGTGGGAATCCCGGCCGTCGCGGCGGCGTTCGCCGCGATGCAGAGGCCGAGGGCGCTCTTGCCCATCGACGGACGCGCCGCGAGGATGATCAGGTTGCCGGGCTGGAAGCCCGCCGTCACCTGGTCGAGGTCGGGGAAGCCGCTGCTGAGACCGGTGACAGTGGCGCCCTGCTCGTACAGCGCGCTCACTCGCGCGAAGGTCTCGACGAGCGACTCGCGCAGCGCGACGAGCTCGCCGCCGGAGTCGCTCTGGGAGACCTCGAAGAGGATCTGCTCCGCCTTGACCACGAGGTCGCGCGTCGGCTCGCCGCGCTCCTTGGCGAGCTGAACGATGCTCTGTCCCGCTCCGAGCAGGCTGCGCAGGACGGAGAGCTCGCGCACGGTCTTGGCGTGGTGCGCCGCGTTCCGCGTCGCCGTGACGATCTCCGCGACCTCGTGCACGCGCGCCTTGCCGCCCGCGGCCGTCACCTCCCCGGTCTCCTCGAGCTTCGCGTAGACAGCGACCGGGTCAACGGGATGTCCTGCCCCCCAGAGGCTCAGCGCGGCGCGAAAGATCGTGGCGAGGTCGTGACGGTAGAAGTCCGCCGCCGTGACGTGCTCGAGCACGGCCGCGACCGCGGTCTCGGAGCGCAGCACGGCGCCGACGACCGACATCTCGGCGTCCTCGTCGTAAAGGAACTCGTTGACGGCGGGCTGGGGAAGGGATGCGACCTGAGCCATGGCTCCCATTCAAGCCGCAGGGGCGGACGGCCTCAAGGCTGGGGATTCACAGGCGGCTGTGGGATTTTGCGGAGGTGATTTGCAGGCAGAAAGAACGCCCGTTCGCACCGTTGTCCACCCGGGGGGACTCTTTCCCCTCACCGCTGTCCACAGGGGACACGTCCGCTTCTCCCGGAGAGAGCGGAAAGTTCACAGCGTGCTCCACAGGGCTGTGGAGCACGCTGTGGGGAACTACTGCTGCTTCTCCTCCGCGGCCGCTTCCGGCTCGGCGTCGGCCGCCTCGGCGACTGGCTCGGCGGCCGGAGGCTCGCCGGCCTCCGCCCGCTGCGCCGGGGTCAGCTCGGCTTCGGGTGCGTCGGCCTCGGGCTCCGCCTCGAGCTCGGCCTCGACCTCGGCCTGCGCCTCGGCCCGGTGGGCGTCGGCTTCGGCCTGCACGGCCGCCTGCGCCTCGGCCTCGGCGGCCTCCATCGCCGCGAGCTCCTCCTCGGGCGGCAGCTCGCCGCCTTCGGGGACGACGAGCGTCTTCACTTCGACGCTGACGTTCTCGAAGATCTGCACCGGTATCGAGTAGCGGCCGATCCGCTTGATCGAGTCGGTGCCGATCTTCCGGCGGTCGATGCGGATCTTGCGGGTGCGCCAGAGCTCGTCTGCGATGTCCGTCGTCGTGACCGAGCCGAAGAGCGCTCCCGTCGGGCCTGACTTGACATCGAAGCTGAGCACGGTCTTCGAGAGCACCTCGGCGATCTCGTTCGCCTGCTCGACCGTCCGCGCCTCGTTGCGCGCCCGCTGGTCGTCGAGGCGCTTCACCTCGGCGACGCGGCCCTTCGTCGCGGGCTCGGCGAGCTTGCGCGGGAGCAGGAAGTTGCGCGCGTAGCCGCGGGCGACGTTGACGACCTCGCCGCGCAGCCCCACGTTGTCGACGTCCGAGAGGAGAATGACCTCCATGCTCAGCGGTCTTCCACGTAGGGCAGGAGCGCCATCTCGCGCGCCCGCTTGACGGCGACCGCGACCTGCCGCTGGTGGCGCCTGCAGGCGCCGGAGATGCGGCGGTTGCGGATCTTCCCCTTCTCCGAGATGTAGCGCCGGAGCTGGTTCAGGTTCTTGTAGTCGACCTCTTCGACCTTGTCCTTGCAGAAGAGGCAGCTCTTGCGGCGGCCCGGGGCCATCGCCGAGCCCGGACGCTTGCGTGTCTGCTGAGTTTTCGGTTGCGCCATCTGGATTCTCCTAGAACGGGATGTCGTCGTCGGCCGCGGCCGCGGCGGGGAAATCGTCGGAGGCCGGCGCCGCGCCCTGGGGCACGAACTGCTGGCCGCCGGCCTCGCCGCCGCCGTCGCGCGAGCCGAGGAACTGGATGTTGTCGGCGACGACCTCGACGGCCTGCCGCTTGGTGCCGTCCTGGGCGTCCCACTCGCGCCACGTGAGCTTGCCCTGGACGCCGACGGGCCGGCCCTTCGCAAGGTACTGGGCGCAGTTCTCGGCCGTCCGCCCCCAGACCGTGACGTCGAAGTAGTAGGCGGCGTCAGTCCACTCCTCACCGCGCTTGACGCGGTCGTTGACCGCGACGCGCAGGGTCGTGACCGCCGTGCCGGACGGCGTGTGGCGCAACTCCGGATCCTTCGTCAGGTTTCCGACGAGGGCGACGATGTTGATGTTCTGGGGCATTTACTCCTCCTCCAGCGAGGTGTCGATGGGTTCCCTGACATCCTCCCGCGCAGGGCCGCCCACCGCTACTGGCTGGGTGGAACCCGGCCGGTAGCGACGGGTCGCGAGATGGCGCATGACGTCGTCCTCGATCTTGAGGACGCGGCCGATCTCGTCGAGCGTGTCGCCGTCCGTGCTCAGCGAGAGCAGGTGGTAGACGCCGTCGGTCTTCTTGTCGATCTCGTAGGCGAGCTTGCGGCGGCCCCAGACGTCCTGGCCGTCCCACGTCCCGCCGCTGGCCTCGACGAGATCGCGGACGCGCTTGACGATCTCCTCCTGCCGCGTCTCGGGCAGCTCGGGGTCCAGCATGAGCAGAATCTCGTAGTCGTTCACGTTCCCGGTCTCCTTCCGTCGGGCTTCCCCTGGTCTTAGGCGGCCTCGCCGGCAAGCGTGTGCGGGAACGGCGCACGCGAGACGAGGCAGGAAGCGGGGAAAGAGTAGCATCGGCGCCTATGAGACGGGGTCTTGCCTGGCTGGGCGGCGCGCTCGGGTTGGCGGCGTGGCTACGGCTGCGGCGGCGCTCGAGCGGCACCTTCGAACGGCGGGAGAGCGATCCGGCCGACGAGCTGCGCGCGCGCCTCGAGCAAGCCCGGGCGAGCGCCGACGACCGCGACGAGTACGACGCTGCGGAAGGCCAGCCCGTCGACGAGGTCGACCGCCCTCGCTCGATCGAGGAGCGACGGCGCGCGATCCACGACAAGGCCCAGCAGGCGCTCGGCGAGATGCACCGCCCCGACTCCGGCGAGTAACGGTTCTGACCATCTGAGCAGGCATATCCCGCTGCAGGCGCAGGCGTCGGCGTCGCGAACCCTGGGCATACTGTGACGACGCGATGACCAACCTGCCGCAGGCCGATGATCTGCCGCACACGGACGAGGGCTACGACCCCGCACGGGTCGAGGAGGCCTTCGCGGCGTTCGCGGAGCGCGTTCGCGAGCTGGAGTCCGTCGCCGGCGAGTTGCGCGCCGAACTCCAGGCGCTTCGCTCCGAGCGCGCTGTGCCGGCGAGCCAAGGGCCGCCGAGCTTCGCGCACGAGGACTGGCCCGCCGACCCGGGCCTGCCGCACGCTGGCTTCGCGCCCTCGCCGGACTGGGTCGCCGCCGTCCCGCCACCCCTCGTCGCGCGCGCGTTCGCCGTGCCGCGGCTGGCCCTGGAAGGAGCGTTCCTGCTCGCCGTCGCGGTTCTGGCGGGGATCGCCGATCTTCGCGCAGCGTGGATCGTGCTCCTGATGGCCGCCGCGTGGGCGCTCGTGGCCCTGGCCGAGTGGGCCGCCGCCGCCAAGCGCGGCCGCTGGCGGCTGGACGAGATCGCGCCGCCGCTGCCCGTGCCGGGAACGGTCGCCGACACGACCGGGCCGTGGGACATGCCCGTCGTCGGGGCGACGGCGATCGCAGCCGCGCCCGCGGCGTCCGAGTCGAACACGATCGTGGCGAAGCTGCCCGCCGATCCGGCCGCGGAAGCAGAGCTCGAGCCGGCGTCGGCGCCAAAGCGCGACTTCCGGCTGCGCAGGCGCAAGGCCGAGGCGACTCCCGACCCCTGGGAGTCCTGAGCTACCGGCTCAAGAAACCCCTGGCCGCAGTCGTCAGCGCGCCCGCGATCTTCTCCCGGTAGACGGCCGAGCGGAGCAGCCCGGCCTCCCGCCGGTTGGACATGAAGCCGGTCTCGACGAGCACCACGGGCACGTTGGCCCAGTTGAACCCCGTCAGGTCGGAGCGCTCGACGATTCCGAGATCGCGAGCCCCGGTGGCGCCGACGACCTCTCGCTGAACCAATCGGCCCGCGCGGGCACTCGCGCCGTAGACGTCGTCCGTCCAGCCCCGGCGCCAGGCGGGCACGAGCGTCGAAATTCCGCTGACGCTCGGATCGCTCGAGCCGTCCGCATGGATCCTGAGCATCAGCGCGGCGCCACGGTCGTTGCAGAACCGGGCTCGCTCGCGGTTCCCGCCCGCGTAGCCCGTCCCGTCGCGCGTCATCGCGACCCGATAGCCGCGCGCGAGGAGCATCGCGCGCGTCCGGCGGGCGATCGCGAGCGCGACCGGCGCCTCTCCCCCGGCTCCGCCTGGATCTTTGACCTTCAGCGTCGTCGAGCCGGGTCCGATCGGCTCGAGCTGCCTCCCGACCGCCGGCGCCGTGCCGTGGCCCGGATCGAGGCAGACGAGCGCGGCGGCCGCGATCTCCGCGAGCACGAGCTAGATCGAGCGGAGCTCCGCGAGCTCCTCGGCCGAGGGCTCCCACGCCCCGGCCGCGGCGTTGGCGCGCACCTGCTCCGGCTTCGTCGCGCCCGCGATCACCGACGCGACGCCGGGGACGGCGGCGAGACCGCCGATCGCCACGTCGAGCAGCGTGATCCCACGTTCGCGCGCGAACGTCTCCAGCCGCTCCACCCTGTCGAGGTGGCCCTCGTCGTGCTCTCGGCCGTGGAGCCGCGTCCCCTCGGGGGCGGGCTCGCCGCGCCGGTACTTGCCGGTGAGGAGGCCGCTGGCGAGCGGGAAGTAGGGGATGAAGCCGACTCCGAGCCGCTCACAGGCCGGAAGCAGCTCCTGCTCCGCCTCCCGCTTCAGCCAGGAGTACTCGCTCTGCTCGGAGACGAGGGGCGTCAGCCCGCGCTCTGCCGCCGCGGCGTGCGCGTCCTCGACCATCTGCGCCGTGAAGTTGGAGGAGCCGATCGCGCGCACCTTTCCCTCCTGGACGAGCTCGTTCAGGGCGCCGAGAGTCTCCTCGAGCGGGGTGACGCCGTCCGGGCGGTGATACTGGTAGAGGTCGATTCGGTCGGTCTGCAGGCGTCGCAGCGAGTCCTCGATCGCCTTGCGGATGAACGGACGGGCTCCGCGCGCGGTCTCTCCGTCGCCCATGTCGTGGCCGAACTTCGTCGCGAGCACGACCCGGTCGCGGCGCCCGGCGAGCGCGCGGCCGATGATCTCCTCGCTCCCACCCTTGTCCCCATAGATGTCGGCCGTGTCGAAGAAGGTGACGCCGGCGTCGAGTGCGGCGTCGATCACGGCGCGGGACGCGGCCTCGTCGATCCGGCCGCCGAAGTTGTTGCAGCCGAGCCCGACGACCGTGACCTCGAGGTCGGAGCTCCCCAGTCGGCGGGTTCGCATTGCCGCAGACTAATGAGTACCGTCCGCGCCGTGAGCCGAGAGCCGGGGAAGAAGTCGCTGCAGGACGTGCTGCGCGAGCGGCGGGGCGCCAGACCGCTCGTCGGCGTCGTCGAGGCGTCGCGGCGCGAAACTGCCCGGCGGCACGAGGAAACCCGGAGGGTGGCCGCCGAGGCGGTGGCGCGGTGGCGCGACGGGCGCTCGCCAGACAGTCGCGGCAAGCTTGCGGTCGAGGTCTACCGCGCCCTCTTCGAACTCAGCTCAGAGGCCTACTACGCGTCTGGGCACTGGGCGCGGCGCGCCCGCGCGCAGCTCGCGCAGGCGCCCGCCTGCGAGGTCGCAACGTGCGGGGCGACCGTGGACGTCGCCGCCAACCACCTCACCCACGCCGCCCTCGGCGAAGAGGAGCCGGGCCGCGACCTGGTCACGCTCTGCGACGGCTGCAACCGGCGGGTGCGCAAGCTCGGCCGCAACCTGGGCCGCGTGCCGACGCGCGACGAGGTCGTCGCGCTCGACCCGGCGGGGGCGCTCTACGACTCGTCCGCGATCGCTGCGCTCAAGGCCAAGTACGGAAGCTAGACGGTTGCCGGCTCGGCTTCGACAAGCCGCGAGGGAGCGCCTGGACCGCCCCGGGGGCCGCCTCCTGCTCGGAGCCGCGGCGTCGCTCTGGTACAGCGCGAAGCGCCGTCAGACCTGTCTGATCAGCCGACGGGAGGGCGCTTGGGTGCACCGGTACCGCGACGCCGTGATTCCGCACGACCGGCTCGGTGACGCTCCGCCGCCGGCCGAGTTCACCGCCGAAGCGCGGGACATCTTCCTCCATGGCTACGAGCCCCGCGAAGGTGACATCGTCTTCGACATTGGTGCCGGCGTCGGCGCCGAAACCCTTCTCTTCTCGCGCCTGGCGGGCGCGTCGGGGCGCGTGGTGGCGTTCGAGGCGCATCCTGGCACGTTCGAGCGGCTGACGCTTCTGTGCCGATTGAACCGACTCGCAAACGTCACTCCACTCCAGCTCGCCGTGGCCGCCGCCGACGGGCAGCTCTCGATCAGCGACGCGGACGAGCACGTCGCCAACACGATCCTCGACGTGGCTGGCGCGGGAATCGCCGTTCCCGCCCGCCGTTTGGACGGCGTCGCGGCCGAGCTCGGGATCACACGCGTCGACCTGCTGAAGATGAACATCGAAGGGGCGGAACGTGATGCGCTCCTCGGGATGGGTGAGCTGATCGACGCCACGCGTCACGTCTGCATCTCCTGTCACGACTTCCTCGCGGAGCGGGGCGGGGCCGAGCGGCTGCGGACGAAGGCGTTCGTCCGCGCTTTCCTGCTCGAGCGCGGCTTCTCTCTGACCAGCCGCGACGATGCCGACGATCCCTGGACGCGTGACTACGTCTACGGCGTCAACAACGACCGAGCATGAGCGGAGCGGCCCCGGAGTCGAACCGAGCAAGCCGTGGGTTGCACGACCGGGCCGATTTTGAAGACCGGCTGGGCCACCGGGCCCGTGCCGCTCCGACGCAAACGTAGCGGCACGGACACGCACTGGCGCTCTTGGGCCGCGAAGCGGCCCCTTCAGGGGTCTTCGCGCGGTGGGGGATCCGCTTCTGCGGATCCCCCACCTTGCGCCGACTAGGCAGGCTGGATCGTGATCTGTACGAGCCGGCGCGACGAGACGCCGGCGAGCAAGTCGTCGCCCGGCTTGCGGATGCGCAGGAAGATCTGTACCGCGGAGCCGCGCCTAAGCGCGAGACGCGCCGTCGGACGGAACTGGAGCGTCGCGACCCCGTTCGAGCCGGTTGCGACCTCCGGCATGTTGGAGATGAGCCCGAACGGGACGCCGGTGGCGTACACGAGCGCCCCCTGAACGAGTCGGTTACGGGTATCGCTGACCCGGACGCTCAGCGTTACCGTGCCCGTCCGGCTCCGAATCGCCGTCGGGTCGAACGTGACTGCCGAGTTGACGAGCCGGTCCGGCAGCGAGACACTCGTGACCGGGACGGCCGATCCCGTGTTGCCACCCCCACCCGAGGTGGCACGGACGAGAGCAGTCTGGGCGGAATTGGCCGTCGACGCGCCACGGTCGTTGGACGCGCGAACCTGAACGCGGATCGTGCGGCCGACGTCCTCGGAGCGCACTCCGTACGTCCGGCCTCTCCCGTTGGTGTCGATGCAGTTGGCGCCCGCAGCGTCGCACTGCAACCAGCTGAACTGGAAGTTCGGCGCCCCGGTCCACGTCCCCGGGTCCGCAGTCAGCGTGCTGCCGACGGTCGCGGTCCCGGTGATCCGCGGCGGGCTCGAGTTCTGCGGCACGACGTTGTCGGCCACCGGCGCGGAGAAGGCGGAGCGTGCCGTGGCAGAGCCGTCGCCGTTGCGCGCGGTCACCTCGGAGACGATCGACTTGCCGACGTCGGCCTGGACGAGGCGGTAGCTG
>JBKJSM010000035.1:0-40249 GCA_046594445.1 Gaiellaceae bacterium | reverse complement strand
AGCAGCTCTGCGGCGCTCGCTCGGTCCGGGCTCGCCTCACGCAGAGCGCCGCCGAGCAGCGCGCCGGCGGCGAGTCCGAGAACGATCGTGGTGATGGCAATCTTCTTCATGGCTGCGGATGCTCCGGGAGGGCCCGCCTGTGCGAGCCCTCCCGTCGCGTTGGAGCTAGGGCTTCTGGAGCCCCTTCGTGTTCGTGAACCCATCTGCGGGGTCCGACTCGTACGGGAAGAAGGCCATCGCGGGGACGTCACCGGCGTTGACGCCGTCGCCCAGCGGGACCTTGTTGCCCTTGAGGAAGCCGGCCATGACCTGCTCGGCCGCGTCGACCACGTCGTCGGCAAGGCGGCGCCCGTTGGGGAAGCCACCGTTGTCGCCACCGATGACGCCGAGGCGGTTGATCTTTTCATTCGGCGTAACCGGGATCGAGTAGTTCAGCCGCAGCAGATCCGCGACCGTCGGGCCGGTGAAGTTGAGCCCGGGGACGCCGGTGCCGAAGACCTGTACCAGGTCGGTCCGGTTCGTCTCGGGGGCGTTCACCTTGTAGAGCTGGTTCATCAGCTTCGCGAGGATCGGCGTCAGCACCGGGCCTGCGAACTGCTTGTCGTTCACGGGCTGCGATCGGTTCCACAGGTCCTTGAAGGGCGTCGGGACGACGACCTCGTTGACGAGCGGGTTGCCGATCCGGGACACCTGCGTGAAGCCCTTGCGCACCTTGCCGGCGACGGTCACGTTGAGGCGATCCGTCGACGACCAGACACCGATCGTGTTGTTCTTCGCGTTCAGGTCCGAGATCGGAATCTGAAGCGCGATCGCGTGAACGGCATAGCCGGCGAAGAAGTCCTTGCCGCCGCCCATGTTGCCGACACCCTTGCGGATACCCAGCTTGTCGAAGATCGCACCGATGTCGCCGAAGAACGCATCGTCACGCTGACCGGCGAAGATCGACGTGCCGCCCTTGATGACGACGCGGTCGGCCGCGAGCTTCCGGTAGTTCGGGGTCGTGCGCGACCCGATGTTGTTCGGCGGCGTCACGCCGCGTGCGAACAGCTTGCCGTTGCGCGTGACCGTGTAGCTCTGGGATGTGTTCCCGAGAAACAGCGGGCCGGCCGAACGCTTGAAGCGGAAGCTGTAGACGATGTCCGCCCGGGCGTCGCCCGTGCGGTCGATCTTGATGTTGTAACGGGCCGACGGCGAGAACGTGTAGTACATGGGGCCGGCGGCGGGATCCTCGCCCGGGATCCAGTTGGACACGATCGAGACCGTGTCCGGCTTGTCCGGGCTGCGGAACGCGTACAGGTCCGTATTGTCCGCGCTCGGATCCTCCGAGATCAGCGGCGCTTCACGGTGACTCGAGGCGGTTCCGGCGCTTGGCCCGGAGCCCACGACTGCGGCAGCAAGCGCCGAGATCGTGACTGCTCCGAGTGCGGCGGCCGCCAGTGCTGCCTTCTTCATTTTTCCCACACTCCTGGTGGTTGTTTGACGGCGCTAGTTCGGTCACGACCACCGATCGGTTCGATTGGGTCTCACGCCGAACCGTTCGCGGAGGCGGCGCGAACCACGGGCGTGCTCGCCTACGCTCAGCCGGTTACCGCGCGCAGCCGCGATCTCGCCCACCTTTCGGACGAAGCGCTCGTCGCGCTCGTCTCCCGTTCGGACGAGTCCGCGCTCGCCGAGCTCTACGACCGTGTCGGCGGCGTCGCTTACGGCCTCGCTTACCGCGTCCTGCGCGACGAGTCGCTCGCCGAGGACGCAGTTCAGGACGCCTTCCTCGGCCTCTGGCGCAGCGCCGGCTCGTTCATACCCGAGCGCGCGAAAGCGTCGACGTGGATCCTGACGCTCGTCCATCGACGCGCCGTCGACCTCGTGCGGCGCGAGCAGCGGCGCAGGACAGAGCCGATCGAGAGTGCGCCCGAGCCTTCCCAGGGATCGGCCGAGGAAGCGGCCTGGCTCCGCCTCGACCGCGAGCGCGTCCAGACGGCGCTCGCCGAGCTTCCCGACCAGCAGCGCGAGGCGATCGAGCTCGCCTATTACGGCGGCTACACGCAGTCCGAGCTCGCGGAGCGCCTCGGTCAGCCCCTGGGGACGATCAAGAGCAGAATGTTCGCCGGGCTGACGCGCCTGCGCGAGCTTCTCGACGAAGGTGTAGAGAGGAATTCATGGACGTACACGACCTGACCGCCGGCTACGCGCTCGACGCGCTCGACCCGGCTGAGCGCGCTACCTACGAGGATCATCTCGCCACGTGCGAGAGTTGCCGCGAGGAGCTTCAGAGCTTTTGGCAGGTCTCGGGTGCGCTCGCCCACGCGGCCGGGGGGCCGACGCCGCCCGCGTCCTTGCGCGGCCGAATTCTCGAGCAGGCTCGCCGCGAGCGGCCCAACGTCGTACCGTTCCGCCGGCGCTCGCTCGCGCCCGCGCTCTCCTCGGCTGCGGCGGTCGCCGCCGTCGCGGCGATCGCGCTCGGGCTCTGGGCGACCTCGCTCTCGCGCGACCTCGACGACGCCGAGCAAGAGCTCGCGGTGCTCGGCGACCCGAATGCGCGGACGTACGAGAGCGGGGATGGCGATGCGAGCCTCGTCGTCGCTGCGACGGGCGACGCCGCGCTCGTCGTTCGAAAGCTCGCGCCGGCCCCGAGCGGCAAGGACTACGAGATCTGGGTCTGGAAGAACGGCGTCCCGCGGCGCGCTGGGCTCTTCGAGCGGCCGGGCGTCGCGTTGCTGACCCGGCAGGTGGAGCCCGGGGAGAAGGTCGCGGTCACGCTCGAGCCCGACGGCGGCCTCGACGCCCCGACCGGCGACCCGCTCTTCACCGCCAGCACCGTCTAGCGAACCGGATTCTCCTCTGCGGCGAACCACCTCCGATGGGGCGGTGAGACGCATGCCTCTTCCCGAAACCGAAGGAGGCCCGATGTCCAACCTGGCCGAGCACGACCAGGATCCAGCTGCACTGCGTGAGCTGACTGAAGATCCCGCGTCGCGCAAGCATTTCCTGAAGCTGATGGGCGGCGGCCTCGCCGGCGCTAGCGCCTTCAGCCTCTTCCTCGCCGCCTGCGGTGGCAGCGACGACGAGAGCGCGACCACGACCGCCCCGGCTGCGACAACCGCCCCGAAGGCGTCCGGCGACCTGGAGATCGTAAACTACGCCCTGACGCTCGAGTACATCGAGGCGGACTTCTACGCCAAGGTGATCGAGAGCGGTCTCTTCTCCGGCGCGTCGCTCGAGATGATCAAGGTGATCGGCGACCACGAGCAGCAGCACGTGGACGCGCTGCTCGGCACCGCCAAGAAGCTCGGCGAGCCCGCCGCAAAGCCCGAGACGACCTTCCCGCTGGACAGCGCCGACGCTGTGCTGACGCTCGCAGCGACCGTCGAGAACCTCGGCGCAGCCGCGTACCTCGGCCAGGCCGGAGCGATCCAGGACAAGGAGATCCTGGCCGCGGCGATCGCGATCCACTCGGTCGAGGCGCGCCACGCATCCGCGCTCAACGTCCTGACCGGCAAGTCCCCCACCCCCGACGGCGCCTTCGCCAAGCCCCTCTCGATGGACGAGGTGCTCCCGTTGGTCAAGCCGTTCATCGTCAGCTAACCGCGCTCGCGGAAAGGAGATACAGACATGCAGTCCAAGTTGACCGTCCCCGAGCTCGGCGTCGTGGAGATCCACGGCATGACGAGGGGCTCGTTCATCCTCAAGGGGGCTCTCGCAGCCGGCGCCGTCTACGGTGCCGGGGCCGTGTCCCCGTTCGTGCAGAGTGCCTTCGCGCAGGCGTCGATGGGCGACCTCGACATCCTCAACTTCGCGCTGACGCTCGAGTACCTCGAGGCCGACTTCTACAAGAAGGGGCTTGCCTCGAATCTCAGCGCCGAGGTGAAGAAGCTGGCGACGCCGTTCGGCGAGCACGAAGCCGAGCACGTTGCTGCACTGACGAAGACGATCTCGGACCTCGGTGGCACACCCGTCGAGTCGCCGACGTTCAAGTTCCCGTTCACGGACGAGGCGAGCTTCCTCGAGCTCGCCCAGACGCTCGAGGACACCGGTGTCAGCGCCTATAACGGTGCTGCGCCGCTGATCGAGTCGAAGGACGTGCTCGGGGCCGCAGGCTCGATCGTCCAGATCGAGGCGCGCCACGCCGCGGCGATCCGGCTGTACCGCAAGGAGACGCCGGCGCCCGCCGCCTTCGATGCGGCACTCGAGAAGCAGGCCGTGCTCGACGCGATCACGCCGCTCATCGCGGCCTAGCACGGCAACAGTTGCTCCACAGGCTGCGCCGCCCCACTGGGGCGGCGCAGCCCCCTCCCTGCTCTGTTGGCGCAGATTCTGAATCTGCGGAAGCAGATTCAGAATGCGCAGAGACCCCTGAAGGGTCGCTTCGCTCCCAAGAGCATCAACCTCGTCACGCATTCGTGACGGGTGTGTTCCGATTGCGCCCTTAGGCTGTTTATGTGAGCGAGCTCAGGCCCGCGCTTCGGCGCCTGTTCGGATTCGAGGACTTCCGCCCCGGCCAGGAGCAGGTGGTCCGGGCAGCGATCGACGGGCGTGACACGCTCGCGCTGATGCCCACGGGCTCGGGCAAGTCGCTCACCTACCAGCTGGCGGCGATGCTGCGGCCGACCCCGACCCTCGTCCTGAGCCCGCTGATCGCCCTGATGAAGGACCAGGTGGACAAGCTGCCTCCCGAAGTGGCGGTGCAGTCGACGCTGATCAACTCGTCGCTTGACGCCGACGAGGCGGCGGCGCGGCTCCGCGGCGTCTCGGAAGGCCGCTACCGGATGCTGTACGTGGCCCCGGAACGGCTCCGGCAGCGGAGCTTCCTGAACGCGATCGCGGGAATCGACGTCGGTCTCGTCGTGATCGACGAGGTGCACTGCGTCAGCATGTGGGGACACGACTTCCGGCCGGATTACCTCTTCATCCGGCAGGCGCTCGACGCGCTCGGCACGCCGGCAATCCTGGGGATGACCGCCACGGCCACGCCGACGACCGAGCGTGAGATCGCCGCGGCGCTCGGACGCGAGCCCGAGATCGTCCGCACGAGCGTCGTCCGTCCGAACCTCCGCTACGACGTCGAGATCGTCGACGGCGAGGAGGCTCGACTGCGCACGCTCGTCCGCCGCCTGCACGAGCTGCGCGGTGCGTCGGCGATCGTCTATGCGCGTTCGCGCCGCAGCTGCGAGAGCCTTGCAAGGACACTGCGCGCGCACGACCTTGCTGCGGTCCACTACCACGCGGGGCTCGAGCCGGCCGAACGCGCCGCCGCCCAGGAGTCGTTCATCGAAGGCCGGATCCAGACCGTCGTCGCCACCACCGCCTTCGGGATGGGGATCGACAAGCCGGACATCCGGCTCGTTGCGCTCTACAACTATCCGGAGTCGCTCGAGAGCTATGTGCAGATGATCGGCCGGGCAGGACGCGACGGCCGCGCCTCCGACACGCTCCTGCTCGCAAGCCGCTCCGACGCACAGCAGCTGCGCCGGTTCGCGCGCTCGGACATCCCGACCGTGGCCGACCTCCGCTCGGTGTACGGCCGGCTACGTGGCCGCACCGAGATCGCACCCGAGGAGCTCTCGAGCGGTGGCGATCCCGACCCGCGCGTCCTCGTCGGCATGCTCGAACAAGTCGGCCTCGTGCGCCGCGGGTTCGACGCCGGGCGATCGATGCAGATCGAGGTGCCGGACCCGCCGGCGGACGCGGCGGCGCGAATCGACGCCCTGCTGCTCCGCTACGAGCAGGAGGCCCTGGCGCGCACCGAGCGTCTCGTCCGGTTCGCCGAGTCGCGCGCGTGCCGGCACCGGCAGGTGGCGGAGCACTTCGGGGAGGTACTCGAGCAGGACTGCGGGATGTGCGACGTCTGCGCGCCCCTGACCGCGGTCGCCCACGACGCACCCGCCGTGGCGCCGCTGCCGGACGACGTCGCGGCGACGATCCACCGCGTCGTGCTCGAGCTGCGGTGGCCGCTCGGGCGTACCGGCCTCGCGGCGCTGCTGCGCGGCTCGATGAGCGCGCCCCGGTCGGCGCAGCGCTCTCCTGACTTCGGCGCCCTCGCGGCCGCGACCCAGGCCGAGGTGAAGCGCTGGATCCAGGGGCTCGAGACGGCGGGCGTGCTGGAGGCCTTCGAGAGCGAGGACGGCTTCCGGCTCCTGCGCGCCGTCCCCGGCGCCGACCTCCCGCGCATCGGCGTGGCGGCAGCGGCCGGGCCGGCCGACGAGGGGCTCTTCGACCGCCTCCGCGCGTGGCGGCTCGAGCGCGCGCGCGTGGACGAGGTGCCGGCCTACGTCGTCCTGCACGACGCGACCCTGCGGGAGCTCGCCACCGCCAAGCCTGCCTCCGAGCGCGACTTGGCGACGGTGAAGGGCTTCGGGCCGGCGAAGCTGGAGCGCTACGGCGAGGACGTACTCGCCGTGATTTCGGCCGCGTAGACCGGTTTCGGGGCTAGACTTGACTCCTTGCGGCCGTTCAGCAAGAACCGACCGGCGCGTCGGCGTCGCCGGATCCGCAGGCTTCGCCTCCTCGCGCTCCTCACCGTCCTCGGGCTTCTGGGATCGGTGTCGTTCAGCTTCGGGCTGATCCGCGCCGTCGCGGGCGAGATCCCGAAGCTCGATCCTCAGCGCCAGCTCGACCAGCAGCAGAACGGCTACATCTACGACTCGACCGGCCAGCGCGTCCTCGCCGTCCTGCGCGGCTCGGAAGCGCGCACGCTCGTCGACTACGACGACATTGCCGCCCCGATGCGCCACGCGATCGTCGCGATCGAGGATCGGCGCTTCTGGGAGCACAACGGGATCGACCTCCGCGGCATCGGCCGGGCGTTGGTCGCAGACGTCCGCCAAAAGGCCGTCGTCGAGGGCGGCTCGACGATCACGCAGCAGTTCGTGAAGAACTCGCTCGACCGCGATCAGAAGACGATCGCCCGGAAGGTGCGGGAGGCCGCGCTCGCCTGGCAGCTGGAGCGGCCGGGCGGCTGGACGAAGCAGAAGATCCTGCAGGAGTACCTGAACACGATCTACTTCGGCAACGGCGCCTACGGCGTCCAGCAGGCGGCGCAGACCTACTTCCAGCGCGGAGCGAAGGATCTGACGATCGCCGAAGCGGCCCTGCTCGCCGGGATCCCCGCCGATCCGAGCCAGTACGACCCCGTCGCGAACTCCGCCGCGGCGAAGGCACGGCGACGAACCGTGCTGCAAGCGATGCTCGAGGAGTCCAAGATCACGCCTGCGCAGCTGGCGGAGGCGAGCGCGACGCCGTTGCCCGATCCGGACAAGGTCCAGCTTCCAGGCACCGAGGGGCCTGCGCAGCACTTCGTCAACTACGTCAAGCAGCAGCTGATCGACGAGTACGGCTCGTCAGAGGTCTTCGGCGGCGGCCTGAAGGTGAAGACGACGATCGACCTCGAACTGCAGCAGGCTGCCCGAGACGCGATCTCGAAGTGGTTGACCGACGCGGACGGCCCGTCTGCGGCGCTCGTGGCGATCGACCCGCGCACGGGCGCCGTCCGGGCGATGATCGGCGGCAATGACTACCGCAAGAGCCAGTTCAACCTCGCCGTGCAGGGCGTCCGACAGCCGGGCTCGGCGTTCAAGCCGTTCGTGCTCGCGACGGCGCTGCGGCAGGGGATCTCGCCGGCGACGCGCTTCGTGTCGGAGCCGCAGTCGATCAACCTCGGCGACAAGTACTGGGTCGTCGGCAACTACGACGACGCCTACTCGGGTTCGATCGACCTCGAGCGGGCCACGATCGCGTCCGACAACGCCGTCTATGCGCAGCTGACGCAACTGGTGGGCTCGAAGAGTGTCGCCGAGACCGCAAAGCGGCTCGGGATCAGGAGCAAGCTGGAGGGCGTCTACTCGATCGGGCTCGGCGCCGAAGCTGTCACTCCACTCGAGCTCGCGCGCGCTTTCGGGACACTCGCGTACGGCGGGCGGCGAGTGGACGGAGCGATGTTCGGCAACAAGCCGCGCGTGATCGACGAGGTGCAGGAGCCTAAGCGCCTGCGGGAAAATTGGCCGGTCGAGGTCGACGCACTCACGTCCGTGCAGGCCGGCGTGGTCAACTCGATCCTGCAGAAGGCGGTCCGGCTCGGCACGGGGAAGCGCGCGTTTCTCGCCGACCGGCCGGTTGCCGGCAAGACCGGAACGACCGAGAACTACGGCGACGCCTGGTTCGTCGGCTACACGCCGCAGCTCGTCGTCGCCGTGTGGGTCGGTTACCCGACGACCCTGAAGCCGATGCTGACCGAGTTCAACGGCGAAGCCGTCAGCGGGGGCACGTTCCCGGCGCTGATCTGGAAGTCGTTCGCGGAGCGAGCGCTGCGGGACGAGCCCGTAGAGAGCTTCCCGGCGCCTTCGACGCCGTACGTGGCGCCCAAGCTCGTCGTTCGCCGCGGCGACCGGCTCCTTCTTGACAACGGTCTCTGCCGTTCGCGTCAAGAGGTCGTCTACTTCGCTGGAACCGGGCCGAGCCGGACCGCGAACTGCCTCGAGAACGAGGTCGAGGTTCCTGACGTCCGCGGCCTGACACTCGTCGCGGCGCAGGCCCGCGTCGATGCGCAACCGCTGACCGCCGAGCTGGTGTTCAAGCCCGCCGACCCCCTGCAACGGCCCGGTCTCGTCGTCGACCAGAACCCCAAGCAGGGCTACCGCTCCTCGTACGACCGGATTCTGCTCGTGGTCACGAAGGCGACCCAGGGCGTGATCCCGAATCTGGTCGGCCGCAGGCTCCCTGATGCACGCGCGAGACTGAAGAAGCTGAAGCTCAGGCCGAAGATCAGCTGGGGCACGGGGAAGCCGGGCACCGTGCTCGCGCAGAAGCCGCGCGCGGGACTCGCGGCGGCGCCCGGAGTCATGGTCGAGCTCGTGGTTGCCCCTGCTTCGGGAGCGGCCGACTGAGAAAGCGCGAGCCCGAGGCGGCGTACCGCCACGGGAGCTCGGTCGCGACGCTGATCCCGATCCGCGGGGCCGCGGCGATCTCGACAGCAGCCTCGCGGGCTCGGAGCTCGAACGGAGGCCGGTCGAGCGGCACTCCGTCGTGCTCGCGCGTGACGGCGAGCGCCTGACACAAGCGGCCGGGTCCGGTACAGAGCAGCCGCAGCTCGTCGAGGCCGCGTCGCGCCCGCATCGCGTCGATCCCGTGGGTCGGCTCGAGCGCGCGGATCAGCACGGCGGCGGCGCTACCCGCCTCCTCGCAGACGACGTTGAGGCACCAGTGGATCCCGTAGGAGCGGTAGACGTAGGCGTGACCAGGCGGGCCGAACATCGAGGCGTTGCGCGGCGTGCGGCCGCGGAAGCCGTGCGCGGCCGGATCCTCCGAGTCGTACGCCTCGACCTCGACGATCCGGCCGCCGACACCGTCGACGAGCAGGAACGCGCCGATCAGCTCCGGCGCCACCTCGTGGACGCTGCGGGCGAAGAACTCCCGGCGAAGCATCTAGAACAGCTTGTGCGGCTCGGCTGGTCTCGCTGACGATTCGAGCAGCTTGCGCGCGCGGCGGCCGAGATCGGCGAGGTCGACGCGGCCGCTGGCGGCGTCGTCCGCAAGCCGCTCGGCAAGGGAGAGCGCCTCGTCGAGGAGGGGTGAGCCGTCGAGGTCTTGGCCCATGTCGTGCAGGATCGTCCGCTCGGTGCGCGAGGCGATCAGTGGGTCGGCCACGCCTTCGACCCAGACGAGCGTGCGCTGGCCGCCGCCTCGATCGTCGCCGGTGATCGGCTGCAGCGCGTAGATCCGGTCGGCGCGCGCGTACTTGCCGAAGCCGAGGAAGACCATCCTCCCATCCATCCGGCGGATTATCCCAGGTGTCGACTAGACCAGCGCGGCTGAGAGCGCCTCGGCGACGCGCTGCTGATCCTCGGCCTCGATCGCGGTGAAGAACGGCAGCGCCAGCGTCCGCTGCGAGAGGTCTTCGCTCACGGGGCAGAGACCCTCGCGAAAGCCGTAGCGCTCGCGCATGTAGGACTGCAGGTGGATCGAAGGAAGGTAGCGGGAGCTGGCGATTCCCTGGCGCTCGAGCTCGGCGATCACATGCTCGCGGTCGACGCCGTGCGCCAGCGTGACGACGTAAACGAACCAGGAGCGCACATGATCGTCGTCGTCGGCGAGCGGGAGCTCGAGCCCGCTCACGCCGGAGAGCAACTCGCCGTACCGTGCGGCCGCAGCCTGGCGCATCGAGAGAATCGTCTCGAGCTTCTCGAGCTGCCCGATCCCGAGCGCGGCCCGGATGTCGTCGATGCGGTAGTTGTAGCCGAGCCGCGCGTGCTCGAGCCAGCCGCCGCCGTCCGCGCGCCCCTGGTTGCGCAGGCTGACGAGCTGACGCCGTGTCTCCTCGTCGTGCGTCGTCACCATCCCGCCCTCGCCGGTCGTCAGCTGCTTGTTCGGGTAGAACGCGAAGACCGCGTCGACGCCCTGCGAGCCGACCGGGGCGCCCTTGTACTCGGCGCCGAGCGCCTCGCAGGCGTCCTGGATCAGGACGAGGCCGTGCCGCTCGCAGAGCTCGCGGAGCGGGTCGAGCTCGCACGGGTAGCCGAAGATGTCGACCGCGACGATCCCCTTCGTCCGCTCCGTGATCGCGGCCTCGACGGCCGCGGGGTCGAGGTTCATCGTCCGCGCGTCGACGTCGGCGAAGACCGGGGTCGCCCCCTCGTAGATGAAGCAGTTGGCCGAGGCGACGAAGGAGTAGGGCGAGGTGATCACCTCGTCGCCGTCCCCGAACCCTGCGATCGCGCTCAGCAGGTGCAGACCGGCGGTCCCGGACGAGACGGCTGCTGCGTAGGGAGCGCCGACCTTCTCTGCAAACAGCTCCTCGAAGCGGTCGATCGCCGGCCCGAGCGAGAGCCTGCCCGAACGGAGCACCTCGAGCACCAGCTCCTCGTCCCGCTCGTCGAGGTACGGCGACGAGAGCGGAATCGGCCGCGTCGCCGCTTTCACGCCTCGGCGGGAGCCTTGTCGCCGACCGCGACCCGGTCGAGCCAGTGATCCCAGCGCTCGGACTTGCCGCGCACCGTGTCCAGATACGCCTTCTGGAGCTCGAGCGTGACCGGCCCTGCGCCGATCTCGTGGTCGTCGACGGCGCGCACCGGGGTCACTTCGGCAGCCGTGCCGGTCATGAAGACCTCGTCCGCGAGATAGAGGTCGGAGCGCACGAGGCTCGCCTCCTCGATCACGTAGCCGAGATCCTGCGCGATCTGGATGATGCTGTCGCGCGTGATCCCCGGGAGGATCGAGGTCGAGAGCGGCGGCGTCCAGATGCAGCCGTCCTTGACGACGAAGATGTTCTCGCCGGAGCCGTCCGCGATGAAGCCGTCGTCGGTGAGCAGGATCGCCTCGTCGTAGCCGGCGCGCGTGGCCTCGTGAACCGCCAGCATCGAGTTCAGGTAGACGCCCGTCGCCTTGGCGACGTGAGGGATCGTGTTCGGCCCGATCCGCTTCCAGGAGGAGATCTTGGCGGTGATCCCCTTCGTTGCGTTGTCGTCGCCCAGGTAGTTCCCCCAGGGCCAGCTCATGATCACAACCTCGACCGGGTTGCCCTTGGTGTGGACGCCGAGCTCGCCGAAGCCGTAGAACGCGAACGGGCGCACGTAGCACTCGGGCAGCCCGTTGCGGCCGATCAGCTCGTGGGTCGCCGTGCGCAGCTCCTCGGTGGTATACGGCAGCTCCATGTAAAGAAGGCGCGCCGAGTTGTCGAGCCGCTGCAGGTGCTCCGTCAACCGGAACACGGCCGGACCGTCCGCCGTCTCGTAGCAACGAATGCCCTCGAAGACGCCGGTGCCGTAATGGAGGCCATGCGCGCCGACGTGGACCGTCGCGTCGGCCCAGTCGACGAACTCGCCGTTCATCCAGATTGATTTGGTCTCCTGCATCAAGCGTCTCCTCTCGAACTCGAATCGGAATCGTAGATGGCCGAGCGGTGGTTGGCGTGCTTGCGGGGGCGATCCAGACCAAGCCGGGGGCCGTGCGCGGCCGCAGCCAAGGCTGGCTGCCTTTTGCAAGGCCGCGCGCGGTTCCCGGCGCCGCGTCTGGGTCGTCATCCGCGAGTGCGTCAATCGCCGCTCGGCCATCCGGACTCTTCGACCGCGTCCATCGGCTGCGCGCGAGAGAGCCGCACGAGGACGCCGGGGTTGATCGCGGCCATGTGCACCGGCGAGCCGGCGCCGACCCAGACGACGTCGTGTCCGAGCAGCCTCAGGTCGATCAGCACTCGATCGACGTTCGGCAACGGAAAGGGTGCGACGGCGCCTGGTGCGAAGCCCGTCGCGTCCTCGACCTCGGCCGCCCGGGCAATGCGGGCCTGCGCCGCGCCGGCGGCGCGCGCGACCTTGCCCAGGTCGACGCGGCGGTCGCCCGGCACGAGAGCCACGACCGCTCTGCCGTCGCAGACGACCACGATCGACTTGACGATCTGGCCGATCGGGCAGCCGGCTGCGCGGGCGGCGTCCTCCGCGGTCGCGGTGCCTCCATCGAGCTCCTCGAGCCGCGCCTCGGCCCCCGCCTCCCGCAGATAGGCGGCGACCCGTTCCACCGGCTCGGGCCAGCTCCCTCGCACGTTTCGCAGGGTACCCGTCGCCCGCGCAACCGATTCGCTCTTCCGCGAGGTGAACGAGCGGATCGCAGAGAGCGCCGAGCGGTTCGAGGCAACCGAGACGGAGTTCGTCTGCGAGTGCGCCAACCCGACGTGCACGCACCGTGTCGAGGCGACGCTCGTCGAGTACGAGCGCATCCGCGGCGACGGCGCGACGTTCTTGCTCGTGCCCGGCCACGAGGACGAGCGCGTCGAAGCGGTGGTCCAGGTCGACGGCGACCGCGCCGTGGTGGAGAAGCGCCACCCGAAGGTCGCACCGCTCGTGCACCAGCTGAACCCACGCCGCGCCGCCTAGAGCACGTACGGAATCAACCGGCGCCGGACCCGGCGCCGGTACTCGGCGTAGGCCGGGAAGCGCTCCGAGAGATGGCGCTCCTCGACACCCGCCTTGAAGTACCACAGCAGCGGGAGCCCGAGCGCCGCAATCGTCGCCGGAACGCTCGCGACCAGCGCGCCACCTACGAAGAGAAGCGTCCCGGCACCGTAGATCGGATGGCGAACCAGGCTGTACGGACCGCGCTCCACGAGAACCGCGTCGTCCAGCGGACGCGGGTACGGAGTCAGCGAGCGACCCAGCGTGCGACCTGACCAGACGATCCCGACAAGGCCCGCTAGGGCGATTGGCACGCCCGCAAGCCGTATCCAGCCGGGCCAATCGGGCGGCAGCACGCTCAATCCGAGGATCACCGCCATCAGGACGAACTGCGCGACGACCCAGCGGCCGCCACGATCAGCTGAGGTGGATGAACTGCGCATCGAAGCCCTCTCCGCGGAAGCGCTCGACGAGCTCAGCCGGCGGATCGGAGTCGATCGCCAGCGCCATCAGCGCCTTGCCGCCTTCCTTCGTGCGCGAGACGGCCATGTTCGCGATGTTCACCTTCTCCTCGCCGAACATCGTCCCGACGCGCCCGATCACGCCTGGGATGTCGTCGTAGCGGAAGAAGACCATGCGCGGCGAGAGCTGGAGGTCGATTGCGAACCCGAGCGCGCCGGCAAGGAAGTGCCGGTGCTCGGGACCGATCGTCGTCCCGGAGACCTCGACCTCGTCCACCGCGACGGTGACGAGGTTCGTGTAGTCGCGCGCCGCGCCGGAGCGCTGCTCGGTCACCTCGATCCCCCGCTCCGCCGCGATCACGGGCGCGTTCACATAGTTCACTGCTTGCTCGACGCGGCCCTGAAAGGCGCCGTTCAGGGCGGCAACGGTGAGCAGCCGCGTGTCGTGCGCGGCGATCCCCCCGTTGAACGTGAGCGCGATCCTGCGCGGGTAGCCGCCGGCGAGCTCGATCGCCAGCCGCCCCAGCTTCGCGGCGAGCGGGATGTACGGGCCGAGCAGCTCCAGGTCCTCGGCGCCGACCACGGGAATGTTGATCGCGTTCGTGACGAGGCCGCCCTCCAGTGCCGCCACGACCTGCTCGGCGACGATCAGCCCGGCGCGATCCTGTGCTTCCTCGGTGGAGGCGGCGAGGTGCGGCGTCACGACCACGTTCTCGAGCTCGAGCAGCTCGCCGGTATAGGGCTCGGCGGAGAAGACGTCGAGCGCGGCACCGGCGACCTTGCCGGAGCGGACCGCGGCGGCCAGCGCCGCTTCGTCGACGAGCTCGCCGCGGGCGGCGTTGACGATTCGAACGCCGTCGCGCATTTGGGCGAGCGTCTCCGCGTCGACGAAGCCACGCGTCTCGTCGGTCAGCGGCAGGTGGAGCGTCAGAAAGTCGGCGGCCGCCAGCACCTCGTCGGCGGTCTCGACGTGGTCGGCTCCGAGCTCGCGGAACCGCTCCGGGGCGACGAAGGGGTCGTACGCGACGACGCGCATGCCAAGGCCGAGCGCCCTCCGGGCGACCTGCCGCCCGATCCGGCCGAAGCCGAGCACGCCGAGCGTCTTGTCGGCCAACTCGATTCCGCCCCAGCGCGACCGCTCCCAACGTCCCTCCTTCAGCGCCGCGTGGGCCTGCGGGATGTTGCGGGCGAGCGCGACGAGCAGCCCAATCGTGTGCTCGGCCGCCGAGACCACGGTGGAGTCGGGCGCGTTCGCGACGACGATCCCCCGGCGCGTCGCGGCGTCGACGTCGACGTTGTCCACTCCCACGCCCGCGCGCCCGATCACCTTCAGCAGCCCGGCTCGCTCGATCACGTCCGCGGTCAACTTGGTCGCGGAGCGGATGACGATCGCGTCGTAGCGGCCGATGATCTCCTCGAGCGGGGACTCGGCGTCCTCGTCGACCTCGAAGCGCGAGCGCAGCAACTCGACCCCGGCCGCAGCGATCTGCTCGCGGACGAGGACCCGCGGCCCCTGGCCGGCACCGCGGGAGACTCTCAGACTTTCGTTCCTTCCGCGAACACCTCGAGCGCGCGCGTCGCCGCGACCCCGCGTTCGATCGGCGCCCCGAGCTCACCCAACACGAGCTCGACCGCGGAGAGCGCCGTCGCGATGTCGAACTCGTCGTACCAGCCGATGTGCCCGATGCGGAAGATCGATCCCTTCAGCTCGCCCTGGCCGCCGGCGATCGTGACGCCGTGCCGGTCGCGTAGGGCCAGCGTCAGCTCCGCAGCGTCCATACCCTCGGGCATTCGCGCGGCCGTGACGACGGCGGAACGGTCCTCGTCCGGCGAGTAGAGCTCCAGGCCCATCGCCTTGATACCGGCGCGGCAGGCTCGCCCCAGGCGAATATGACGCTCGAGCACGGCCTCGAGGCCGTGCTCGAGCAGCAGGCCGAGCGCGACGTCGAGTGCGACCACGAGCGAGACGGCGGGCGTAAAGGCGCTGTCGAGCGCGCTCTGTGCCTTGCGCGTCCGCTCCCAGTCGAAGTAGTAGCTCGGCATTGTCGCCCGGGCGACCTGCCCCCAGGCGGCGGGAGAGACAGCCGCCGTCGCGAGGCCGGGCGGGGTCATCAGGGCCTTCTGCGAGCCCGCTATCACGACGTCGAGCCCCCAGTCGTCCAGCTCGAGCGGGACGGCGCCCAGGCTCGACACGGCGTCGACGACGACGAGCGCGCCGGCGTCCTTCGCCGCCGCCGCGAGCGACTGGATGTCCGCGACAACCCCGGTCGACGTCTCGGACTGGACGAGGAAAACGAGCGAGACCGGCTCGATCGCGGCGAGCGTGCGCGCGAGATCGTCGGCCGTCGGGGTCTCACCCCAGGCGTAGCGGAGCTCCTCGACCTCGCAGCCGAACGTCCTGGCCATCGCGCTCCAGCGCTCCCCGAAATAGCCCGACGAGACGGCGAGGACGCGCTCCCCCGGCGAGCAGAGATTGACGATCGCGGACTCGAACGCGCCGGTGCCGGAGCACGTGAAGAGCAGGACGTCCGAGGATGTCCGGTGAACCTCCTTCAGCCGTGAGAGGACGCGCGCGTAGACGTCGCGGAAGTCCGGAGCGCGGTGGTGGAGCACCTGCTCGGCCAGCGCGGCGAGCACCTGCGGCGGCACCGGCGTCGGGCCGGGCGTGAACAGGTACCGCTTCTGCGTCATCGCCAGGAGCCTAGCGATGCGACCGGCACGCATAGGGTCTTCGGCGATGGAAGCGATCATCGCCTTCGGCGCCGCTCTGCTGTCGCTGCGCCTCGCCGGACTCCTCGCCTCGCAGTGGCGGGATCGTCGCGAGCCGCGGCTCGCGGCCTGGAGCGCGGGCCTCGTCGCCTACGCGCTCGGAACGGGCGCGATCGCGTGGGGAGCCGCTTCGGGGTGGAACGAGGGCGTCTTTCGGGCGTACTACCTGTTCGGCGGCCTACTGACCGCGGCTCTGCTCGGCGCCGGCTCGTTGCTCGGTGTTGGCCGTCGGGTCGCCGGTCCGGCCGTGCTCCTCTACACCGGTCTGGCCGTGGGAGTGGCGATCGCAGTCCCGTTGGACGCGCCGGTCGGAGGAACCGCGATTCCGGAGGCGCAGCAGCATCTGAGCCTTTTCCCCGCGCGCGCGCTCGCAATCGCCGGCAACGTCGCCGGGTCGCTCGCCCTCGTCGGCGTCGCGCTTTCGGGGATCGCACGTCGGCCGGTCGGCAACGTGCTGCTGCTCGCGGGATTCGCGATCGCCGCCGCCGGAAGCGCTCTAGCGGGCCTCGGGGCCGCGCAGACCGCCGCGTTCGTTGCCGTCGCAGCTCCCCTGCTCTACGCGGGCGCGATTCTCCGGCGCTAACAGACTTTACGATTTGCAAACAATGAATTCGCTAGCGTTCACGAACTAGCACCGCCGCCGACGGACGCACTGCGGCTTCTCCGCGTCCGCCCGGCCAGATCGTGTTCGCGATTCAAGGAGGCTTCACTTGAAGAGCCCATTCGTGCGCCTGCTCATCGTCGCCGGCGCTCTCTGCCTCGGCCTTGCGGCGTTCGCGCGCGCCCCCGCCGCCACCGCGTCCTCGACGCGGGTCGCGAAGATCGAGCAGATCCAGCAGCTCCGAGCTCAGACGTGGCGCTGGCAGTCGCTGATGCGCCGGCCGAGGACGCCTGCCGCGTTCACGGAGCGGCGTGCGAGGAACGAGGCCTACGTCGACTGGGTTCGCGACCTCTGGCAGCGTCGCACGCGCCTGGCGAAGCGGCAGGCCGCAAAGCCGCCGCACCGCGAGCAGTGGCTGTGCATCCACCGCTACGAACGCCACCCCGCGCAGGGATGGCGCACGCACACCGGCAACGGCTACTACGGCGGTCTGCAGATGGACATGAACTTCCAGCGCGCCTACGGAGACGAGCTGCTGCGCCGAAAGGGAACCGCAAATCACTGGACTTCGGTGGAGCAGATGTGGGTAGCCGAGCGCGCGTACGTGAGCGGCAGGGGCTTCTATCCCTGGCCGAACACCGCGCGCTACTGCGGCTTGCTCTGATCCTCGTCCCGGCCGGCTCGCCGCTCGCGTAGCCAGACGGCGACGAAGACGGCGCCGATCAAGACGACGAGGAGCAGCTCGACGGCCGCGCCACCGACGCCGCCGTGGGCTAGCCCCACGAGAGCAACCACATGCCGGCAATCGTGTAGAGAACCATGAGCAGCAGCATCGGATACTGCGAGCGCAACGCAGCTCCCGGCGAGAGCAGCGAGACGGCGCGGTCGTGGGCGACGGCGAGCCCGGCAACGTGGCCGGCGACGAGCGCCCCGACCTGGATGTACCAGATGGTGTTCGGTGAGAGCGGTGCGAGGTTCGGTACGTAATCGGCGGTGCCGAGGACGTCCCAGCCGTAACCGAAGGGATCGGACCCCAGCGGAATGGCGTACTGGCCCTGGATCAGGAGCAGCGTCACGTAATGGGCGACCGCGTAGACGAGCGCGATCGGCACCAGGGCGCTCACGAACTCCGCCTCGAGGGGCCGGTCGACGCGAACGAGCCCGCGGGCCAGCCGTGTTGCTCCCAGATAGGCGAGCGCGACGATGAGGATGCACGCCAGCAGGCCGGCCAGTGCAAGCCCTGTCGCGATCAGCTCGGCCGTGCCGGGTGCGTCGATCAGGTACGGCCCCTCGAGCTCGGCTCGGAGGTCCTGCCAGAACGGGGAGCGGCCGATCCCGTCGAAGCCGACCGACCCGAGCATCACCGCTACGAATGCGAGCACGCCCGGTCGTGTCTCGGCGCCGGCAAGCCCCGACAACGGCATGCGCAGGACCAACCGACCGTCGCGCTCTCCGAAGGGGGCGATCCGGGCGAGCAGGCCGAAGTAGACGGAGAACGCGTCGCCGCTCTCGATCCAAGCGTGCCGGCCGTACGCCGCCATCCCGAACCACATCACGTAGCTGTAGAGCGCGATCGCGAGCGCGAGCGCCCGCGGATTCGCCGGCTCCGCGTACGCAAGTTCGAAGGCAGACCAGCACAAGAGCAGGAAGGCAGCGGGCCAGACTCCGAGCCGTCCCGGAGCTGAGAGCGGTGGCTTCCAGGTCTGCCCGAGCCGCCGCCAGAGCCAGGCGACCCCATTCGCCACGGCGAGCCAAGGGTTCAGCACGGGCCAGACGTTGCCGAGCAGGACGACGACGGGCACCAGGCCGAGCCAGAAGATCACCAAGACGAACGTCGGTGCGAGGTTCGTCGCCGAGGACGGCTCGCCGATCAGCGCGGCGAGGAAGACGAGAGCGAGGAGACCGGCGGAGAGCGCGCCGACCACGACGTGGAGCACCCGCGAACGCAGCACGCGCTCGAGTCCTTCCGGCAGCGGGCGTCCGGCGGCGCGTGCCTCCAGCTGCGGCCGTTTCCAGAGCGCCCCGAGCGCGAGGAACGAGAGGACGAGCACGACGGCGCCGCCCCAGAGGAAGAGCCACCCCGGTACGGGCAGATCCTTGACGGCGCCGATCCCGTGCGCGAGCAGCGTCAGGGACGAACCTCGAGCTCGCCGATCTGGACGCCGCTCTCCTCGAGCTCGAGCTCGAACCTGCCGGGTGCGGTGGCGGTGAACCGGATCGTCGCGGGCGCGCCCGGGCCGACGTCCGACTTCAGGTCATAGCCGTGTAGGTGCACGTGGTCGGCGACGTCGGACGTGACGCGGAGGACGACGATGCGGCCGCGCGAGACCGAGTCGCGCGCGATCCCGCCCGTCGGCTTGCCGCCGGAGACGGCGTAGTCGATGTGCACCGTGCCAGGCCCCTGGCCGCCCGTCGTCGTCGGGGCCGTCGTCGCAGCGACGGTCGTCGTCGTCGCGGACACGGTCGTCGGCGGCGCAGGCTTTTCGTTATCAGGGCGGAGCGCGACGAAGAGGCTGACGAGCAAACCGAGGGAGCCGGCGATCAGCGCCACCTTGCGGAAGTACGGGGTCATCGGCGGGAGGCTATTGGAGCCGTTCGCGCACGAGCTCGCTGACCGCGCGGGCGTTCGCCTTGCCGCCCGTCTCCTTCATCACCTGGCCGACGAAGAACCCGAGCAGGCCCTCCTTCCCGCCCCGGAACGCAGCGACCTGATCCGGGTTCGCGTCGAGGACGCGCGCCACGATCGGCTCCAGCTCTGCCGTGTCCGAGACGGACTCCTGCTCGACGAACGACGCCGCCGAGAAGCCGGGCTCACCCACCTTGGCGAGGGCCTCGTCGAGTACCGCGCGCGGAATCCGGTCGCGCGCCTCGACAAGCTTCGCGAGCTCCACGGGGCTGACCGAGTCGCCGTCCACCCCTGCGAGCCGGTTCGCGATCACGTTCGCCGCCGGGATCGGCTCTGCGCCCGCCTCGACGGTCGCCTGCCAAAGCCGGTCGAGTCCGCCGGTGACGAGGACGACCGCGCGATCGAGGTCGAGGTCGGCCTCGATCCGCCGGATCCGCTTCGCCGGGCTCTCCGGCAGCTCGGCCCGCAGGCGGTCGACGAGCTCCGCCGAGGGCTCGATCGGCACGAGATCGGGCTCCGGGAAGTAGCGGTAGTCGTCCGCCTCCTCCTTCGAGCGGCGCGCGGTCAGGGCGCCCGAGGCCGCGTCGAAGTCGTAGGTCTCCTGCACGACCTCGCCACCCGACTCGTACAGCGCCACCTGCCGCGCCACTTCGGCGTCGATCCCCTGCGCGACGAACCGGAACGAGTTCATGTTCTTCAGCTCACAGCGCGTGCGCAACTCAGGCGAGCCCTCGGGGCGAACGGAGACGTTGACATCCACTCGCAGCGTCCCCTTCTCCATCTCCGCGCCCGAGATCCCGAGCTCGACGACCGTCTGGCGGAGCAGTTGGAGGAACCGGCGCGCGTCGTCCGAGGAGTGGATGTCCGGGCCGGTGACGATCTCGACGAGCGGCGTGCCGCCGCGGTTGAAGTCGACGAGCGAATAGTCGGCGCCGCCGATCCGGCCGGTGCGGCCGCCGACGTGGGTGGTCTTGGCCGCGTCCTCCTCCAGGTGCGCGCGCACGATCCCGACCTCGTGGTCGCCGTCGGCCGTCGGCACTAGCAACTTGCCGTTAGTGCAAGACGGCAGATCGTATTGAGAGATCTGATATCCCTTCGGCAGATCGGGGTAGAAGTAATTCTTGCGCGCGAAGACGGCGCGCGGGGCGACCTCACAGTCCAGCGCAAGGCCGAGCTTGACCGTCCACTCGAGCGCCGTCCGGTTTACGACCGGAAGCGCGCCCGGGAAGCCGAGGCAGACCGGGCAGGTCTGCGTGTTCTCGCCGCCGCCGAAGCCGTTGGCGCAGCGGCAGAACATCTTCGTCCGCGTCTTCAGCTGGACGTGGATCTCCAGGCCAATAACCGGTTCCCAGGCACTCATCGCAGCCGCTCCGGGACGGGGTCGAAGCCGAGCATCTGCTCCAGCGCGTGCCCCGCCTTGAAGAGCGTGTTCTCGGAGAGCTGCGGCCCGATCAGCTGCAGGCCGACCGGGAGGCCCTCGGAGAGACCGCACGGTATGCTCAGACCGGGCAGGCCGGCCATGCAGGACGGAATCGTCAGCAGGTCGGAGAGGTACATCGCGAGCGGGTCGGCGGTCTTCGCGCCCAACTCGAAGGCGACGGTCGGCGAGGTCGGCGAGAGCAGCACGTCAAAGCGCTCGAATGCGGCCGCGTGCTCGCGGATGATCACCGTCCGCACCTTCTGAGCCTGGCCGTAGTAGGCCTCGTAATAGCCGGCTGAGAGCGCGTAGGCGCCGAGCATGATGCGCCGTTTCGGCTCGTCGCCGAAGCCGGCGTCGCGCGTCCGCTCGACCAGCTCGTCGTAGCGAGCGGCGTCGACCCGCAGCCCGTAGCGGACGCCGTCGTAGCGGGCGAGGTTCGAGGACGCCTCCGCCGGGGCGATCAGGTAGTAGCAGGCGAGGCCGTACTCGACCGAGCGCGGCAGCTCGCACTCCCCCACCTCGGCGCCGAGCTCACGTGCCAGCTCGATCGCCTTCTGGACCGCCGCCGTGACGCCCGGTTCGATCCCCTCCGCCTGGTTCATCTCCTTCGGGACGCCGATGCGGAGGCCCTTCAGGCTCTCGGCCTCCGGCAGCTCGACCTCCGGGACGTCGACCGTCGTCGAGTCCGCCGGATCGCGCCCGGCGATGATCGCGTAGAGGCGCGCGCAGTCGCGGACGTTCTTCGCGACGGGGCCGACCTGGTCGAGGCTGGACGCGAACGCGACGACGCCATAGCGGCTGACGGTGCCGTACGTCGGCCGCAGCCCGACGTTCCCGCACAGCGCCGAGGGCTGCTTGATCGAGCCGCCCGTGTCCGAGCCGAGGCCCCAGGGCGCGAGCCCGGCCGAGACGGCGGCCGCCGTGCCGCCACCCGACCCGCCCGGGACGCGCGTCGGATCCCACGGGTTGTGAGTCGGCCCGTAGGCCGAGTTCTCGGTCGAGGAGCCCATCGCGAACTCGTCGGTGTTCGTCTTCCCGATCAACGGCAGGCCCGCTTCCTTGCAGCGCGCCGCCACGGTCGCGTCGAAGACCGGGACGTAGCCCGCGAGGATCTTCGAGCCGGCGGTCGTCTCGATCCCCTTCGTCGAGATCACGTCCTTGAGCGCGATCGGGACGCCTTCGCCGACCGGCTCCTCGACCGTGCGCAGGTAGCAGTGCAGCTCGCCGTCGCGCTCGCCGGCGGCGTCGAGGTAGGCGCGGTGCAACTCGGCCGACGACAGCTCCTTGCGCTCGAGCAGGCCGATCGCCTCCTCTGCGGTGAGGCGAAGCGTGTCGATCATGCGGTCGGAGGCACCTTGAAGAGATCGCCCTCGCGCGCCGGCGCGTTCGCGAAGACCTCCTCCAGCGACAGGGACTCGTGCGGCTCGTCCTCCCCCCAGACGTTGACGAGCTCGAGCGGGTGCGAGGTCGGCGGCACGTCCGAGAGGTCGAGCTCGCTCACCTTCGAGACCGCCTCGAGGATCGCGCTCAGCTCGCCCGTCAGGCGCTCGACCTCCTCGTCGGTCAGCTCGAGCCGTGCGAGCTTCGCGACGTGCAGGACCTCTTCGCGTGTGATTGCCATCGATCCATCCTTCCAAAAGAGAACGGGCCCCCTGGAGGGAGCCCGCTCGAAGCTCGATCCGGAGGGGTACTAGCCGGCCGTGACGTTCGCGGCCTGAGCGCCCTTGGGGCCCTGGACGACCTCGAACTCGACCTTCTGACCTTCGGTCAGCGACTTGTAGCCGTCCATCGTGATCGCGGAGAAGTGGACGAAGACGTCCTCGCCTCCCTCACGCTCGATGAACCCGTAACCCTTTTCGTTCGAGAACCACTTGACGGTGCCCTGAGCCAACTGTGTTTCCTCCTTGCAGTGAAGCGACGGCCCAGGCACCGAGCCGCCGACCTTGATAAAGCGCGCGAAACATAGCCTTATGCGCCCGGATGTGCAAGCTCTCCTGCCCGGTAGCGCGCCGCGCGAACCGTGCTCTTCAGCAGCATGGCGATCGTCATCGGCCCGACGCCGCCGGGGACGGGCGTCAGGAAGCCCGCTCGCTCTGCGACTTCGGGGGCGACGTCGCCGACCAGGCCGGCGTCCGTCCGCGTGATCCCGACGTCGATCACGGCCGCCCCCTCCTTCACCATCTTGGGCTGCACGACGCCCGGGACGCCGACGGCGGCGACGATCACGTCCGCGCGCAGGGTCTCCACGGCGAGGTCCCGCGTGCGCGAGTGGCAGACGGTGACGGTGGCGTGCCGGTGCAGCAGGAGCAGCGCAGCCGGCTTGCCGACGATGTCGCTGCGGCCGATCACGACGGCGTTCGCACCCTTGAGCTCGACCTCGTACGCGTCGAGCAGCTCGAGCACGCCGAGCGGCGTTCCCGGCACGTGCGCCGGCGTCCCCGCGAGCAGGAGCCCCGCGTTCAGCGGGTGGAAGCCGTCGACGTCCTTGATCGGGTCGACAGCGCGGATCACCCGTCCCTCGTCGATTCCGTCCGGCAGCGGCAGCTGGACGAGGATCCCGTCGATCGCGTCGTCGGCGTTCAGCTCGGCGACGAGCGCCAGCAACTCCTCCTCGCTCGTCGCGGCAGGCAGCCGCAGGTCGCGCGCTTCGATTCCGACCTCGAGCGTCGCCTTGTGCTTCATCCGGATGTAGACGTCCGAGGCGGGGTCGTCGCCGACGAGCACGGTCGCGAGACCGATCGGGCGTCCGAACGCCGCGACGTCGCGCGCCACCTCCTCGCGGATGCGCGCGGCCAGTGCCTTCCCGTCCATCAACGTCGCGGTCACAGACGCGAGAATAAGCTCTCCGGATGCGCTGGCCACGGAAGAACGATGCGGAGTCGATAGCTGCACGCCGCGCGGCGATCCGCGGCGTCGTCGGCGACGGGCCGCTCTCGCACGACGACGAGGCCTGGTCGCGCGCGCAGGAAGCCCACACCGGCGCAACGGTGATCCCGGTCTCGGTGGTCGGGCCCCTGCACGTGGAGCTCGGCGCCTACGAGCTCGAGGAGCCGTCCGGCAGGCTGCGGGAGACCGGCCGCGCGGCGGACGAGCTGCTTGTCCCCCTGGCCCACACCGAGGGCGGTCTCTCGGCCTCCGTCTCGCGCGGGATGAAGGCCGCCGCGCTCTCGGGCGGTTTCCGAACGTATGTGTTAAACGACAGAATCACGCGTGCATCGTGCTTTTTTTGCAAGGATACTGGTGATGCTGTAATTCTTGCAAGATGGATCGAAGACTCGTTCGACGACCTGCGCTCGTTCCTGGCCGGGCTCGACGATCCGTCGCTTTCGAAGCGCGCGAAGCTGCGCGAAGTGAAGACGCACGTCGTCGGCCCGATGTGCCACGTCCTCTGGGCCTGGACGACGGGCGACGCCTGCGGCCCGAACATGATGACGCGCAACAGCTACGCGCTGAACATGGGCTACGTGATGCAGCAGGCGCCCGTGCGTCCGGTGCGATCAGTCCTCGAGGCGAATATGGGCGGCGACAAGAAGCCGTCCTACGAGTTCTTCCAGTCCGGGCACGGGAAGACGGTGCTCGCGGAGGCGACGCTCGACGCGGAGACCGTGCGACGCGTGCTGCGCACGACGGTCGACGACCTGCTCGAGCTCTCCTGGGCGGGGACGCACGGCGCCGTCGCCTCGGGGATGCAGTCGGTCGCGTTCACACCGGCGTCGGCGATCGCGGCCCTGTTCGCCTGCACGGGTCAGGACCTCGGGATGGTCGGCACGAGCTCGATGGCGCACGGCACGGTCCACCGCACCGAGGACGGCGGCCTGCAGGCGGCGATCCGCTTTCCCGGGATCGAGGTCGGCACGGTCGGGGGCGGCACCACACTCCCCTACGCCCGCGACTGGCTGGCCCTGATGGACTGCGCCGGCAGCGGCAAGGTGCACCGGTTCGCCCAGATCGTCGCAGCCACGGCGCTCGCGCTGGAGATCTCGGCCTCCGCGGCGATGGCGACGGCGGGCTCGGAGAACTTCTTCAGAGCTCATCACGAGCACGGAGGGCTGCGCTGACGGAGATATCCTGTCTCCGATGACCGTCGAGACAGCCGAGGAGCCGATCAACGCCGACGCCACCTACCAGCCGCTGATCGAGGCGGAGCGCAAGGCGGCGGCGGACGCCGCCGAGAACGACAGCGCACGGGGCGTCCTTCGCTTCTACGAGCTGGCGAAGAAGCAGGAGTGGCAGGTGCGCGACCTGCCCTGGGGCGAGTTGCCGCCGATCCCCGAGACCCGCGCCGGCGCGTCCCCGGAGAAGAAGGAGCGGCGGAAGGCCGTCTGGCGCTCCGTGATCACACAGCAGCTTCAGGCTGACGAGCTCGCGGTGATGATGGCAGGGCAGCTCCTGAACCTGGCCCCGCACCCGGAGGCGAAGCTCTACTACTCGACGATGGTGCAAGACGAGGCTCGCCACGTGGAGGCGTGGCTGAAGCTCTCGAAGGAGGCCGGCGGCGTGGCCGAGCGCGACCCGCATCTCGACAAGCTCGTCGACCTGACGCTCAATGCGGAGACGCTCGAGGAGAAGGTCTTCCAGATGCAGGTCTTCTTCGAGCGCCTGATCATCCCCCGCTTCCGCCTGATCGCGCGCTCCTCGCGCGGGACGGTGCTCGAGGACGTCTGCAACCGGCTCACGATCGACGACGGCATCCATCACAGCTCCGGCGTCGCGTACGAGCGCGTCTTGCTGGACGGCGCCTCGAAGAAGCAGAAGGACCGGCTGATCAAGGCCGCGAACGAGCTGCTGCCGATCTTCGTCGAGCATGCTCTATGGCGGCCGAAGGAGCGCGCGTGGATCGGCAACGTGATGCGCGAGACCGACATCCGGCGCCTGCGCGCGGACGTGATGGACGGGATCCGGATGGCCGCGAGCCTGGGCCTCGACGTCTCTGACATCGAGCTTCCGTTCAGCGCCTGACCGGCTTTCGGATCCCCCCGCGCTCTATCCCTCCACACCATGATCCGTCCTGCTTCGGCTGTGGCGACCACGACTTCGGGCTGCGAATGGCGCTGCCGACCGCGGAGGGCGCCGAGTCGTACGCGTCGGAGGTGACCTTCGGCATCCACCACCAGGGCGGGCCGGGAATCGCCCACGGCGGCATCGTCGGCGCCGCCCTCGACGAGGCGTGCGGGCTGCTCGCGACTTGGCACCGCTTCCCCGCCGTGACCGCGCGGATCGCGATCCGCTACCGCAAGCCGGCGCCGATCGGCAAGCCGCTCCAGGTGACGGCGCGCGTCGATGCCGACCGCGGCCGCCGGATCGAGATCTCGGGCGAGCTGCGCGACGGCGGCGATGTTCTGGCGGAGGCCGAGGGCGCGTTCCTGCACGTCCCGCTCGAGCACTTCCTCGCGACGCCCGAGGGCCGCGCGGCCGGCGACGCCTGGGCGAGGCGGCTCAGGGGCTAGCGCAGCCGGCTGTAGGACGTTTCGGTCGACGTGACTCGGAAGCCGGCGCCAACATAGAGCGCACGCGCGACATCGGTGCCATAGCCCACCTTCACGCGGCGGGCGCCACGTCTCGCTAGCCGTTCAATGCCTTCGCTGAGCATCGCCCGCGCCAGCCCGCGCCGTTGGTACGGATCCTCGACTCGCATCGGCTCCACCAAGCCCACTGCGGTCACGGGGTCGAACCAGAAGAGGGCGTACCCGGCGGTCTGACCGTTAGCGGCCTCGACTGCGAGGTCGAGAGCGGGGTCGTATAGGGAGCACTGCTGTAGGCGAGCCTCGACGTTCTCGCCGTTTCGACGGCGCATGGGGTGTGCACGAAGCTTCGGCTCGGCGCGATCCACGAGTACGAAGCCTTCCGGCAGTCCCGTCACGTCCGGTCGATCGCTCGCGTCCATCCAGGTAGTCCCGCCCCCGTCGCCGTCGGCCGCGAAGCCGGCCCCGGACAGCACACCGAGCAACTCGAGCTCGTCGTCACGGGCGAGCACTTCGACCTTCTCGAGCCCTAACCCGTCGATCACTTCCATGGCGCAATCCCAGACCGTTGCAAGCGGAACGGGCGAGACACCTGGGATCGTGATCGCGTCGCACGCCCAGGCCCGGTTCCAGTCCGTCATGACAACACCCGCGACCGGGCCCCGGTCATCGACCCAGAAGAGATCGTCGACCGCATCCGACCGCCGTGGTGTGCGCCACCACCACTGCAGATCTGCGGCTTCCCACACTCCCGCGGTCGCGTCCGTCAGGCGCGCGCGCTGCAGTAGCTCAGTCGCGAGCGACAACGCGGCGAGGCCCGATGCTCGCACCTCACCGATTGGCATCATGCGACCTCCGCCGGGCGAGCGCGAGCCCCGTCAGGATCTCGCGAACGACGCGCTCAGCGACGAGAGCCGTCACGTCCGCCGAGCCGATCGCCGTCGGCAGCACCTCGACCACGTCCGCACCGGCGAGGTTCGCCCGGGCCGCGATCTGCCGGCAGGCGCGGAGGAGGTCGGTCGAGGTCATGCCACCGGGCTCGGGAGTGCCGGTGCCGGGCGCGAATGCCGGATCGAGCACGTCGACGTCGACGGTGAGGAAGGTAGGCCCGTCGCCGACGACGTCGAGCGCCTGCTCGACGATCGCGTCGATGCCCTGCTCGCGAACGTCGTGCATGAAGAACGACGTGATCCCGCGCTCGCGCTGCCAGTCGAACTCGGCCTCGCCCGGCCAGTAGCCGCGCAGCCCGATCTGAACGTAGCGGGTCGGGTCCACGTGACCCTGCTCGACGAGCCGGAACATCGGCGTCCCGTGCGAGCGTTCGACCGAGAAGACCTCGCGGCCGGTATCGGTGTGCGTGTCGAAGTGGATCAGGCCGACAGGGCCACGGCGCGCCGCGACGGCGCGGACGTTCGGCTCGGAGACCGAGTGGTCGCCGCCCAGGACGATCGGGAGCACGCCAGCGTCGACGACCTCACCGACCACGGCCTCGATCGCGGCATGAGTCCGTTCGGCGTCCGCAGGCACGACCGGCGCGTCGCCGTAGTCGACGATGCGGAGCTCCGCGAAGGCGTCGACACCGGTCTCCAGGTGCGGTCCCGCCGGGCAGCCGGCGGCCCGGATAGCACGTGGCGCGAAGCGTGCCCCAGGCCGGTCGGAGACGAGGTCGTCCGTGGGAGCGCCGACGATAGCGACGTCGAAGCCGGCGAGCTCCGCGGCGCTCTGCGTGTACGGGGTTCCGCCGAAGGTCAGGAGCCCGGCGTAGTCGGGCTTGTCGGGGAGGCCGAGACCGCGCCAACGCTCGAGCGGATCGATCATGCGGCCATCGTACGGAGGCCGACCCAATCGGGTGATGGCACCTACGCGCTTTCGCGATCACAGTGCGTCGAACCCCCCTGCCTGCGGCAGACCGGAGTCCCCCATGTTCCGATACGGCCTCGCCGCAGCGCTCACGGTCTCGGGTGTCGCCTTCGTCCACAGCCAGAACGTCCTCGACCGAGCCGGCCTCCTCGGCTCCTGTACCGCGCTCAGCGTTGCCGCGCCGAACGGCGGCCAGTGGCTCGAGTGCCGGCCCGGCGCGCTGACCGGTTACCCCGACCTCTCACGAGACGCCTGCTCACGCGCCGCGATGCGCGGCGAGGTCAGCTACTGGCTCTGCCCGACGCCCCTCGTCGCCGCGCGGACGCCGAGCGAGGTTGCGAGCCGCTAACGTCGGCGCCGATGGCGCGCAGATTCGTTCGGCTGCTCCAGCGGGTTGCGCTCGCCGGGGCCTTCGGCGCCGGTGCGATCGCACTGCTTCTGCTGCGGGACGGATTCGAGGCGCTGGACGCGGTGCTCACGCTCGCGCTGCTGGCGCCGTCCGCGATCGTGCTCTTCTTCGCGCCGGGAGTGCGGGAGCTGCTCGCTCTGCCCGAGCGCCTGCGGAAGCTGCCGGACGAGGGTGGGCAGCGGTTGGCCGACCTGACACGCATCGCGGGCGAGGCGCGTACAACGCGAGTGCGCGGAGCTCCGCGGATCCTCTGGCGGCTCCGAAGCGTGCTCGGCTCCGCCCGGGACGTCGCCGGTGTGGCTCTTCCGCTGCGGGTGCTGAGCCCCGGCTTCCTGGGGCTGAGCGCGATCGCTGCGGTGCTCTGTCTCGCGCTGGCGGGTGCGGGACTGGTCGCGCTGATCGCGCTGCTCATGCCCGACTAGAGGCGCCGACCAGAATCGAACTGGTGTGCGAGGCTTTGCAGGCCTCTGCCTAACCACTCGGCCACGGCGCCGCGCGCCGGCGCATCGTACCGAGGCGTCCGTATCTCCTCGGACGGCTCGCTCGTTGTACGAGCGTCAACTGGACACAGGAGGCCCGAATGTACATCGGTGGCGGTCTACTCACTCTCATCGTCGTCGTCCTGCTGCTCGTCTGGCTCCTCTAGGACGACGACCCCGGGCGCCCCACGTGGGCGCCCGTTCCATCTCGCGGTCCGGCCGGCCGTCTTCCTACGCTCGGCAGATGAACGCAGGCCGGCGCCGCCCCCGTGTCGAACGCTGGCTACGGCTGCTGCGAAGGGGACTCGCCGGACGCCTGCGGGCGCTAGTCGCGCGCGGTCTCGCGCGCGCGCGCGGGCACGAGATACGTCAGCAGCCCGGGGATCATCAGGACGAGCAGCACCGTGACCAACATCTCCATGCCGCTTCAACGGCGTTGCGAGCGATTCGGTTACGCGGCGCGACCAGGAGGCGCAGCGAGCACCGCCGCCAGCAGATCCTCTAGCTGCGCCGTTGCAAGGCAGATCGACGTATCCGCGGCGCCGTAGTAGAGGCGGAGCTCACCCGACGCGGGATCGTGGATGAGGCCGCAGGGGAAGAGCGCATTCCCGACGTCGCCCTGACGTTCGTAGGGCTCGAGCGGACCGAGGACCCACTCGGGCGCGCGGCGAAGGACGCGCGTCGGCTCCTCGAGATCGAGCAGCGCAAGCCCGACCCGGTAGATCGCTCCCGAGACGACCTCCTTGACGCCGTGGTAGATCAGCAGCCAGCCATGCTCGGTCTTCAAGAGCGGCGGTCCGATCCCGATCCGGAGCGAGTCCCACCACGCCCCCTCGCGCGGCTGCAGCACCAGCTCGGGGTGGCTCCAGCTGGAGAGGTCGTCCGAGCGCGAGAGCGCGATGCCGGCATGCGTGCCACCGAAGCTGGTCGTCGGCCGGTGGAAGAGGATCCACTTGCCCCCGACCCGCTCTGGCAGGAGCGCGGCGTTCTTGTCCTCCGGCGCGATCACGATGCCGTGCCGCTCGACGGAGACGAAGTCCTCCGTCGTCGCAAGGTACACAGCCGGGCCGGCGGGGCCGTACGCGGTGCAGGTGATCACGAAGCGACCGAGCTCCTCCACCCAGACGGCGCGCGCGTCCTCGAAGCCCCACTGCTCGCTCTCGATCCCGTCCTGCGGTCTGAGCAGCGGCTCCGGCGCGACGGTCCAGCCGTCGATGCCGTTCGCCGACCGGGCAGCCGTGAGCTCCGAGATCCCGGTCAGGGTTTCGACCCGCGCGAGCAGCACCGTCTCGCCGCCGACGAGCGCAGCGGCGGGGTTGAAGACGACGTTCACCGGCTTGGGCCAATCCGCCGCGGTGAGAATCGGATTGCCCGGATGCCGGCGGAAGAGCTCGCGCTGACCGGACGTCACGTCATGGCTCTCGGTCGAACGGAGCTGCGGCGGAGGACGCGCGGCAGGCCCGCGGCGTCGAGCACCTGTTGCGCGCGGTGGAAGGCAAGAGTCGACTCGGCGCCTTCGTTCCCGTTCACGGCCTCCTCGCCGAGCCCATCGCTGCAGCCGCCTGTGGCGAAGTCGTAGAGCGGCAGGCCCAACCGGTTACGTCCGAGGAACCACTCGAACGCGCGTTGTGCACGGCTGCCATGCTCGGGCTCGCCGGCGACGGCGAATGCGCAGAGCTCCGCCTCTACGATGGCCGACGCGTCGAGAGGCTGCTCGTCGCCACCACCCGGAGCCGGCTCGCCCCGCCCGCGTCCGAGGTGTCCTGGCAGCCGCAACACGCCCTCGGCGAGCCCGCACTCGTCCCCGAGCCAGGCGAGCGAGTCGAGTCCGGCAGCGACGGCCTGGTCGCGCTCGAGCGCTGCTCCGCCCACGATCAGCGCATGTGGGATCCTGGCGTTGTCGTAGGTGAGGCGATCCTCGAACCAGCGCCAGCCGTCGCGCGCGCTCTGCTCATGGGCGGTTTCGAGCTGCGTGACGCAGCGCTCCAGCAGGAGACGTGCCGAGGCGTCGAGCCGGTCTGCATCCAGCCGGGCCAGGCCGAGAATCGCGTAGGCCGCCGTGCGTAGCGACATGTCCGCGTCGAGCGAGGCGACGAGTGACGCCAGCAGGCGGCGGGCCGGCTCGACGGCGGCCGGCACCCAGGCCGTCGAGAGCACGTCCCCGAGCGCCCAGATCGAGCGGCCGACGTGATCACCGACGTGATACTCGTCGAGCCAGCGCCGGTCGTAGCTCATGAAGTTGCGCATCCCCGCGCCGCCCTCGTCGGTCGCGTCGTGGAGAAAGGCGAGCGAGCGGTAAAGGACAGGCATCCAGACTCGGTCGCCGGTCCGCTGCTCGAGCTCGAGCGCGACGATCGTCAGCCGCGCCACGTCGTCGACGCAGTAGCCGCTCTGCCGGTTCGGGATCGCGCCGTGCGCGTGCTGGACGATGCCGCAGTCGTCGACGAGCGTCAGCAGGTGCCCCGTCCGCGGCTCGGCGAGCTCCAGCTCGACGTCCGGAATCGGCGTGCGCCGCGGTGCTGCGGCGCTTGCCTCGCGCAGGACGGCGGCGGTCGCCTCGGCCACGGACGGCCAGGTTAGGGCCGAGCCGATCCGCCGCGCCTCGCTCCGCGCGGCCGCCAGCGCCTCCGGCTGCTCGGCGTACGCGCACACGGCGGCCGCGAGCGCGGTCGGGTCGCCGAAAGGGACGATCGTGCCGGCGCCGGACCGCAGCATGTCCTCCGCATACCAGTACGGAGTCGAGACCGCGGCGCAGCCGGCTGCGATCGCGAAGGTGAGCGCGCCGGAGGCGATCTGCTCGCGGTTGCGGTAGGGCGTAACGAAGACGTCGGTTGCGGCGAGCAGGTCGGCCAGCTCCTCGACCGACAGGAACCGGTCGTCGAACTCGACGTGGTCGCCGAGCTCGAGGTCGAACACACGCCGCTCGAGCATCAGCCGGTACTCCTCTCCTGCCAGGCGTGCGACCTGAGGGTGCGTGCGGCCCGCGATCAGGTACAGCACGTCGGGATGGCGCTCGACGATTGCAGGCAGCGCATCGATCATCGTCTCCAGGCCCTTGCCCGGCGAGATCAGGCCGAAGGTGGAGAGCAGGAAGCGCGACTGGAGGTGCTCGTAGCCGCCGGGCACCGGCGCGACGTAGCGCGCACGGCCACCGGCCTCTTGCTCGTCGCGGCGGCTCCCGAGCTCGACGGGGGCGCCGTGCGGGACGACGCGAATCTTGTCGCCCTCGCAGGCGCCGAGCTCGGTCAGCAGGCGCTCCGCGGTGTGGGTCATGACGATCACCCGCTCCGCCTCCCCGCACAGCGCGGACAGCACCTCGAACTGGTGCGGCGACGGCTCCGAGAGAACCGTGTGCAACGTTACGACGAGCGGCTGCGCGAGCTCGCGGGCGAACGAGAGCACGTACTCGCCGTCGCGGCCGCCGAAGATGCCGTACTCGTGCTGAAGTAGGACCACGTCCACGTCCGTACGCCCGAGCATCCGCGCTGCCCGGACGTAGTCGCCGCGCGCACCCTGGGCGACGGTGCGGAGAATCTCCGGCCGCTGAGGGCTCGACGGCTCGTCGACTATGACCAGGGCGCTGACGTCGTCCACGTCCGCGGCGTCGAGCAGTGACGTCCGCACGTCGAACGAGAAGGTGCCGATCCCGCACGCGCGCGGCGGGTAGGTCGAGAGGATCGCGATTCGCATCGTCTTCGCGCGGCATCATGCCTGCGATGCCGGGCTGGCCTATAATCGTTCTGTCGATCGAGGAGGGGGCTATGGAAGGCTTGGACGAAACCCTGTACACGCGGGTCGACGAGCTGATCCGGTCTCACACACACCAGCAGCTCCTCTCGACGTCCGGGTCGCGGCACTCGATCGAAGAGTTGGCCGCGCGGAGTGAAGGGCATGAACAGGCTCTCCGTGAGATCGCCCTCGAAGTGCAGAAGCTCGCCGCCGCGCAAGAGCGCTAGACCACTGCTTCGTACGCGCTGATGTACGCGTCGAGCATGCGCGCTCTGCCGAACCGCGCCACGGCCTGCGCCCGGATCGCTGCCCGGTCGAGACTCGCTGCCCGGCCGGCCGCGGCGACGGCGCCGGCGACATCGTCGACGAGATACCCGGTCGTGCCGTCGGTGATCAGCTCGGGCATCGACCCGCGCCGGAACGCGATCACCGGAGTCCCGCACGCCATCGACTCGGCGACGCTGTATCCAAATGGCTCGTCGAACCCGATCAGGTGCAGCAGCGCCTCCGCGCCGCCGAGAAGCTCCAGCCGCTCAGCCGGCCCCACTGGACCGACGAAGGACACCCTGTCGCCGTCGATTCGGGGAGCGACAAGCTCGTCGAAGTATCGCTGATCCTGGACGATCCCCGCGATGACGAGAGGAATGCCGCAGCGCTCGGCCGTGTCGATCGCCTCGACCGCCCCCTTGTCGGGGTGGATCCGTCCGAAGAAGAGCAGATAGCCCCCGGGATTCGCGTGCAACGCGAAGGCGTCGGTGTCGATCCCGTGATGGATCGTCGCAAGGTAGTCGAGGCTCGGGTGCCGGTCGGCGTCGCTGATGGCCACATACGCGTTGGTGGCGTTGTAGCGCTGGTACACGGACAGGATCCGCGGTGAGGAGAAGCCGTGGATCGTGGTCAGGACGGGCGTGGCGACGAGGCCGCTGTAGGTGAGCGGCAGGAAGTCGAAGCTGTTGTGGATCAGGTCGAACTCGCCGGCCCGCTCGAAGCAGTGGGCGATGTGCAGGCACTCGTTCACCTTGGGGTCGATCTCCGGATCTTCGGAATACCCCGTCGGCACGACCGAGGCGAGGCGCCCGGCGGTCTGAGAGTCTCCGGTCGCGAAAAGCGTCACGTCGACTCCCCGCGCGACGAGCCCCTCCGTGAGCAGCGATGCGAACTGCTCCCACGGCCCGTAGTGCCGCGGCGGCACACGCCAGGAGACAGGCGCCAGCACAGCGACCCGCAACGCGGTCACAAGCGGATCACAAGCGGATGATGGGACTCGAACCCACGACCTTCTGCATGGCAAGAACTACCCGCCGTGCGACAGCAGGCGACGGGAGACGTCAAACCGCTTATTCAGGCGGAATCCGCGAGCGCCTGAGCGCCACCGGATGCCAGCAGCCGACGCTCGGAAGGAGGGGTGTCCGGACCCCCGAGGGTCACTCGATGTCGCTGACGACGAGGCGCGTCACCTTGAGGCCGGAGAAGCGCGCCGGCGATGGACGATGCGGCATCGTCGGCCCGCTCGCGCGCGTCGTCGTCCGCGTGGTCAGCCACTGCAGGCGCGACTGGTGCACGGCTGGAACCACGATGTGCAGCTCGTCGACGTCACCACCGAGCGCCTCACGTAGCGCCGCGACAGGTCGCTCGACCGAACTGATCACAAGGACGTTGCGGCGAGCCCGCTTCTGGGCTTTCTGCTGGGCGCTTTCGTCAACGAGCTTCTCGCGTTCGGGGGTCTCCGACATTCCAGTTCGCCACCTCTGAGTGGACTATAACGCCATATTTGGGCCGGTCGCGGCGAGCTCTAAGCGCTCGTCGGGGAGCGGTGCTGGCTAGAGGAGCGCGACTCATCCTGATCTCGCCGTCTACCCTGTGGGCTGTCAAAATTCAGTGCGCGTTCCCGAAAAATGCATTTGCAGGTGGGACCCGATTTTTGGCACCCCACAGGCCGGGACGCGATGGACGTACCGGTCCTGTCGGGTGTCAAAAACTCGGTTAGCGGCTGCAACTCCGTGATTTTTCGGGATCTGGACCGAGTTTTGACACCCCACAGGAGGCGTGGCAACAGGAACCGCACGCACTCGTCGTCGGTCATCGTCCGCGCCTCGGGGCCACAAGTGCAACACTTCAGGATGAGGCGAGAGTCGTCCAGGGAGGTCTCGACGTGAACAGGTATTTCCGCAGGATGCTGGACTTCAAGAAGAGCTTCTCGGCACGACGCAGCAAGGGCGAGATGGTGAACACGGAGGCCGAGATCTTCTCCGCAAGCACCCCGCCGGATGTGACGAGCGTCCGCGCGAAGAGCAGCCGCCACGGCAAGTCGACCGCCGACAAGTGGAATCAGTAGCGGCCGGGGCCTACGGGTCGCGTCCCAGCTGAAGGATCGCGCAGGCCTGTGGGGTGCCAAAATGAGCGTCCCTGCCTGCAAAGCGCTGATTTCTTGGGGCCGCGCACCGAGTTTTGGCACCCCACAGGCCGGCAGCCAGATGACCGCGCCCACTGAGCGAGAGGGAGCTGCGCTCCAGCTGTTCGCGCCAGTCGCCGAGACGTACGACCGCTACGCCCGGCTCCTGTCCTTCGCCCAGGATGGGCGCTGGCGCTCGTTCCTCGTCTCGCGTATCGCGGCCGCGCCAGGCGACAGAATCCTCGACGTCGCGTGCGGAACGGCCGCCGTCGCGCTCGAGCTCGTCCGCCGCTTCGGCTGCTCGGTCGTCGGAGTCGATCAGAGTTCCGCGATGCTCGCAGAAGCGCAGCGCCGCGTCGCGCGCGCCGGCGAAAGCGCGCGGGTCGATCTCCGAGAGGCGCGTGCCGAAGAGCTCCCCTTCGAAAACGGAAGCTTCGACGGGGTCACGTTTACCTACCTGCTTCGGTACGTCGACGATCCTGCGGCGACGCTTCGGGAGCTCGCACGCGTCGTCCGGCCGGGGGGCAGGATCGCCTCCCTCGAGTTCTTCGTCCCTGACCGCCGCACCGTGAACGCCCTCTGGAGCGCGTACGTCCGAGCGGGCCTGCCGCTCCTCGGGCGAGCCATCTCGCCTGGCTGGCACGAGGTCGGCCGCTTCCTCGGCCCGAGCATCCAGGCGTTCTGGCGGCAGTATCCGCTCGAGGAGCTCCTCGAGCTGTGGCGTGCGGCAGGAGTCGAGAACGTTGAGGCGCGGCCGCTTAGTCTCGGCGGGGGAATCGTGATCTGGGGCGAGCGTGGCGACTGACCGCTCGCGCCCGGCCTTCTACGCCCTCGCCTCAGGCGGGTGGCGCGACTACGTCACACTTCTCCATCTGCCCTATACCGCCTGGCATCTCTCCTTCGTCGCGATCGGCGCGGCTCTCACACCCGCCTTCTCGCTCTCCCGTCTGCTCCCGACCTTGGCAGCGTTCTTCCTTGCCGTCGGCATCGGAGCACACGCGCTCGACGAGCTCCAAGGGCGGCCTTTGAAGACGCGTATACCCGACGCCGTGCTCGTCGCCCTGGGCGCTGCCTCGCTCGTGCTCGCAGTTGGGATTGGCGCGGTCGGCGCCGCGGTCGTCGACCCGTGGATCGGCGCGTTCGTCGCCGCGGGCTCATTCATCGTCGTCGCGTACAGCCTCGAGCTCTTTGCCGGTCGGTTCCACACCGACGTGTGGTTCGCGATCTCCTGGGGCTCGTTCCCGGTCCTGACCGGATTCTTCGCTGCGGCCGGGACGGTCAGCCTTGCGGCGCTCTTCGGCGCACTCTTCGCATTCGCTCTCAGCCTCGCGCAGCGTCATCTCTCCACGCGCGTCCGGGACGTCCGCCGCCGTATCGCCCGTGTGACCGGGACCGTCACGCGGCACGACGGATCGGTGGAGCCGATCACGGCCTCCGATCTCGCGAAGGTGGAGGAGGTCGCGCTCCGGGCTCTGACCGGCGCGACGGTCGCGCTCGCCGTGGCGCTCGTCGCCATGCGCCTGATGTGAGCAAACGCTCGCACAACCGACTGCGACGGTGCACGCTTGAGGCGTACGCAGAAGCTGCGAGAGCGTTCCGCAGACGGGAAGACGGAGGCGGCGGACGTGCCCTCGCACAATGAGATCAGCGTCGTAACCGGCGCATTCGGCTTCACCGGTAAGTACATCGTCCGGAGGCTTCTGTCACGCGGCAACAGCGTGAGGACGCTTACCGACCATCCCGAGCGCCTCGATCCCTTTGGGGGAACGGTCGAAGTTTTCCCATTCAACTTCGCCGATCGCTCGGCGCTCGTGCGGAGTCTTCGGGGCGCGAGCACGCTCTACAACACCTATTGGGTCCGCTTTCCCTCCCGCCAGGTCACGTATGAGGACGCGCTCGCGAACACGCGCGTCCTCCTCGGGGCTGCTGAGGAGGCCGGCCTGCGAAGGATCGTCCACCTCAGCATCACGAACCCATCAGAAGCATCACCGCACGCGTATTTCCGCGGCAAGGCGATCGTCGAGCGCGAGATCCGCGCGTCGCGCTTATCCCACGCAATCTTGCGTCCGACGGTCATCTTCGGGACGGAGGACATCCTGATCAACAACATCGCATGGTTCCTCAGGCGCTTTCCGCTCTTTTTCGTCCCCGGTTCTGGCGACTACAGACTCCAGCCCGTCTTCGTCGAGGACGTCGCCGAGCTCGCCGTGGAGGCCGGAGAAAGAGAGGACAACACGACCATCGATGCCGTCGGCCCCGAGACGTACACGTTCGAGGCGCTCGTGCGCCGGGTCGCAGAGCAGTTAGGAAGCCGGGCCAAGATTATCCATGCAACCCCGCGTCTCGCGCTCACGCTCTCCGACATCGTGGGGCGCATCGTCCGCGACGTCATCCTCACGCGAGACGAGCTCGAGGGGTTGATGGCGAATTTGCTCGTATCCGAGAGTGAGCCAACGGGGCGGACGTCCTTCAGCAGCTGGCTCGAGGCAAACTCAGCAACCGTCGGGAGGAGATACGCCTCTGAACTTGCCAGGCGATACCGCGCAGCGAAGTAGGCACGTCTGGCGTGGCGTACAGCCCGACTTCCCCCGGGCAGTGGCTCACGCCCCATAGCTTGGTGCAACGGCGCACTCGACGGAGTCGTCGGTTCGGATCAGAGACGGCGGCAAGCACATCCGCTCGCTGGGCATGGACTGGCCCACGAGAGGAAAAGCCCTGCATATAAACATTTTCTTGGCGGCCTCGAAAACCGTTGGGCGCGCGAGCGTCCCCTGGGTTCGAATCCCAGCCCCGCCGCTCCTCTTCGCATGGTTGCGCCGTTTCTGGATTCCGTACGCAACGACTTCAGCCTATGGCGGAGCGCGGAAGGCTGAGAGTAGTGACCGACGACCGTTTCGTCGGCCTTCGCGCCGCACTCCTCGAGTCGTATCTGCATCGTCGAGCATGCGGACGACGTTTGCTGGCTCGCCAACGACCAGCAAGCGTTCGGTCATGCAGAGCGGGTCGCCGAACGCACAGCCGAGCAGCTCCCTGGCGAGACCGTCGGTTACATCGGACCTGCCCGCGGAACGAGAGACAGAACGCGATCCATCATCGCTCAGTGACTGAAGCTCGCTAGCTCTTCGCTCCAGGAGGACGTCTGTCGGGTGGGCCAGCGTTCGGGAATGTCCCCTGAGCGTCCCGGTGGCCGTGCTGGGCGGTCTGGATCACCGAGACGCGCCCGAACGTGAAGCAGAAGCGCATCCCGTCGACGCTCGTGACCTTCTTAGTGGCGTGATAGAGCCAGCAGTTCGGGCCGGCACGGTAGGGCATTCCGTGTTCCATGCGCTGAGCGGCAACGACCGGCAAGAACGAAGTCAGCCGCTGACGCGGCCGGGGCGCAGAGGCCGCACGTGGTCGCACACCTTCTCGAAGATGCGCTTCAGCGCCGCGAGGTCGCGCTCGTCCAGGTGCCGCATGAAGTGCTCATTGATCCCGCGGCGGTGGATGATGCGGGCTGCGTGAAGCGCCTGCAGCCCCTCGGGCGTGATGAAGATCAGAATCACCCGCCGGTCGCCCTCGGGGCGCTCCCGCCGAACGAGCCCGGCCTCTTCCATTCGGTCGATCACGCGAGTGAGGCCGCTCTTGCTCGCCAAGATCCGGCCGGCGAGCTCCGTCATCCGAGACCCGCCTCCCGCCTCTTCGAGCTGCACGAGCACGTCGTACCACCGGAGCGTCATTCCGCGTTCGTCCCGTAGCTCGGCGTCGACGATGTCGATCAGCGCGAAGGCGCACTCCATGAAAACGCGCCAGGCGGCGAGCTGCTCGCGAGTCGGGCTTGACGCAGAAGTTTCGTTGTGGGAATGTTCGCTATGTAACTGTTGTTCCATGGACTATTGCTAAGCGACTAATAGAGCGTATCAGTCAGACAGGAGGTAGCGGCATGGACGGCGCCCAACAAACCGTTGTCGGAACGGCGGACGACGCGGAGGCCGCCACGACGCCAGAACAGATCCTCCAGCTCGGTCTCGGCTTCTGGGGCTCGAAGACGCTCCTCAGCGCTGTCGAACTCGGCGTGTTCACGGAGCTCGGCAAGGGCCCGCTCCCAGGCGAGGAACTCGCCGCGCGGCTCGACCTTCACCCGCGCAGCTGGCGCGACTTCTTAGACGCGCTCACTGCGCTCGGCATGCTCGAGCGAGACGACGGTGTCTACCGCAACACGCCGGAGACCGCTCTCTTCCTCGATCGCTCCAAGCCCTCCTACATCGGCGGCATGCTCGAGATGGCAAACGCGCGCCTCTACCCGTTCTGGTCGTCACTGACCGAGGCGCTGCGTAGCGGGCGGCCGCAGAACGAAGCCAAGCACGGGGGTGACTTCTTCGCGGAGCTCTATCAGGATTCCGGCCGGCTGAGGCAGTTCCTGCACGCCATGACCGGCCTCAGCATGGGCGCGCACAAGGCAATCGCCGCGAAGTTTCCTTGGGAGCGGCACCGCAGCGTTGTCGACGTCGGCTGCGCAGAGGGCGGCCTGCTCGTGGAACTCGCGCTCGCCCACACTCATCTGACGGGCGAGGGCTTCGACCTTCCGGCCGCCCAGCCGCACTTCGACGACTTTGTGCGCTCATTCGAGCTCCAGGAGCGACTCCGCTTCCACGCCGGCGACTTCTTCGCCGCCCCGCTGCCGGAGGCCGACGTCTACGTCATGGGGCACATCCTCCACGACTGGGATCTCGAGGAGAAGCAGGCTCTGCTCGCAAAGACCTACGCCGCGCTACCAGAGGAAGGCGCGCTGATCGTCTTCGACGCGATCATCGACGACGAACGCCGCCGGAACGCGTTCGGGCTGCTCATGAGCCTCAACATGCTGATCGAGACACCCGCCGGCTTCGACTACACGGGCGCCGACTGCCAGGCCTGGCTGCGCGAGGCGGGCTTCCGCGACACGTACGTCCAGCATCTCGCCGGCCCCGACTCGATGGTCGTCGGGGTGAAGTAGCGCCGCGACAACGCCGCAGCGGCGCAGGCGAACGTCTGTGTTTCTTGCGCAGCCTGCGTCGCATGGGCCAGCGTCCGGGAATGTCCCCTGAGGAACGGACGCCCTCAGTCAGGCCTTGGGCCGAGGGCAACGCCAGGATCGTCGAACTGCGAGAGGTACGCCTCCACGAGCTTTTCGAGAGCCGTCCACTGCTG
>JBKJSM010000126.1:0-8710 GCA_046594445.1 Gaiellaceae bacterium | reverse complement strand
CGACGCTCTTGCCCTCGTAGACGATCTCGGTTTCGGCCTCGGGTGCGTCGTCGAGCCTGAGCAGGCGCAGCGTCCGGTTCGCGTGGCCGCGGTAGTGGAGCCGCGCCACCGGCTCCTGGCCGGGGTAACAGCCCTTGGTGAAGCTGACCGCGCGCTCGGTCAGGCCGGCTTCCGCAGGGAGGACGCGGTCGTCGATCTCCTTCCCCCAGGCGGGGGTGCCGGCCCGGATCCGCAAGAGCTCGAGCTCGTCGGCGGCGACGGTCACGCCGACCTCTGCGTCGAGCACTTCGGCCGCAGGCTCACCGTAATCCTCGGTCGGGATTCCCTCACCACCGAAGACAACGTGCGCGGTGTGCTCCTCGGGCTCGATCTCCACCTTCGTTGCGAAGCGGGAGCGGACGAGCTCGGCCCGAACGCGATCGCCGAGCTCCGGCTCCGTGAGCAGCAGGAAGTCCTCGTGCCCGCGGCGGAGCACGACGAGCGGTGCGATCACGCGCGCCTTAGGCGTCAACAGCAACGCCTGGCAGGACTCGCCGGGGCCAAGCGCCGAGACGTCATTCGAAACCATCCGGTCGAGGTACTCCTCGGCGGCGGGGCCGGAGACGCGGACGAAGGAGCGGGGGCGGAATGCGACGCGCATGTCGGTGGTTACTGTAGAGACAGTGTTCCGCTCCAAGGCAGAAAAGAAGGTGATCGAGGCCGGCTTCGACCCCGCACGCCTGCCGCCGGGCCAGTACCTGACCGAGAAGTGGCCTGTGCTCCACGCCGGCTCCGTGCCCCCGATCGACCTTGCCACCTGGACGTTCGAGGTGTCAGGCGAGGTCGAGAGCCCGGTGTCGCTCTCCTGGGAGGAGCTGAACGCGCTGCCGCGGACCGGTCACGTGCAGGACATCCACTGCGTCACCCGCTGGTCGAAGTTCGACATGAGCTTCGAGGGGATCCATTGGCGCGAGCTCGAAGCGCTGGTGCGCCCGAAGCCGAGCGCCCGCTTCGCGATCGCGCACGCCGAGCAGGGCTTCACCGCCAACGTCCCGATCGGGTTCCTGCGCGACAAGCACGCGCTGCTCGCCACGCACGCGACCGGCGAGCCACTGACCGCCGAGCACGGCGCGCCGCTCCGCCTCGTGATCCCGGGCAAGTACTTCTGGAAGAGCGCGAAGTGGCTGCGCGGGATCGAGCTCTCGGCGACCGACAAGCCCGGCTTCTGGGAGCGCTACGGCTACCACAACGACGCCGACCCGTTCGAGGAGCAGCGGTACGGCTTCTAACAGTTCCCTCGAACGGGTGACTACAGTCCGGGCAACTGCCGCCGATACCTGAGCTACCCACCTCCCCCAGTTTCACCCCTCGAAGACCGCGGCCCCCTCCGCGGTCTTCTCTTTGTGGGGGAACCCTCCCGCCCGGCAAAGCCCGGGCTCCGGCCGAGAATGCCAGCGCCTCGCGAACGGAGAACGACGAAGGGCCGGCACGCGGCCGGCCCTTCAGTCCTTGCGCCGGCCCTGGAGCCGACTGTGTCGGGCGGAGCCGGGCTTTGCCCGGCGAGAGCCCAACCCCACATCCCTCTCGCGCTCGCGAGAAAGAAGGGGGCTCACGGGGGAAACATGGTTTCCCCCGTCTGTTACATCATCCCGCCCATGCCGCCCATGTCCGGCATGCCGCCGCCCATGCCGCCCTTCTCGGGCGCCTCGGCGACGATCGCCTCGGTCGTGAGGATGTTCTTCGCGATCGACGCGGCGTTCTGCAGCGCCGAGCGCGTGACCATCGTCGGATCGATGATCCCGGCCTTGACCAGGTCTTCGACCTCCCCGGTGTCGACGTTCAGGCCCTGGCCCTTGGTGGCCGAGCGAACCTGGTTGACGACGACCGAGCCCTCGAGCCCGGCGTTGTAGGCGAGCTGGCGCAGCGGCTCCTCGAGCGCGCGGCGGATGATCTGCGCGCCCGTCTTCTCGTCGCCCTCGAAGGTGTCGAGCTTGATCGCGTTGACCGACTGCAGCAGCGCGACGCCGCCGCCCGGCACGATGCCCTCCTCGAGGGCTGCGCGGGTTGCCTGCAGCGCGTCCTCGACGCGATGCTTCTTCTCCTTCATCTCGGTCTCGGTCGCAGCGCCGACCTTGACGACGGCGACGCCGCCGGCCAGCTTCGCGAGCCGCTCCTGGAGCTTCTCGCGGTCGAAGTCGGAGTCGGTGTTCTCGATCTCCGCCTTCAGCTGCTTGATCCGAGCCTTGATCGCGTCACCCTCGCCGGCGCCGTCGATGATCGTGGTCGAGTCCTTGTCGATCACGATCTTGCGAGCCTTGCCGAGCTGGGTCAGCTTGGTGTTCTCGAGCTTGAGCCCGAGCTCCTCGGTGATCACCTCGGCGCCTGTGAGGATCGCGATGTCCTCGAGCATGCGCTTGCGGCGGTCGCCGAAGCCCGGCGCCTTGACGGCGACGGCGGTGAAGGTGCCGCGGAGCTTGTTGACGATGATCGTCGCGAGCGCCTCGCCCTCCACGTCCTCCGCCACGATCAGCAGCGAGCGACCGGCCTGGATCACCTGCTCGAGCACGGGCAGGAGGTCCTTGACGGCGCCGATCTTCTGGTTCGCGACCAGGATGGCCGGATCGTCGAGCACGGCCTCCATGCGCTCGGCGTCCGTGACCATGTACGGCGAGAGGTAGCCCTTGTCGAACTGCATGCCCTCTGTGAACTCGAGCTCGAGGCCGAACGTCTGGCCCTCCTCGACGTTCACGACGCCGTCCTTGCCGACCTTCTCGATCGCGTCCGCGATCACGTCGCCGATCTCGCGCTCGCGCGCGGAGATGGTGGCGACCCGGGCGATGTCCTCCTTGCCCGAGACTGCCTTCGACTGCTTCTTCAGATCCTCGACGACGGCCTCGACGGCCGCCTCGATGCCCCGCTTGATCCCCATCGGATTCGCGCCGGCGGCCACGTTCTTCAGGCCCTCGCGCACGATCGCCTGGGCGAGCACGGTCGCGGTCGTCGTGCCGTCGCCGGCGACGTCGTTGGTCGCCGTGGCAACCTCGCGGACGAGCTGGGCGCCCTGGTTCTCGAACGCATCCTCGACCTCGATCTCGCGGGCGATGGTGACGCCGTCGTTGGTGATCGTCGGCGCGCCGAACTTCTTGTCCAGGACGACGTAGCGGCCCTTCGGGCCGAGCGTCACCTTGACTGCGTCGGCGAGGATGTTCACGCCACGCTCGAGTGAGCGCCGTGCCTCCTCGCCGAACTTGAGCTCCTTGTGAGCCATGTCTGTGATTCCTCCTGTTGCTTCTTGTCTTTGCGTGGTTAGACCGCGGCGCGGTCGCCGACGACCTTTGCCAGGACGTCGGACTCGCGCAGGATCAGCACTTCGTCCATGCCGACCTTGATCTCGGTCCCGCCGTACTTGGAGAAGATGATCTCGTCACCCTCCTCGACGTCCATCTTGATGTACTCCCCATCCTCGTCGCGAGGACCGGGACCGACTGCGAGGACTTTGCCGCGCTGCGGCTTCTCCTGCGCTGTGTCGGGCAGCACGATGCCGCTGACGGTGGTCTCCTGCTCTTCCAGGACCTCCACGATCAGGCGGTCACCAAGAGGCTGCAGATTCATAGTGTTGCCTCCTCGTTCGCGGTACTTGGTGATCAGACTTTGTGACACATCTGGCACTCTCACACGGAGAGTGCCAGGTGCACTATACCGGTTCCCACGCGGCGTGCAAGCCTGTCCGGGGCACGGCAACGAGACTTTGTTACAAAGGCGAAGGTGATGCGCGAGTTTTCGGCGGGCGGGGTGCTCGTGCGGCGGATGCGCGGGCGCTGGTGGCTCGCCGCGATCCGGCCGCGAGGGAAGCCGGAGGGCGTCTGGGCGCTCCCGAAGGGGCTGATCGACCCCGGCGAGACCGCCGCCGAGACCGCCGTGCGCGAGGTAGGCGAGGAGACAGGCCTCGCCGGCCGCCTCGAGGAGAAGCTCGGCGACGTCCGTTACATCTACACCCGCCGCGGCGAGCGCGTCTTCAAGGTCGTCAGCTTCTTCCTCCTCCGCTGGCGCGGCGGCCGCATCGGCGAGCTGCCGCCGGGGATGGAGCTCGAGGTCGCCGAGGCGCGCTGGCTCCCGCTCGACGATGCGCCGCGGCTGCTCGCCTACGGCGGCGAGCGCGAGATGGCCGAGAAGGCGCTCGCCGCGCTCGATCTATGATGCCCCCGCCGTGGCTATGTTTGCGCTCAACTTCTACTCGCCGATCGTGGCCGATCAGCTGCGGACGCATCGCAAGACCGCCACGATCCGCCTCGGCGACAAGTCGGGCAAGTACAAGAAGGGGATGATCGTGACCGTGCTCGTGGGCGTCCGCTATGGGCAGCGGGAGAAGATCTTCGACGCGGTGATCGACAAGGTCGACGTCAAGCAGATCCGCGACCTCTCCCCGCGCGAGATCGAGCACGACAACCCGGAGATTCGCCGGCCGGACGAGATGACCCGCTTCCTCGGCCAGCTGTACAACCGCGAGGTGGCCGAGGACGAGACCGTGACGGTGATCCGCTTCTCCCAGATCATCGGCAGCATGTTCTAAGCGCAAGATCGAGATCTGCGGAAGCAGATCGCGATCGCGCGAAGATCCCTGAAGGGGCCGCTTCGCGGCCCAAGAGCGGCGTCAGCGACCGGGCTTGCGGATCCGAACGCCGAGCACCTCCGGCGGCCGCACGGCGGCGGCGCACTCCTCGCACTCGATCGCGAACGCGGACGGGAAAGGTGCCGAGCACTCGGGGCAGCGGTGACGGGTCTCGCCGCCACAGTGCGGGCACTCGGCAGGTAGGTCGGCCTCACCTTCGAGGAAGTAGCGCCAGACGGAACCGCAGTCGAGGCAGAAGCAGGTGTAGTCGCCGAGTGTCTTCCGCCGCTCCTCTTGAATCCAGTTGCGCGGACGCGCCATCAGCGCGACTGCAGCGCGTCGAGCGCGATCCCGAGCGCGATCGCAAGACGCCGGTCGATCGTGCGGGGTTCGACGTCGCCCGTCAGCACGAGGTCGTACGTGTCGCGGACGCCGAACCGCCGGTTCAAGTCGCCGAGGTGACGATCGCCGGCGTCGATCGTGAAGTGGAACGGGATCGGGATGAAGTTACCGTAGGGGACCGCGTCGATCACCCGGCGGAGGATCGCAACCGGAACCGAGCGCTCCTTCGCGATCGCGAGCTCCTGCTCGTTCGCGTCCATGATCGACCACGTCGAGCGAAGCAGCGACTTGCCGAAGACCTTGCCCAGCACGCCGACGCGCTCGCCCTCGGGGGTCGTCACGTCGTAGCGCCCGCCGAACTCCATCAGCGACCGCGCCTTGATCCGGAAGAGCTCCTCGGTCTGGCTCTCGTCCGCGTAGAAGCGGATGTCCTCCTTGATCGCGAGCTTCTTCTGGCGCACGAAGGCGACCGGCCCGCTGCCGGCGGAGATGCGGTAGAGATTCGCCATCGGCCGAATCAGCTGGTCGATGACGAACCTGTCCTCGGACTGCCAGTCGTTCATCCGCGCTGGATCCTACCCGGGCGGTTATCGTTCAGCCGTCATCCGAGCCCGACGGGGGTAGATGCGCATGGCGGTACGTGAAGCGGAGCCGCTCGGCTCGCTGAAGGAAGTCAAGGAGGCGGGCCTCGATCGCGAGGACCTGCTCGGCATCTACCGCAACCTGCTCGTCACCCGCGGGATCGAGGAGCGAGGGCACATCCTCTACAAGCAGGGGAAGATCCCCGGCTCCTACTACACGGGCCGCGGCAACGAGGCTGCCGCGGTCGGCGTCGCGACCGCGATGGGGCCGAACGACGTCGGCACGCCGCTGCACCGGGACATGGGCGTGCACGTCACTCGCGGCGTCGAGCCGTGGCGGATCTTCGCCCAGTTCATGGGCCGCGAGGACGGGCCGACGCGCGGCCGCGACGGGAACGTCCACATGGCCGACTCGAGGCTCGGCCTGATCGCGATGGTCAGCCACCTGCCGGCAATGCTCCCGGTCGCGGTCGGCTGCGCGCTCGCCTTCCGGATCCGGGAGGAGAAGCGCGTCGCGGTCGGCTGGTCGGGCGAGGGCGCGATGGCACGCGGCGACGCGCACGAGGCGATGAACCTCGCCGGCGTGCGGAAGCTCCCGATGGTCTTCATCGTCGACAACAACCAGTGGGCCTACTCGACGCCGAGCCATCTCGAGTACGCGGTCGAGCATCTCGCCGATCGCGCTGCCGCGTACGGCTTCGAGGGCGTCGTCGTCGACGGCACCGACGTGCTGGCCGTCTACCGCGAGGCGAGCAGGGCGATCGAGCAGGCGCGCGAGGGCGGCGGCCCGACGCTGATCGAGTGCATGACTCTGCGCATGGAGGGCCACGCTGTCCACGACGATGCGTTCTACGTCCCCAAGGAACTGTTCGAGGAGTGGGCCAAGCGGGACCCGCTCGAGAGCTTCCGCACCTGGCTGCGCGACAATGCCGAGCTGACCGACGAGGAAGAGGACGCGATCACCACGGGCGTGAAGAAGCTCCTGAACGACGCGCTCACGCGGGCCGAGGAATCGCCTCTGCCCGACCCGGCCACCCTGCTCGACGGCGTCTACGCGACGCCGGAAGACCTCGACACGCCCCACCACAAGTAATGGCCGAGAAGACGTACTTGCAGGCGATCAGCGACGGGCTCCGCGAGGAGATGCGCCGCGACGAGCGCGTGTTCATCTTCGGCGAGGACGTCGGCGTCTACGGCGGCGCCTTCAAGGTGACGCTCGGTTTCCAGGAGGAGTTCGGCGCCTGGCGCGTGATCGACGCCCCACTCGCGGAGACGGCGATCGTCGGCGCCTGCACCGGCGCGGCGATGATGGGCATGCGCCCCGTCGCCGAGATGCAGTTCGCGGACTTCATCTCCTGCGCCTGGGACCACCTGGTCACGATCGCCGCGAAGCAGCGCTTCCGGGTCGGCACCCCCGTGCCGATCGTCGTCCGGCTTCCCTCCGGCGGCGGCTTCTCGGGCGGCCCCTTCCACTCCCAGAATCCGGAGAGCTCGTTCGCGCACATCCCCGGCCTCAAGTGCGTCTGTCCCGCGACGCCGGAGGACGCGAAGGGCCTGATCATCGCAGCGATCGAGGATCCGAACCCCGTTCTCTTCTTCGAGCACAAGCACCTCTACCGCCGGATCAAGGGGGAAGTGCCGGACGAGCGCTACGTCACCCCGATCGGGAAGGCTCGCATCCACCGCGAGGGAGACGACATCTCCCTGATCACCTGGGGCGCGATGGTCTACACCGCCGAGGAAGCCGCGCAGCAGCTCGAGGACGACGGCGTCTCGGTCGAGATCGTGGACCTCCGCACGGTGATGCCCTGGGACAAGGAGGCTGTGCTCGAGAGCGTGCGCAAGACATCGAAGGTGCTCGTGCTGCACGAGGACAACCGCACCGGCGGCTTCGGCGGCGAGATCTCCGCGACGATCGCAGAGGAGGCGTTCGAGGACCTCGACGCGCCCGTCAAGCGGATCGCCGCGCCTGACTGCCCGGTGCCCTTCGCGCCGGTGCTCGAGAAGGCGTTCATCCCGCAGGTCGACGATGTCGTGGCGGGACTCAGAGAGCTCGCGGAGTATTAGGAGAGACAGTGGCTACGGAAACGCAGATCGAGGTCGTCATGCCCCAGATGGGGGTGTCCGTCTCCGAGGGCACGGTGACGAAGTGGCTCAAGCAGGAAGGGGAGCCGATCGCTCGCGACGAGGCCCTGCTCGAGATCTCGACCGACAAGATCGACACCGAGATCCCTAGCCCCGGCGACGGCGTCGTCGCGAAGATCCTCGTTCAGGAGGGAGAGACCGTCGACGTGGGCAAGGTGCTCGCCGTGATCGCCCCGGAAGGCGCCGAAGTATCCGCTCCCGCGCCGGTGGAGGCTCCTCCCGCGCCCGCCACACTGGCCGCCGCCGACGCTTCCGATGCCGCCGCGCAGGAGACCGCGGAGCCGACGGCTCCGACGCCAAGTGTTTCCGAAACACAAAGTGCGCCCGCGCCCGCGTCGGACAACGGCCGCACGTTCGTCTCCCCGGTTGTCGCCAGGATCGCCTCCGAGCACGGGATCGACCCCAACACCGTTCAGGGCACCGGGGCCGGCGGCCGCGTGACGAAGAAGGACATCCTCGCGTTCGTCGAGTCGGGCGCAACGGCCGAGGCCGCACCGGCTCTGCCTGCGGCACCCGCACCTGTGGCAGCGCCGGCGGCACCCGCTGCGCCGGCCGCACCCGCAGCCGCGCCCGCCGCCCAGCCGCAACCTGCCGGAGACGGCGAGAGCGAAGAGCCGATGACGGCGATGCGCAAGGGGATCGCCGAGCACATGCGCCGCTCGCTCGACACCTCGGCGCACGTGACGAGCGCGATCGAGGTCGACATGTCGAAGGTCGTCGCGATCCGCAAGAAGCTGAAGAAGGAGTACGAGGCCGCGTACGGCGTCAACCCGACCTACCTCTCCTTCGTCGCTCGCGCGACCGTCGAGACGCTGCGCGAGTACCCCTGGATCAACGGCGAGATCCGCGGCGACAAGATCGTCACCCGCAACTACGTCAACCTCGGCTTCGCGGTCGAGCTCGCCGACGGCAAGGGCCTGATCGTCCCGGTGGTCAAGCACACCGAGGGCCTGAACCTGCTCGGCATGGCGCGGGCCGTCTCCGACATCGCCCAGAAGGCCCGCGAGAAGAAGCTGATGCCCGACGACGTCCAGGGCGGGACCTTCACGATCAC
>JBKJSM010000027.1:0-2741 GCA_046594445.1 Gaiellaceae bacterium | reverse complement strand
CGGAGTGGGCGGCGTCACCTGGATCGGCCTCGCCGTCGTGCCTGACGATCTGGATGACAGCTCCTTCGGCGAGCGCCTGCTCGCGCTGGCGGACGAGCGGATGCCGGCCGGCGAGCTCTGTCCGCTCGAGCTCCTCCCCGCTGAGGAGTGCGCCGACGGTCTGCGCGCCCTGCTTGCTGAGCTGCGGCTCGAGCGCCGCGGGCACGTCGAGATCTACTCGCTCGCGGCCTGATCGGGTGCCGGCCGTTCGACTCGGTCGAGCGGCCTATAGAAATGTCGGACGTGATCACGGGACCGAGCCGATCTCGGCCGGGATCGACGATCGACGCCGTGCGGCTGGCGAAGCTCGCGCTGAACAACAGCACGCCGGCGCACTCGAAAGCCCGTCGAGCTACCTGATGAAGTCGCCGCCGGTGCAGATCGTCGACGACGAGCGACGGAAAGTTCACGCCCAAGACGCGCGAACCGCCAAGACAAGCGCTCCCAAGGCAACCGCGACCGCCTGAGTCATCACCGCGGCACTCACGCGGGATTTGCAACTCACAGCACGATCACACATGATCCGAACATGACGCGGGTATTAGACGCGTAAGCTGGGAACCAAAAGGAGAGCATGAGCGCCCACGTAATCCCCGCAACCGAGAACACAGCCGTCACCGAGGCGGATATTCAAGAGATCCTGGAACAGGGCGAAGCCGGCGTCGCTGACGTCCTGACTGCCTACGAGAAGATCGAGAAGCGCTACTTCGCGGCTGTCGCAGGTGAGACGACGCGAGAGCCGATCGTCTCGTACGCAACGCACACCTAGCCCGAGTTGCCCACCTGGGGCGAGCTCCTGAAGGAGCTCAACAGTCTTGATGAGCGAGTCCGGGCGAACCCGGACGAGTTCGGGGGGATCTCCGCGTATGACGTGCTCCGTCGGCGCTATCTTTCGCACCTCTCGAAGCACACAGGCCGCGCGACTATTGCGTACGCCACTTCCTGGATGGAGCCGAAACCGGTGAGCGGTGACCAGCTCACGATCAACCTCGGGGACGTCCAGGGGTTCATGGAGGCTGTGTCGAATGTCGATGAGCCCGAGCTCGACCTCATCCTTCACTCGCCAGGCGGAAGCGCGGAGGCAGCGGAGTCGATCGTCGAGTACCTCCGGACACGCTTCGATCACATCCGTGTCCTCGTCCCGGTCGCGGCGATGTCGGCGGCGACGATGGTTGCGCTTGGAGCCGACGAGATCGTCATGGGATCCCACTCCCAGCTCGGTCCGATCGACCCGCAGTTCACCATCTTCACACCTGAAGGGCCGCGATCGGCGCCGGCTCAGGCGATCAAGGATCAGTTCGAGATGGCGAAGAGAGAGTGTGCCGCCGACGCTGCCAACGTCGCCGCATGGCTTCCGATCCTGCGTGCCTACGGCCCGGGGCTACTCGCTCAATGTGATCATCAACGAGGGCTCGCCGAGAAGCTTGTGGGGCAATGGCTCGAGCGGTACATGTTCGCTGGCGAAGCCGATCCCGCCGTCCGTGCCGCGTCCACCGCATCCTGGTTCGCAAACTTCACCGACTTCGGCTCCCACGGTCGCCGTGTCAGTCGAGAAGACGCACGAGCACAAGGAGTGAAGATCGTAGACCTCGAGTCCGACCACACGCTCCAAGACCTCGTCCTGAGCGTCCACCACATGATCATCCACACCCTCAGCGGAACCGGCACGTTCAAGCTCATCGAAAACCACAAAGGGCGCGCTTATATCCAGATGGCTCAAGCGATGCTGGTACAAGCTGGGGGGCCCGCACCCACAGCTTCCCCGCCGCAGATCGCGTCGCCCGCGGCCCCTCGTCCCGTGGGCGGAAACCGGGCCGAGCGACGGTCGCAGAAACGGAAGCGCTGAGCGTCTCCGGCAGATCGCGAAGGACAACCCCGGGCGGGGCTCTGCATGTGCTGCGCTGACGTCAGCTAGATGTCTGATGGTCTAGAACGCGAACCCCGAGCTGTGATTGGGAGGTCTGCGTGTCTGGCGCTCGAGTGTGGCCACCGGGCGCCGCTGAGCACGTTCGACCGCCTCACGCTCGATCGTGGCGGGGCGCCGCCGGCGGAGCGCTACTGCCCAGACTGCGGTGGTCGTGCTCGGGACCGCCAAGGCATCACTGGGACCTCACGAGGGCGCGACTTGGTGCTCCTCTAAGAGTTAGCCGGTCATGGAACCATGCGGATTTGCGCGTGCTCGGGAGGGTGATTCGGTTCATCGCTCAGAACGCGCTCGAGAAGGCAAAGGCTCCGGCCGCCGCATAAGTCCCCGGCGACAGGCTCAGACGCAATGGGATCCGCCGCGCCCGAGCCGCCGCCACCTTTCAGCGAGATCTCTCTTCCCCTAGTCGAAGCGGATCACGCTGCGGATGCCGTCCTGGGCCTCCATCAGCTCGAAGCCCTTGTTCACCTCGTCGAGCGTCAAGGTGTGCGAAAGGAACGGCGTCACGTCGATCTCGCCGGCCAGCCAGCGGTCGACGAGCTGCGGCACCTCGTCGCGTCCTTTGATTCCGCCGAACGAGGAGCCCGCGACCCTGCGCCCGGTGATCAGGTAGCGCGGGACGATGTCGAGCGTCTCGCCCTTGCCGGCCACGCCCGCGACGGTGCAGAGCCCCCAGCCCATCCGCGCCGACTCGACGGCCTGGCGCATCACGGCGACGTTCCCGGTCGCCTCGAAGGTGTAGTCGGCGCCGAAGCCGCCGGTCAGCTCGAGGATCCGC
>JBKJSM010000026.1:0-3628 GCA_046594445.1 Gaiellaceae bacterium | reverse complement strand
CGGAGTGGGCGGCGTCACCTGGATCGGCCTCGCCGTCGTGCCTGACGATCTGGATGACAGCTCCTTCGGCGAGCGCCTGCTCGCGCTGGCGGACGAGCGGATGCCGGCCGGCGAGCTGTGTCCGCTCGAGCTGCTCCCCGCGGAGGAGTGCGCCGACGGGTTGCGAGCCCTGCTCGTCGAGCTGCGGCTCGAGCGCCGCGGGCACGTCGAGGTCTACTCGCTGGCCGCCTGATCCTCGACGAGGCCGACCGTGCGGTAGAAGCGGCGGATCTCGTCGCGCGACGAGCGGATCTCGAACAGGTCGAAGATCAGGTCGTCGATCTCGTCCCGAAGCGGCTGGATCTCCGCATCCGGGTCAGCCTTGAGTGCCAGCACGATCTGGTCGACGCGCTGCACGACTGCCGCGTCGAGCTCCTCCGGGGGCTGCCGAAACGGCAGTTTCTCGACATACCCCACATCAGCCGTCGCGGTCGTGTTGACGAGCTTCTTCATGAAGTACGTCGCCAGAGCGGAGTTCAGGTAGCCCAGGAGGAAGCGTTCGGAGGTTCGATCCCGCTCGGGAAAGATTGCGCTTCCCTTGTGCCCGAAGATCCAGCCTTCCGGCATGAGCCGCACCGAGACACGACCACCCGAGACGACCGAATACGTCAAGCCGGAGAGGAAGAACAGCTCGCGGTTCCGGAAGTAGGTCTTGCGCGGTGTCCCGGACGGCAAGGCGGCCCGGCGCTCTAGCTCAGCGACGGACTCCTGCGACCAGTCAATCACGATCCCAGGCTCTCGCCAGTACTCGCCGAACCCCTCGCCCTTCGCAAACGGCACCCAGTAAGGCTTCGACACCGCGATGCCTCGTGCTCTCTCCTCAGCGGAAGTGGCCGCCGCCACGCCGACGGAAGTCACGCGGCTGTCGTCGATCGCCGCGAGGAAACGGCCGTCGTCTGCTGTGGCAAGTCCCTGCCGGCCGCGAGCGACGTCGCCGACTCGCTCGGAGCTCTTCGCGGCCTCGAACACCTCGCGCGGCACTCCGACAAAGAACGGCGTCTCGGGCAGCGCCTCGTACTCTTCCTGCCGCAACTCGAAGAGCTTGTTGCCCGGCTCCCAGAACTCCTTCGGCTCGCGGATGTAGTCGACGAGCCGCATCGCGTTCGCGGCGCGCGCGTCGGCGTCCGAGCACTTTTCCAGCGTCGTGATCGCCATGCCGGCGAACTGGAATGACACGCCCTCGAAATGCTTCGTGTCCGTGAGCAGGATCTCGACGATCTTGCACCGGTCGAGAATGTGCCGCCGCAGCTCCGCGTGCGTCGTCAGCGTGCGAAAGCTGTCGTTCGTGATCAGGCAGAGCCGGCCGCCCTCCCGCAGCCGCTCAATCCCGTTCTGAAAGAACATCGCGTAGGTGTCGCGGTTGCTCTCGGGATAGAGCCGCTCGTAGAGCTTCTTCTTGTACTCGGGCTTGCGGGCGCCGTAGGGCGGGTTGCCCACAACGGCGTCGAACTCGATCCGGTCGATCTCCCCTTCCTCGTCCACCTCGGGATCGACGCCCACGATCCGCTCCGCCTCGGTGAAGAGCTTCCCCGCGCGCTCGGGCGAGTGCAGCAGCATGTCGTGCACGTAGAGGTGCGGCCTCGCGCTCGGCGATTCGTCGCCGAGCAGGAAGAGCCGGATCGCCGCGAGCGAGAGCGCAAACGAGTCGATGTCGCCGCCGTAGAGCTGGTTCGCGACGATCGCGTCGTACGCCCGGGACTCATCGACACCCTGCTCCGCGTAGCGCGCGACGAGTTGGCCGACGATCCCTTCCAGGAAGTGACCGGACCCCATGCAGGGATCCAGCACGCGCGACTCGGCGGTCAGCCCCAGCTTCGAAACCATGTAGTCGACGTCGCCCCTCGGTGTGTAGAAGGCGCCGAGCTTCGACTGCTGCGTCCGCCTCGCCGAGAGCAGTCCCTGATAGATGTCGCCGACGTGCTGGTTCGTGAGCGCCTCGAAGCTCTTCGTCGAGAGGTCGTAGATCAGCTCCGCCAGCACGTTCTTCTCCGGCCGGAAGTAGTCGTAGGCGTCCTCCCGGAAGACGAGCGGGAACGCCTCCGCCGCCAGGTCGAACGCCACCTGCATCAGCTCACGCCAGCTGTTCTGCTCGATCACGTGCTCCTGGATGTCCGGGGCGAGCTCCTGCCTGAGCTTGCGGTACGCGCTCTCGTCGCCCGGATCCCACGTCCCCGATGAATCCTGGATCCGGCGGCGCAAGAGCCCGAGGAAGACCGCCGCGGTCGCCGGCTTCGTCTCGGTCCTGCTCGTCGGGAGGAACTCGCGCATGATCCGGTAGAAGCCAGGCAGGAGCCTGTCCTCGCAAAGGTTGAGGAAGAAGACCTTGTTGAGGTAGTTGAGCGCCGCCTGCGTGACCATCTCGGCCGCGACCTGGTCTGCCTTCGTCTTGCCGGTCTCGGCGACCTTCCGCGCGTAGAGCTGGCGCATCCGCTCGCGCGCCTGGGGGCGTTCGAGCAGCCACTTTCCGAAGGGGCCGAGGACGGCTGGGGGCTCGTCGCTCGCGACGAGCTGAATCGCCTGAACCACCTGGGCGCGAAGGCTGTCCTCGATCCGGTCGAGGTGGTAGAGCAGGATCTCCCGCAGCCTGTCCCGAGTGACGACCTCCTGCGCGAACGCGCCGCGCAGTTGGTACTCGCGGACGCGCTTCCAGGACCAGATCTCCTCGAGCTCGTCGTATTCGAGCTCGCCGAGAAGCGATGGTTCAGCCACCGTCTTGCGGACGAAGAACCGCGTCCGCCCGGGCTTGCCGCTGTAGAGGACGAGAAACGGCGGCGGCTCGGAGAAGTCGTCGCTCCGGGCGTAGTCGACGAGCTGACGCTTCGCCTTCTCGAACTCGCCCGGCGCGTCGATCGCGTCGTACCGCTTGATCTCGCAGAGGACGACCGGCGAGTTCCCGATCAGGTAGAGACCGTCGAAACGACCAGTGGCGGCGCCGGTCTTGAGTCGGCGAACCGCGAGTGTCCGCTGCTCGCGGAAGTGCTCGCCGTCCGCTTCGGTGGTGAGGCGGCTCGGGTAGCCGAAGGCTTGCGTCAGATCCAGGTCGAACAGCTTCGAGTGAACGTCCGCCTCGCTGTAGGCGCGCTTCTGCGACTCCGGGATGGCGAGGCTGGGCAGCTGGATCGTCGTCACACAGCACGCACCGTCAGCGTGCAGAGGAACTCGCAACACGTGTGCGACGACATCGTCACGATTGTGTCACGGAGGGCTGACGTTCTAGTCGAAGCGGATGACGCTGCGGATGCCGTCCTGGGCCTCCATCAGCTCGAAGCCCTTGTTCACCTCGTCGAGGGTCAGGGTGTGCGAGAGGAACGGCGCGACGTCGATCTCGCCGGCCAACCAGCGCTCGACGAGCTGAGGCACCTCGTCGCGACCCTTGAGGCCGCCGAAGGACGAGCCCGCGACTCTGCGGCCGGTGATCAGAAACCGCGGGACGATTTCGAGCGTCTCGCCCTTGCCGGCCACGCCCGCCACCGTGCAGAGCCCCCAGCCCATCCGCGCCGACTCGACGGCCTGGCGCATCACGGCGACGTTCCCGGTCGCCTCGAAGGTGTAGTCGGCGCCGAAGCCGCCGGTCAGCTCGAGGATCCGC
>JBKJSM010000016.1:0-12483 GCA_046594445.1 Gaiellaceae bacterium | reverse complement strand
GGAGGGCGACCTCTTCACCTACATCTACACCTCCGGCACGACCGGGCCGCCGAAGGGCTGCATGATCTCGCACCTGAACTACTACGCGATGGTCGCGGTCGTCGACGACCTGCCGCGGTTCACCGGCCCCGACGACACGATGCTGCTCTACCTGCCGCTGGCGCACAACTTCGGCCGCTTGATGCATCTTTCGGGCGCCTACGTCGGCTACGGAATCGCGTTCCTCCCCGACCCGCTCCAGGTGGCCGCCGCGCTGCCGGCGGTCAGGCCGACGGTCTTCCCGAGCGTCCCGCGGGTGTACGAGAAGATCCACACCGCGGTCGTCGCCAGGTTCGACGAAGCCACCGGACCGCAGCGGAAGCTGATCGACTGGGCGCTCGGCGTCGGGCGGCAGGTCAGCGAGCTCCGTCGCGCGGGCGAGCCCGTCCCGCGCGGGCTCGCTGCGCAATTCAGACTGGCGGACGTGCTCGTCTACAAGAAGGTGAAGGCGAAGCTCGGTGGCCGGCTGCGGCTCGCGATCTCCGGGGGCGCGCCTCTCTCGCTGGAGATCGCCGAGTTCTTCCACGCGATCGACATCCTCCTCGTCGAGGGCTACGGGCTGACCGAGTGCACCACCGCCGCCTCGACGAACACGCACGAGGCTTTCCGCTTCGGCACCGTCGGTCGGCCGCTCCCAGGCACGGAGGTCAAGCTGGCCGACGACGGCGAGCTCCTGATCCGCAGCGAGACGATCTTCCAGGGCTACTACAAAGACCCGGAGGCGACGGCCGCGGTGCTGCTCCCGGACGGCTGGCTCCTGACCGGCGACATCGCGGAGATCGACGGCGACGGGTTCATCAAGATCACCGACCGCAAGAAAGACATCATCGTCACCGCCGGCGGCAAGAACGTGGCGCCGCAGAACCTCGAGAACGACCTGAAGAACTCGAAGTACATCTCCCAGGCGATGGTCGTGGGCGACCGCCAGCCGTATATCGCCGCCCTGATCACCCTCGACCCCGACGAGCTGCCGAAATGGGCCGCAGAGCGCGGCCTGCCCGAGTCGATCGCATCCCTTGCTGAGAGCGACGACGTGCGCGAGCTGATCAAGGGCGTCGTCGACGACGTCAACGCCGACCGCTCGCGCTACGAGCAGATCAAGCGTTTTCGGATCCTCCCGCGCGACTTCACGATGGACGACAGCGAGCTGACGCCGACCCTGAAGCTGAAGCGGCGCGTCGTCTCAGAGCACTTTGCTGACGAGCTCGAGGAGCTGTTCGCGGGAGCAACGTTGAACGAGGCCGCAGGCGCATGAAGGTCTCCTTCGAGGTCGAGCAGGCCGGCTGCGAGTCGTGCGGCAAGCTGATCGGCGCGGCGCTGAGCCCGGTAGGGACGGTCGAGAGCATCGACATCAACGAGGGCTCCGACACCGCGACGGTCGTACTCTCTGGCCCGTCGTCGCGAGGCGACGTCAACGCCGCGTTGGAGGCAGCCTCCGGCGAAGCAGGCCACGCTTACAGCGTGCGAGCCGGCTCGTGGCGCTCCGTCGGCTGACGAGAGGTCGGGTCTGCGGGCGCAGACCAACCAGGCGCACCGCCGGCCACCGTCTCATCTACCATTCTCCCCTGTGATTCGGCTGCGCCAGTCAATCGAAGCGGGCCTGCGGCACCCCCTGCTAGGCCCGCTGCTCCTGCTGCTGCTCGGGGTCATGCTCGCCTTCGTGGTCTTCCACACCGTCGAGCACGGCGTCGAAGGGCTGCTCTTCTCGTGCGCGATCGTTGCCGCCGTGAGCCTTCGCCTCGTGGTCGTGCTCGGCCGCAGATGGCGTGCATCGATCCACCAACTGCCAATCCTCGGTCGAGCGCCCCCTCGGTGGAGGCTCAGCCGCCTCCCGGCGAGCAAGACGCCGACAGTCCGCTTCGCTCCACCTCTTCGGCTCTGACGTGCGAGCGCCGTCAGGCGCTGCTGTTCGTTTGTTGTCGATGAGGAGGGACGAGCTTGCGTTTCAGCCTAAAGAGGACTGCACCTTGGGAACACAAAGTTGGCGTTTCGCTCGCAGCTCTCGCTGCGGGTACAGCCGTGCTGTTTGGCGGCTCAGCGGCGAACGCTGAACCGTCGATCCAGGACAAGCGACGGCAGGCAGAGCTGATCCTCGCCCAGGTACAGGAGCTCGATGCCGATGTCGGCGCGGCGGCTGAGCGCTTCAACGGCGCGAACTACGAGCTCGGGCACCTCAACGAACGCCTCCGAGAAACGCGAGCAGACTTGAAGAGAGCACGGACGCAGCTTGGAACCGCGCGCGGACGCGCGAGTGAGCGGCTTGTCCAGCTCTACGTGAACGGTTCGGGACCGTCGACGCTGGAAGTCATGCTGGGCTCTCAGAGCCTCAGGGACTTGCTCGACCAGCTCGAGGTCGCCCAGCGAATCCTCGAACAGGACACGCGGATCGCCGGAGACTTGAAGGGGCTCGCGTTACGCACGAAGAAGCGCGAAGGGCAGCTGGACACTTCGCGGGCGGCGCAATCGGGCCTCGTTCGCCAGCTCGAATCCGAGCGCAACGCCATCGCGGCGAAGCTGGGCGAGCGACGGCAGCTGCTGAGCTCAGTGCAGGCCGAGGTGAACCGGCTCGAAGCGGAGGACCGGTCCCGCCAGGTAGAGCTACGGCGTCGCGCAGAAGCCGAGCTCGCGCGACAGCGCGCACTGGCAAGAGCGCAGGAAAGCCGGACGGACGAGGCTCTCGAAACACAGCCCCGCGCAAGCGCTGATCCGTCGGTCGATGTGCCGGCCCCGCCCGAGCCCACGCCTGCTCCGGCTCCGCCCGCCGACGCCGGCCGCGGCGCTCAGGTCGTCGCGATCGCGATGCGGTATCTCGGCGTTCCCTACAAGTGGGGCGGCGCCTCCCCTTCGACCGGCTTCGACTGCTCGGGGTTCACGATGTACGTGTTTGCGCAGATCGGCGTCTCGCTACCCCACTACGCGGCCGCCCAATACGGCCTCGGCCAGGCCGTGACGAAGAGCGAGCTGCAGGCGGGCGACCTCGTCTTCTTCCGCGGGCTCGGGCACATGGGCATGTACATCGGCGGCGGGAACTTCATCCATTCGCCGCGCACGGGCGATGTCGTCAAGATCTCGAGCCTGAGTGACCCCTACCGGGTTGCGAACTGGGTCGGGGCGAGGAGGGTGTTATGAAAATGAAGGTCGGAAGCCGTACCATCGCCGCCGTCACCGTGGGCGTGATCGTCATGGTCCTTGCGGCGTGCGGTGGAGACGACGGCGACTCGGGAACAGAGGGCACGTCGAAGGGCGCCGCCTTCGACAGGGCGTTCATCGACGCGATGGTCCCGCATCACGAGTCGGCGATCGAGATGGCCCAAGCCGCGAAGGAAGCGGGCCTCGACCAGCCGGATCTCGTCAAGGTCGCGGACGACATCCTCGCCAACCAGCAAGACGAGATCGACCAGATGAAGGCATGGCGCGGCGACTGGTTCGGCTCGACCGCGATTTCTCCCGATGGAGCCGCCGCGCTCGGCCTGAGCGAGTCGGACATGGGCATGCAGCACGACGCCGACGCGCTGCGGGACTCCACCGACGTCAACACCGACTTCGCCCAGATGATGGTCACGCACCACCAGGGCGCGATCGAGATGGCCAAGCTCGCCACGGACGATGCCGAGCACGACGAGCTAAAGGAGCTCGCCAAGGGGATCATCAGCGCTCAGGAGCGCGAGATCGAGGTCATGCGTCCCCACGCCGGCGGAATGAACCACGGCTAGCCGGATGGCGCTGACGTTCAGCTGTCGGCTCGCGGCTTCAGTCGCTCTCGCATCCATTTTCATGGTCGGGATCGCGCGAGCCGACAGCCACGACTCGCTTTCGGGCGCACGGGCTCGCGTGGCCGAGGCGCGCGCGAGCGAGCAGGCTCTCGCAGGCGACATTGCAACTCAGAGCGAGCAGATCGACGCTGTCGAGACCAAGATCGACGGGCTCCAGGGCGAGCTCTCGCTGCTGGAGGAACAGCAGCGAGAGGCCCGGGCGCGCCTGGGCGTGCTCGAGCGGGAGCTCGATGAGAAGACCCGGACGCTCGCCCGTGCGCGCGGCGAGTCTCGGGTTGCACAACAACATCTCAGCAAGCGTCTCGTCGACATCTACACGTCCGCGGAGCCCGACATCGTTGCGATCGCGCTCGGCGCCGAGTCGCTCGACGAGGTGATCGACCTGCTCGAGGCGCGCTCGCGCGTGCTCGAGAGCGACGACGACCTCGTCGGCCGGATCAAGCGGTTGCGTCAGCGAGTCACGCGAGAGCGAGCGCGCACTGCGACGCTCCGCCAGGAACAAGCTGCCGTGACGGAACGAATCGAGCTTCGGGCAAACGAGCGTCGCTCCGCGCTGACGAGCCTCGTCGCCCGCCGCGACTCCCTCGGAAGCCTCCGCGCCGCGCGCCGGCGGTCGCTCGCGTCCGTCCAGGTCGACCGGCGCCAGTGGGAGGCGCAAGCCGATGCGTTGGCGGCCGGCAGCGTACGCGTGGCCTCTGTGATCTCCGCTTCGCCGCCCGAGCCGCCGACCTCCGAAGCGCCGGCCCCGACAGCGATGCCGTCATCAGGATTCATCTGGCCGGTCCGTGGAACGCTCGTCTCGCCTTACGGTCAGCGCTGGGGACGACTGCACTCCGGGATCGACATCGCGGCGCCCGCGGGAACACCGATCGCAGCGTCGGCCTCAGGCCGGGTCGTGTACGCCGGCGCGATGAGCGGCTATGGGCTGCTCGTCGTGATCCAGCATCCCGGCGGGATCGCAACCGCGTATGCGCACAACTCGAGCATCGCGGTGTCGGTGGGACAATCGGTCGGCCAGGGACAGACGATCGCAGCCGTTGGCTGCACCGGTACCTGCTTCGGCGACCACGTCCACTTCGAGGTACGCGTCGGTGGAAGCGCAGTCGACCCGATGGGGTATCTCTAGACCTGCGCTACAGGCGCTTGCCCCCGACCCAGGTACGCGTGTACCAGGAGTCGGAGAGGCTGGAGATCTTGACGACGTCGCCACTGTGCGGCGCGTGGATGAACTGGCCGCCGCCGATGTACATACCGTTGTGACCGAGGCCGTCGAAGAACACGAGGTCCCCCGGCTCGAGTTGATCCTTCGAGACGGCTGCGCCGAGCTGGTACTGCATCGCGGCGTTGTGAGGCAGCGAGACGCCGACCTTTGCGTAGACGTACATCAGGAAGCCCGAGCAGTCGAAGCCGGAAGGGCTCGCGCCACCCCAGACGTACGGTACGCCGAGGTACTGCATCGCGATCCCGACGACGCCGCCGTAACGGGCCGGGGGCGCGGCGATCATCGCTTCCACCGCGGACGGCTCGAAGGCCGCGGTTTCACCTGCCTCGACCGGCTGCTGCACCGAGGTGGCGGCGACACGCGCCTGCGCTTGTGCGGCCAGCCGCTCTTGCCTCCTCCGCTCGGCAGCCTCCAGGCTCGCGAGCTGATCCCTGATCGAGCCGAGCAGCTGCTGCCGTTCGGCCAGCTGACCCTCGATCGAGCGCCGCTGCTGCGTCCGTTCCGCGACGACCCGCGCCTGTGCCGTGCGCGCGCCCACGAGCTTCGCCTTGCGCAGCTTCACCTCGGCCCGGAACCCGGTGACCTCACCAAGGACGCGCGTGTCCTGGTCGGAGACGCGCTCGACCGCGTCCAACCGGGAGAGGAGATCGTCCAGCGACGCGGCACCGAGCATGACCTCGAGAGTGGAATTGCCGCTCCCGTTGACGTAGAGCGAGACGAGGCGCTGCGAAAGGTGACGCTGCGCATTGCGCAGGCTCCTCTTCGCGATCACCAGATGACGGGCGTTCGTCCTCAGATCGCTGTCGATCCGATCGAGTTGCACGTTCGCCCGGTTGAAGGCCTCGATCGCGTGTGAGAGCTGGGAGTCGATCTCGCGGATCTGCCCCAGAACGTCCTGCGCCTGCGCTCGCTTCGCAGCGACCGAGGGTGGCTCGGCTGCAGCCGTGTTGACGGAGGCCAGGGCGGCGGCCACGAGGGTGGCCACAAGCAACGTGAGGATCGCCGGCGCCTGTCGTTTGCTCGAGTTCAGTACAGCTCTCCCTGCTCGCGCTCACGCGGCACCCCGATGGGGGCCAGGTCCGTCACAAGTGGGGCACCCTAGCACCCATTCCGGACGGCGGCAAGGCTCAACAGAGCCAAAAACCGCCCTCGGCGGGACGCCCTTACGAATCACAAACAATGACATGCACGACGAAAAGTTGCTACGGTCCGCGCCTCGTGAAGACGCATTCGACGAGCGGTGCGGCGCGTCTCGCGGCCGTTTTCACGGGCTTCCTGCTGGTCGCCTCGGTTCCGGTCGGCCTCGCCGCAGACGTGTCCGGATCATCCGCCGAGGCGGGCTCCCTCAGCGCGGACCAGGCCTCCCTCGAGGGCCGCGCGAACGCCGCCACGCTCGAGTTGTACGCGCTCGAGGTCGAGCTCGGCCGAGCACGGAGCGCCCTGCGGGATCTCACCGCACGACGCTCGACCCTCGCCGGAGAGCGGGCGGCCGCCCGCAAGCGGCTCGGCGTCGCGCGCACAGCGCTCCGGGTCTCCGAAAATAGCCTCTCCAGACTCGTGCGCACGCTCTACGAGCACACCGGCGCCGCCGACCCGCTGGCGATCCTGCTCGGCGCCACCTCCTTCGAGGAGGCGCTGGCCGGCCTGGACGGGCTCAGCCGCGCAGCAGGCGAGAGCAACCGGATCATCGAGCAGGCGCGCGCGTCGCGGCGGAAGCTCGCCCGGCTGGACGTCCGCCTCGCCGGCCAGGAGAACCGGTTGCGGCAACTCACCGAGGCTGCGGAGGCGAGAGCGGCCGACCTGACCGCGGCCGCCGCCGAGCGCGAGCGGTACGTGGCGACGGTGCGGGCGCGGCAGGGGCTGAACGCGGCGCGACTCGCCTCGATCCAGACGCAAGCCCGCCGGGCCGAGGCGCGAACGGTCGAGATCGCTGCGGCGTCGCCGCCGGTGGCGACTCCTGCCGTCGCCGAGACGAGCATCGCGGCCGAGCCCGGAGCGCCGCCAGCCTCCGGTGGCCGCACGCTGACCGTCAGCGCTACCGGCTACGCCCTGCGCGGGCGCACGGCGACCGGCGTCAACACCGCCCCGGGAGTTGTGGCCGTCGATCCGTCGGTGATCCCGCTCGGCACGCGCATGACGATCCCCGGCTACGGTGAGGGCGTCGCCGCGGACACCGGCGGCGCGGTACACGGAAACATCATCGACCTCTGGTTCCCGACAGTCGAGCAGGCGCTGCAGTGGGGGCGCCGGACAGTCACGATCGTCCTCCACTGACCCGAGAGGAGGCAAGCTGAACGAGATCGCACCAACCCAGGCCGACACCGACGAGCGGGCGACTCGCGTGCTCCTCGTCGACGACCACGATCTCTTTCGCACCGGCCTGCGGAACCTGCTCGAGGAGCAGGGCGTCACGATCGTGGGTGAGGCCGCGAGCGGCTCCGAGGCGCTCCAGTGCGTCCGCGAAGTCGCGCCGGACGTCGTCGTCATGGACATGAACATGCCCGGAATGACCGGGGTCGAGGCGACCAGGCACATCGGCCGCGACGCGCCGCTGACGCGCGTGATCGTGCTGACGATCTCAGACCAGGAGCAGGACGTGATGGACGCGATCCTCGCCGGGGCGTGCGGCTACCTGCTCAAGAACGCCTCGATCGACCAGCTCGTCGCCGGCATCCACGCCGCGGCGGTCGGCGAGTCGCTCGTCTCGCCTCACATCGCCGCCAAGGTCCTGCAGCGGCTGCGGGCCTCGCGCGCCGACACCGACGCGGCCGAGACAATCCGCGCGGAGCTCTCCGACCGAGAGATCGAGGTGCTCAAGCTCGTCGCGAGCGGCCTCGAGAACGCCGAGATCGCCGCGCAGCTCCACATCAGCCCGAAGACGGTCAAGAACCATCTCTCGAACATCTTCATGAAGCTCCAGTTCGAAAACCGGATCCAGGCGGCGGTCTACGCCGTGCGCAGCGGCATCGTCTAGTCAGCCGGCGAGCAGCGCCGCGAAGGCGGCCTCGTCGAGCACGGGCACGCCGAGCGACTCCGCCTTCGCGAGCTTCGACCCTGCGCTCTCACCCGCCAAGACGGCCGTCGTCCGCCTGGAGACCGTATCCGCAACCTTCGCACCGAGTGCCTCCAGCGCGGCCTTCGCCTCGTCACGCGACCAGCCGCCGAGGGTGCCGGTAATGACGTAGGTGGAGCCGGTGAGCCGCCCGTCCGTTTGCCGCTCGCCCTCGCCCAGCTCGAAGCGCAGGCCGAGCGCGCGCAACTCCGCGACCAGCCGGGAGTTGTCCTCGTCGCGCATCCACTCGTAGACGGCCTCGGCGCGATCCGGCCCGACTCCCTCGACTTCCTGGATCCGCTCCTGCGTCGCGGCGAGCAGAGCGTCAAGCGAGCCGAAGTGGCGCGCGAGGCTGCGCGCGACCACCAGTCCGACCCGCGGGATGTTGAGCCCGAACAGGATCCGCTCGAACGGCTGCTCCGTCGAGCGGGCGATCGCCTCGACCGCCTTCGCGGCCGAGACCGCGGCGTAGCCCTCGATCCCGGCCAGCTGATCCGCGGTGAGCCGATAGAGGTCCGGCATCGAGGTGACGAGCCCCTCGCGCCAGAGCTGCCGTACGAGTTGCTCGCCGACGCCTTCGATGTCCATGGCCGCGCCGACCCAGTGGATCAGTGTCTCGAGCCCACGCGACTCGCAGCGCGGGTTCGGGCAGCGGTGCTTGACCTCACCCTCGGGCTTGACGACAGCGACGCCACAGAGCGGGCACTGCGCGGGCATCTTCCAGTCCACGGTGCCTGGCTCATGGTCGCCGGCGGGGCCGACGACCTGCGGGATGACGTCCCCGGCCCGCTGGACGATCACCAGGTCGCCTTCGCGGATCCGCTTCCGGTTGATGTCCTCCTCGTTGTGGAGCGTCGCCCGCGACACGGTGACGCCGCCGACCTCGACCGGCTCGAGGATCGCCCACGGATTGAGGGCGCCGGTGCGGCCGACGTTGACTGCGATCCGCTGGAGGCGCGTGACGGCGGTCTGCGGCGCCCACTTGTAGGCGCGCGCCCAGCGCGGCCGCTCGTGCAGCGCACCGAGCCGGCGCTGCTGCTCGAGTGCATCCACCTTGATCACGACGCCGTCGATCTCGTAGTCGAGCTCGCGCCGGCGCTCCTCCCACTCGCGGCAGGCCGCCGCAACCTCCTCGATCGTCTCGTAGCGACGCGTCTCCGGGTTCGTCCGGAAGCCACGCTCGCGCAGCCAGGCCAGAAGCTCCCACTGGGTGGCGGCGCCGGTCGCCTCGGTGAGGCCGGAGCCGTACACGCAGATCGCGAGCGGCCGCTCCGCAGTGATGCCCGGGTCGAGCTGGCGCAGCGACCCGGCTGCGGCGTTGCGCGGGTTCGGCGCAGCCTTCTTGCCCTGCGCTGCAAGCTGCTCGTTGAAGCGAGCGAAGTCGGGAAGGGAGAAGTAGATCTCGCCTCTCACCTCCAGCAGCGGTGGCGGCGTCTCACCCGGGGCCAGCCGGAGCGCAAGCGGCACCGTCTTGACCGTGCGGAGGTTCGCCGTGACGTCCTCACCCTGGCCGCCATCGCCCCGGGTCGCACCGCGCACGAGCGTGCCGTGCTCGTAGACGAGCGAGACCGCGGAGCCGTCGATCTTCGGCTCGAGCACGTAGGCCACGGGCTCGTCGCTGTCGAGGCGCCTCCACACGTCGTCGGCCCACTTCAGCACCGCCTCCTCGGTCGTGACCTTCTCGAGCGAGCCCATCGGCGCGAGGTGGAGCACCTTGCGGAAGCCGTCGGCGGGCGGCGCCCCCACGCGCTGCGTCGGCGAGCCCGGCGTCACGAGCTCGGGATGCTGCTGCTCGATGTGCTCGAGCTCGTCGTAGAGCGCGTCGTAGGCCGCATCCTCGACCTCAGGAGCGTCCAGTACGTGGTAGCGGTAGGCGTGGTGGTCGATCAGGCGGCGGAGCTCGGCGGCGCGGACAGCCGCGTCAGAGGACGGCAAGGAGCTCCTCCGCCGTGTGGACGATCGCGTCCGGCCGCGCGCCCTCGAGGATCCGCTGCTCGTCGTGGATACCGCCCCACGACACCCAGACGGCGTGTACCCCGGCGGCACGCGCCGCGGCGACGTCGTACGGCGAGTCGCCCACGTACGCGGCATCGGCCGCCGTCGCGCCGAGTAGGTCCAGGGCCATCAGGATCGGCTCCGGCTCCGGCTTGTGCCGGTCCGTATCCTCCGAGCCGACGACGACGTCGAAGAGGTCGCCGATCCGCACCGCCGCGAAGGCCAGCTCGACCGTGGGCTTCCGCTTCGCCGTCACGACGCCGAGCCGGCGGCCCTGCGACTTCAGGCTGCGCAGTGCGTCCTCGATCCCCGGGAAGGCGAGCAGCCCAGAGTGCAGCGGCTCGTTGTGTGCCCGGTAGACGTTGACGAGCTCCTCGGCGCGCTCCTCGCTGAACCGGCGCATCTGCTCCCACAGCCCCGGCCCGCCGACGAGCGCCATCAGCTCCGCATCGGGCACGTCGAGCGCGAGCACGCTGCGCGTGGCATGCCGGTACGACGCCAGGATGATCGGTCCGGAGTCGACGAGCGTGCCGTCGAGATCGAACAGGACGACCGGGAAGCGCACGACGTCAGATGGTATCGGGGTAGCCGACGGAGACGAGGTAGAGACCCCACGGCGGCGCGGTCGACCCGGCCTCGCTGCGCGGCTGCCCTTCGAGCAGGCGGGCGAACGCAGCAGGCTCGAGCGTCGGGTCGAGCATCGTCCCGACGAGGGTGCGCACCATATGTCGCAGGAAGCTGTCGGCGGTGACCTCGAAGAGGAGGTGCTCCCCCTCCTCGCGCCAGCCAACCGACTCGACGGACCGCACGAAGACCTGGTGCTGCGTCGCGGTCGGGGTGAAGGCGGTGAAGTCGTGCTGGCCCGGGAGCAGTGCCGCAAGTGCAGCGAGCCGGTCGTGGTCGAGCAGCTCCGGATTCCACCACGCGCGGGGCCGCTCGAACGGCGACCGCAAGGGGCGGCGGTAGAGGCGGTAGACGTACGACCGCGATCGCGCAGAGAAGCGCGCGTGGAACCCCGCCGGGGCCGCCGCGGCCGCAATCGCCGCGATGTCAGGCGGGAGCAGAGAGTTGAGCGCCTCGGCAGCGCGTCCGATTTCCGGGCCTCCGTGCGCATCGAAGCTCACCACCTGGCCCAGCGCGTGCACACCGGTGTCGGTGCGACCGGCCACGCCTAGCCCGCACCATTGCCCGGTCGAGGCGGCGGCGCGGGGCGAAGATGCCGGGAGTATCGGCCAGGATCATCTGCGTCTCGCCCTCGATGGCGATCCCCAGCAGCCGGGCGCGGGTGGTCTGGGCCTTCGCGCTGACGGCGGCGACTTTCTGCCCGACCAGCGCGTTGACCAGCGTGGACTTGCCCGCGTTGGGCGCGCCGAGGACGGCAATGAGACCGCAGTGCCGGGTCACAAAACCAAACTCCGGCAGAGGGGGAGGTTGAATCGGTTGTTCACCCAAATTCCTTCATGAATGCCTTCGCCGCCCTGGTTTCGGCGTCCTGCTTGCTCGACCCGGTCGCTTGCGCCTCGCCGACGCCCTTTACCACCACTTCGACGGTGAAGTTGGCGGCGTGATCGGGGCCTTCGCGGGCGAGCAGGGCATAAACCGGGGGCTTGCGCTTGTTGCCCGCCGCCCATTCCTGCAGCGCCGCCTTGGGGTGCTTGGACATGCCCATCCCGGCGGCCACCGGATCGGCCCACAGCCGGCGCACCAGTTCGCGCGCCGCTTCATAGCCGCGCTCGACGAACAGCGCGCCGAGCAGCGATTCCATCGCGTCGCCGAGGATATTGTCGCTGTCCGCGCCGCCATCGTCGCGCGCCTGTTTGCCCAGCCGGATGTGCAGGGGCAGGCCGATCTCGCGCGCCACCCGGGCGCAGGTCGCCCCGCTGACCAGCGCGTTGAGCCGTTGTGACAGCGTGCCTTCATTGGACGTGCCGCGTTCGTGCAGCCACTCGGCCACGACGAGGCCGAGCACCCGGTCTCCGAGGAACTCGAGCCGCTCGTAAGTCCGGGCTTCGCCGAGGCTCCCATGGGTCAGCGCCTCGTGCCACAGCGCGGGATCGAGCGGCGGTGCGCCGGTCAATTCGCTCAGGTAGGCGGCCGTTTCGGAAGCCAGTCCGCTCAAGAAGCCAGTCCGCTCAAAAAGTGTTCCCCAACCTGTCCCAGCGCGCGGCGCTGAACCAGGTCCACGGCAGCACCCACGATGACGAGCCATCGGTCGAGAACATCATTATCGCCGCGCGGCCGACCAGGTTGGCCTGCGGGACAATGCCGATCCCACCGCCCTCGACCGCGGGAAAGCGGCTGTCCATCGAATTGTCGCGGTTGTCGCCCATCAGAAACACCGAGCCTTCGGGCACGACCACCGCAATGCTGTCATCCTGCGGGGTCGCCGCGACATCGAGCAC
>JBKJSM010000075.1:0-108360 GCA_046594445.1 Gaiellaceae bacterium | reverse complement strand
AGAGGCGCGGCGAAAGGCGCTCGAGTTCGCGCGCGGCCTGGACGGTGTCGAGGCGGAGGTCTACGTGACCGCGCCGGGCGCCGAGATCGACGAGTCGCACCCGCTCGTGAGCGCGCTGGAGCAGTCGCACGCCGAGGTCTTCGGGACTCCGGCCGAGCGCGACGTCACTCGCTGGTTCTCCGACGCTTCGGTGCTCTCACGCTATGGCATCGCGACCGTCAACTACGGCACCTCCTCGGGGCTACCGGACCCCGAGTACGGCGAGAATCTCGAGATCGAGGGACTGGTCAAGATCGCCGAGGTCTATGCACGCGCCGCCGAGAGGATCTGCGGGTGAAACTCGTCACGCTCGACAGCGGGCTCGTCGGCCATGTCGACGGGGACGAGGTGGCGGTGCTCGGCGTGCCGACGATGCGCGCCTACTTCGAGCGCGGCGGGGCGGAGGAGACGGGCGTCCGCATTCCGCTCGAAGACACGAGGCCGATCGCGCCGATCGCGCCGAAGAAGTTCTTCCATACGGCCGGCAACTTCCGCGAGCACGAAGAGGAGTCGAAGGTCGTCAACTGGAGCCACGAGATCGCGCCCTGGATCGTCTTCTTCCAGAACGTGGACGCAATCGTCGGCCCCGACGAGCCGGTCGTCTATCCCGAACACTTGACCGAGGAGCTCGACTACGAGCTCGAGCTGGCCGTGATCTTGAAGAAGAGCGGCAAGTGGTTCCCGCCCGAGGAGGCGATGGACTACGTCGGCGGCTACGTGATCTTCAACGACATCACCGCCCGCGACATCCAGCGGCGCGAGATGCGCTCCGGCGTCTTCAGCTTCTGCAAGGCGATCGACACATTCTGCCCGCTCGGGCCCTGGATCGTGACCCCGGACGAGATCCCCGATCCCCACGACCTCGCCATGGAGCTGCGCGTCAACGGCGAGTCGCGGCAGACCTCGCACTCGAGCAAGATGAGCGTGACGATCCCGGAGATCCTCTCCCACTACTCCGCGCTCGGCTACTCCGCGGGTGACGTGCTCTCGACGGGCACAGTCTCCGGCGTCGCCGGCTTCTCGGAGGACGCCGCGTCGCTCTACCTCAAGCCCGGCGACCTGATCGAGGCCGAGATCGAGCGGATCGGCGTGCTGCGCAACCCGGTGATCGGCTGGGAGGAGGCGCACGGCGAGCCGCCGCCGGAACGCGTCCGCTGGTGAGCTTGTGTCTCTGAAACACGGCGGCGCGGCGTGAGCTGGCCGCGGGACGACGCGAAGCTCGAACGCGTTCGCGCGCTGATGGCGGAGCAGGGGCTCGACGCGCTCGTTGTCCGCGCCCCCGACAACGTCCTCTACTTGACGAACTTCTGGGGGATGAAGGGGTACGACGCCGTCGTCTTCCCGTGCGAGGGCGAGCCCGTGCTGATCTGCCTCGAGGCGTCTGAGGCCGACGCCGATCGGATGAGCTGGACCGAGGAGGTGCGCCTCTTCCGCGGCTACGACGAGAGCGACCCGCGGCCGCCCGGCCTGCGGGCGCTCGACCTCGCCCGTCAGATCGCGTCCGACTACGAGCGCGTCGGGATCGAGCTCAGCCTAGGGACGCAAGCGGCGGACAGGATGGTCGGCGAGCCGACGACGTTCCCGAAGGCGTGGTTCGACGCCTTTCCCGATGCGGAAGACGCGACGCCGCTGCTCGCCGGGGTGCGCGCGATCAAGAGCGAGCAAGAGATCGAGCGGATGCGGCTCGCGAACGAGATCGCCGCTCGGGCGATGGAGCACGTGCAGGCGCGGCTCCGGCCGGGGATGCGCGAGAGCGAGGTCGGCGCGATCTGGAACTGCTGGGTCCATGACCACGGCACCGGCTTCGACGACCAGGTCGAGCTCGCGCACGGCTTCTCGCTCGTCTGGTCGGGCGAGGGGATCCGCACGTTTACCGCCACGGGCAGCCGCCCGATCGCCGAGCACGAGCCGACGCTGTTCGAGATCTGGGTCTGCGCCGACGGCTACTGGTGCGACCACACGAAGAATCTCGTGCCCGGCGAGCTCGATCCGCGCTACGCGGAGCTCGAGCTGCAACTGCTCGAGGTCTACGCCGCGGCCGTCGACTTCGTCCGGCCCGGAGCGAGCCTCGCGGAGCTCGACCGGAGCGTCCGCGCCGGGCTCGCAGAGGCCGGCTATCCGGGCCAGCCGTCGCATCCGATCTGCCACGGCGTCGGCGCCCGCGCCCACGAGCCCCCGTACGCGCACCAGGCCGGCGGCGGAACGGTCGAGGCGGGCATGGTGCTCGCGATCGAACCGGGGGTCTACTGGCCCGAGGGCGGCGGCCTCCGGGTCGAGGACAACTTCCTGATCACCGATAGCGGCGCCGAGCGCCTGTGCCGCTTCCCCGACGGCATCGTGAGGGCGCCATGACGATCGACCGCGACAAGGTGTGGACGGGCGAGCTGAACCAGCGCGCGCTCGAGCCGCAGAGCCACGACATCGTCGGCCTCTACGACACGACCCTGCGCGACGGCGAGCAGACCGTCGGCGTCGTCCTCTCGCCGGCGGAGAAGCTCGAGATCGCGACGGCGCTTGCCGACGCCGGAGTCGACCGGATCGAGGCAGGCTTTGCGCGCGTCTCGGAGGAGGACGCCGAGGCGATCCGCCTGATCGCAGCCGCGGGCCTGAAGGCCGAGGTGTGGGGCTTCGCCCGCGCCGTGCAGGCCGACGTCGAGCAGTTGGCCGGCCTCGGCGTGCGCTCGGCCGTCGTCGAAAGCCCGATCTCGGACGCCAAGCTCGCCGCGCTCGGCGTCTCGCACGAGGACATGCTCGGCCGGATCCGCAAGGCGGTCGCGTTCGCTGCCGGCGAGGGGATCACGGTGGCCTTCTTCGGCGTCGACGGTTCCCGCGCCGACCTCGAGTACTTCCGGCGCGCGTATGAGACGGCGGTCGAGGCGGGCGCGAAGGAGGCCGTCGTCGTCGACACGATCGGCGTCGCCACGCCCGAGGCGGCGGCCTATCTCGTCGGCCAGGCCGTGGACTGGCTCGACGTGCCGGTGCACTGGCACGGCCACGACGATTTCGGCCTCGCTACGGCAGCGGCGGTCGCGGCCGTCCAGGCGGGAGCGACCTGGGTGCACGGGACGGTGAACGGGATGGGGGAGCGCGCCGGCAACGCGAACCTGCTCGAGGTCGCGCTGGCGCTCGAGGCGCTCTACGGGATCCCGACGCGGCTCGACCTCTCGAAGGCGCGAGAGCTCGCGGCGCTCGTGCGCGACCGCTCCGGCTACGCCCTGGCTCCCTGGACTCCGCTCACCGGCGACAACCTCTTCGTCCGCGAGAGCGGCGCGGTTGCGAGCCAGTTTCACGATCCGCCTGCGATCGAGCCATACGCGTCCGACCTGGTCGGCGCTGAGCGCGGGATCGTGCTCGGAAAGAAGAGCGGCCTCGACTCGATCCGCCTCAAGGCCGAGGAGCTCGGGCTCGAGGTGCCGGAGGAGCGCCACGCGGAGCTGCTCGTCGCCGTCAAGGTGCTCGGCACCGAGAAGAAGCGGCTCGTCACGGACGCCGAGTTCCGCAAGCTGGCCGGTTGACTGACATGTCACCGGCGCGGGATACTCCTCGCAGATGATCGAGCGCGTCTGCGTTGTCGGTGCCGGCGTGATCGGCAGTCTCTACGCGGCTCACCTGAGCCGTGTGGCGGACGTCTGGGTCCTGACCCGGCGGCCGGAACATGCTCGCGCTCTTGAAGAGAACGGCCTCGAGGTCAGCGGCCGCGCCGAGTTCACCGGGCGCGTGCACGCGACCGACGATCCCGGCGAGGTGCCGGAGCCGGACGTGGCGATCGTCGCCACGAAGGCGACGGGCCTCGACGAGGCCGCTCGCTCGCTCGCCGGCCGCTTCCCGGACGCGACGTTCGTCACAGTCCAGAACGGCCTCGGCGCGGAGGAGATCGTCCGCCGGCACGGCGACTGGCCGCTCGTCTCCGGCGTCACCTTCATGAGCGGGACGCGCCACGACGATACGCACGTCGAGTACATCCTCGACACCGAGACCTGGCTTGGGCCCTACAACGGCATCCCCTACGGCCGGGTCGAGGAGCTCGTCGCGCTGATCGAGCAGTCGGGCCTGAAGGCGCGTGCCTTCCCCGACCTCAAGCCGGCGCAATGGTCGAAGCTGATCTTCAACGCGACGGTCAACGCGGTCGCCGCGCTGACGGGCCTGCCGCACGACCCGCATTTCGCGGCCGAGGAGCGGCCCTCCGACCTCGGCCACCTCGTGCACGCGCTCGTCGACGAGGGGAAGGCGGTCGCGGCCGCGGCGGGGATCGAGCTGCACGAGGATCCGTGGGAGATGAACGTGCTCGCAACGCGCCGCGGCAGCGCGCACTACCCCTCGATGCTCGAGGACGTCGAGGCGCGGCGGCCGACCGAGATCGAGCTGATCACCGGCTCGCTCGTCCGCGAGGCGGAGCGGCTCGGGGTGCCCGCGCCGCTCCACCAGACGCTCTACCGCCTGATCAAGGCGAAAGAAGCAAGTTGGGAATCCGACAAAGGGAGGCAGGAATGATGGTACGGAAGCGATGGGGCGCGTTCGGCGCCCTGCTGGCGGTGTCCGCGCTCGCGATTGCGGCCGTGGGCACAGGCGTCGGCGGCTCGACGACGAACGCGGCGGCGCCGATCGTGATCGGCTGGGCGTTCGACAGCAAGGGCAACATGGGCCCGTTCGACGGGCCTGCGCTCGCGGCGGCGAAGGTCCGGATCGCGCAGATCAACGCCAAGGGCGGGGTGAGCGGACGTCCGTTCAAGATCGAGACCTGTGACACGAACAACAACAACCCCGCGAAGGCGAAGTCCTGCGCGGCGAGCCTCCTCGGCAAGGGCGCGGACATCATGTTCGTGACGTGCGACGTCGACTTCGCGACCCCGGTCGTGCAGGAGTCACTCAAGGCCGGCAAGTTGACGGTCGCCCCGTGCATCGGCACCGACCAGATGGGCCCGAAGCGCTTCGGCAAGGCAGGCAAGCTGGCGTTCAGCTTCGGCAACGTCGCCCAGGACGAGGGCTCGGCGATGGCTGAGTACGCGTATCGGAAGGGCTGGCGGACCGCGAACCTGGCCACGAACACGCTGCTCGTCTACTTCAAGAACGTCGTCCGGGCGTTCGATGTCCGGTTCAAGCAGCTCGGCGGCAAGATCGCCGCCCGCGAGAGCTACGCGACGGGTGCGAACAACGTCAACACGGCAGTCAGCCGCCTCAATGGCCGCAAGGCGGACGTGATCGTGACCTCGACGGCGTTCGGCGAGTTGCCGGCGCTCGTCTCGGGGCTGCGGTCGCTCGGCAACCAGACCCCGATCCTGAACTCGTGGGCGGGCGACGGGACGTACTGGCTGACGAAGAACCCGCAGGTGACGAACTACTACGCCGTCACCTACGCCTCGATCTTCGGGGATGATCCGAACAAGGCCGTCCGGGCGCTGGCGAAGAAGCTCGGGGCCTTCACGGGCGGCTTCCTCGGTGGCTCGGCCGCGATCGACGGCGTCGCCACGGCGATCCGTCGCTCCGGTGGCTCGACGAACGGCGCCAAGCTGGCGGCGACCATGGAGAAGTTCAAGAAGGTGCCGACCCTCTCCGGGCTCGTCAGTTTCTCGCCGCAGTACCACACCGTCTTCGGGCGGCAGTACCGCGTGATCAAGATCCACAACAACAAGGGCCGCTACGTCGGCGCCGTGACCGCCAAGGTCGTTCCGAAGATCTAGGCCTTGGCGGAAGCAGTCGCATCGGCAACGCAAGGGAGGCCCGGCGTCGCGAGCCTACGGCTCGCTCCCGTGGGGGAAACCATGTTTCCCCCACGGGCCCCCTTCTCCCTCATTTGCGTGGGGGAACCTTCCGGTTCCCCCACACCCCCTCCACCAGCTCATGCCGCTGTCGCGGCATGAGCACGCTCCGGGCCTCCTCCGTGTCACGCTCGTTCGCGGGCGTGCAGGCGCTCGACGGGGTCACGCTCGAGCTGCATCGGCACGAGGTCGTGGGGCTGATCGGGCCGAACGGCGCAGGAAAGTCGACGCTGGTCAACCTGCTCACCGGGTTCAACGCGCCCACGTCCGGTCGGATCGAGCTCGGCGAACGCGACGTGACCGGCTGGAGCGCCCACCGGCGCGGACGCGCCGGGATTGCCCGCACCTTTCAGCACAGCCGCTCGTTCCGCGGCCTGACCGTGCGCGAGAACATTGAGGTCGCCGCGCTCGGGATCGGCGCGCGCGCGGCCGCGGCCCGCCGCCGCGCGAGCGAGCTGCTCGACCTCCTCGCGCTCGAGCGCTACGCGGAGGCGGCGGCGGGCACGCTCGCCCACGGCGACGAGCGCCGGCTCGGAGTCGCACGGGCGCTCGCGACCGAGCCGGAGTTCGTCCTGCTCGACGAGCCTGCGGCCGGACTGCCGGAGGCCGAGGTGCCCGAGTTCGCGGCCGTCGTCCGCTCCGTCCGCGACGACCACGACGCCGGTGTGCTCCTGATCGACCACAACATGGCGCTCGTGATGGAGGTCTGCGACCGGATCCACGTGCTCGACCAGGGTCACACCCTGGCGGAAGGAACGCCGGCCGAGATCCGCGGCAATCTCGACGTCGCGTCCGCGTACCTCGGCGAGAGCGCGGTCGCGGAATGAGCGTCGCAGCGCTCGAGCTCGACGGGCTGGACGTCCGCTACGGATCCGTCCCGGCGGTCCGCGGCCTCAGCATCGCGGTCGAGCGGGGCGAGCTCGTGGGCCTGATCGGGCCCAACGGCGCGGGAAAGTCGACGACCTTGCACGCGATCATGGGGGTCGTGCCCGTGGCGGCGGGAGACGTGCGTCTCGCGGGCGATTCGATCCGCGGCCGCGCGCCGGAGTCGATCGCCCGCGCGGGCGTCTCGCTCGTCCCCGAGGGCAGGCGGATCTTCGGTGAGCTGTCGGTCGAGGAGAACCTCCGGCTCGGCCTCGCTGCGCGGCGTGCCAACGGCGCCGCCGATCCGCTCGAGGAGGCCTACCAGCTCTTCCCGATGCTCGCCGAGTATCGCGGCCGCCATGCGGGCGCGCTCTCTGGCGGCCAGCAGCAGCAGCTCGCGATCGGCCGCGCGCTCGTCGCCGCGCCGGACGTGCTCCTGCTCGACGAGCCCTCGCTCGGGCTTTCGCCGACGATGGTCGACACCGTCTTCGGCGCGCTGTCCGCCATCCGCGAGCGCGGGGTCACCGTCCTGCTCGTCGAGCAGCGCGCGCAGCGGACGGTCGCGCTCGCCGACCGCACCTACGTGCTCGCGAACGGCGAGCTGCGGATGACCCTGACCCCTGCCGATGCCGGCGACACCGAGAAGATGATCGCGGCGTACCTCCAATGATTGCGGCGTACCTCCAATGATCGTCGCCGCCGTCGACGCGCAGACGCTGGTCGACGCCGTCGGCCTCGGCGCGGTGTACGCGCTGATGGCCGTCGGGATCGGGCTCGTCTTCGGCGTCCTCCGGCTCGTCAACTTCGCCTACGGACAGCTCGTGATGGCGGGCGCGTACACGCTCGCCTTCACGTCGGGCTGGCCGGTCGCGGGCAGCATCGCCGCCTGCTTCGCCGTCGTGATCGCCCTCTCGTTCCTGATGGAGCGCTCTGTCTTCCGTCCGCTCCGCACCGCCTCGCCCGCCGTGATGCTCGTGACCACGTTCGCGATCGCGTTCCTGCTCCAGAGCGTCGCGCTGATCCTGGACATTCGCGACGGCACGATCGGCGAGCCGGCCGTGACGCTGGCGTCGCTGAACCAGGCCGTCTCGATCGGCGGCGTCGACGTCCGCAAGGTGACGATCGTCTCCGTAGCGGTCGCGGCCGTGACGCTCGGGCTGCTGGCGCTCCTGCTCGCAAGGACGACGATCGGCCTACAGATGCGCGCCGCCTCGACGGACTTCCGCACCGCGCGCCTGCTCGGCGTTCGCGCAGACACGGTGATCTCCGTCGCAGTGCTGCTCTCGGGCGTGCTCGCGGCACTCGTCGCGATGATGCTGACCGTCCAGCTCCCGTTCGTGCAGCCAGACTTCGCGCTCAAGGAGACGATCGTCGTCCTCGTCGGCGTCGTCGTCGGCGGGATCGACCGGCTCTGGACGGCGACGCTCGGCGGCTTCGCGATCGGCTTCGCGAGCGGCGTGATCAACGGTGCGCTGCCGACCGACAAGACCGTATTCCTGCCGTCGGCGGTCTTCGCGCTCGTGATCCTCGTGCTCCTGCTGCGGCCGGCCGGCCTGTTCGCACGTGGAGGCGGAACCGCGGTGGAACGCGTATGAAAGCGTGGCCCCAGCTCGCCGGCCCGGTCCTGCTCGTCACGCTCGTCGGGGTCGGAGCGTCGTTCGTCTCGCGCTCGAATGAGATCCACTTCCTGAACGCGCTCGTCTCCGTCGCGATCGTCGTTGCGATCTACGTCTTCGTCGGCGGCACCGGCGTGCTCTCGTTCGGGCAGATCAGCTTCGTCGCGCTCGGTGCGTTTGCGGCGGGCGTGATGACCGTGCCGCTCGAGTCGAAGACCGGGATCCTGCCCGACCTCTTCCCGCTCCTCCGCGACCACACGATCGGCAACGTCGCCTCGCTTGTGCTCGCGGCGGTGGTCGGCGGCGTTTTCGCATTCCTCGTAGGGCTGCCGCTGATGCGCCTCTCTGGGCTTGCTGCGGGGATCGCGACCTTTGCGGTGCTCGAGATCACGCACAACCTCCTGCGCGAATGGATCAAGATCGGCCCGGGCGCGACGACGCTCTCGCTGGTGCCCGAAACGAGCGGCCCACTTCAGGCGACGCTCGGCGCGCTGATCGTGATCGCCGTTGCGTTCGCGTACCAGCGCAGCCCGCTCGGGCGAAAGGCGCGCGCGACGCGCGAGGATCCGGCGGCGGCGCAGGCCGTGGGCATCAGCGTGCACCGGCAGCGTTTGTGGGCGTTCACGCTCTCGGGGGCGCTCTGCGGGTTCGCCGGCGGCCTGCTCGTACACATGCTCGGCTCGATCACGACCGAGCAGGTGTACCTCGAGCTGACATTCCTGACGCTGGCGATGCTCGTCGTCGGCGGGATCACGAGCCTGTGGGGTGCCGTCGTCGGCGCGCTTGCCGTCAGCGGCCTCGACTCGGTTCTCGGCAACGCGGAGGACGGCTTCCTCCCGGAGGGGTCGCGCCTCGTGGTGCTCGGAGCGCTGATGGCACTCGTGCTGATTCTTCGCCCGAGCGGGCTCACGGGCGGGCGCGAGCTGCGGCTGCCGCGAAGGCGCGCCACATGAGGGTCTGCGTCGTCGGTTGCGGGGCGGTCGGCTCGCTCTTCGCGGCGAACCTCGCGCTGCTCGACGACGTCGAGGTGTGGGCTTACGACCTGGCGCGCGACCACGTGGAGGCGATCAACGAGCGGGGCTTGCGGCTGACGGGCGCCGGAGAGGTTCACGCGAGCGGAATCCGGGCCACGACCGACGCCGCTGACCTCCCGGCCTGCGAGTTCGGGATCGTCGCGACCAAGGCGATGCACACCGAGGCCGCGATTGCCGCGACCGCGCACGCGTTCGCAGACGGGGCCGTCGCCTCGGTCCAGAACGGCGTCGGCAACGAGGAGGCGATCGCGCCGCACGTGGCCCGGGTGATCCGCGGCACGACCTTCCCGGCGGGAAGGATCCTCTCGCCGGGGGTCGTCCAGTGGGACGTCAAGGGCGAGACGGCCTTCGGCCCATTCGAGCCGCGGCCAGCGTCCGCAGGCGAGATCGAGCGGCTCGCCGGCGCGTGCACGCGCGGCGGCATGCCGACGACGGCGGTCGCGGACGCGCGCGGCGCGCAGTGGCGGAAGGTGATCTTCAACGCCTCCACGAACCCGATCGGCGCCCTCACCGGCCTCACACACGGCCAGGTGTGCGAGCGGCCCGACCTGCGCAACCTCGTCAGCGGCCTCGTCGACGAGGGGAAGGCGGTCGCCGCGGCGCAGGAGATCGAGCTCGACGCCGACCCCGAAGACCTGATCGACCACGCCGCGAAGCCCGAGGTCGCATACGGCCACAAAGCGTCGATGCTGCAGGACGTGGAGGCCCACCGGCCGACGGAGGTCGACTATCTCAACGGCGGCATCGTCCGCTTCGGGCGCGAGCACGGCGTCCCGACCCCCCTCAACGCGGCCATCGTGGCCCTGATCAAAGGAGTAGAAGCATCGTGGACGCAGAGCTGACCCGCCGCTACGCCAACGTCCGCGCCGCGATGGCCGAGCACGACCTGGATGCGCTGATCGTCTCCGGCAGCGAGTACAGCGGCTTCGAGGGGTCGGTCACCTACATGTCCGGCTTCCAGATCGTGCACCGCTACGCCTACGTCGTCGTGCCCGCAGACGGGGACCCGCAGATCGTCTTCCCGACCGAGGCGCGTTACGTCGGGCTGCACGGGACGGCGCAGCTGGAGCAGTCCTTCCACGACCGCCCGGGCGAGCACATCGCCGCCGTCGTTCGAGACAAGGGCTGGAAGCGGATCGGCGTCTACGGCCTCGACTACATCATGGCCGTGCGCGACTATCGCGCCCTCGAGGGCCTCGACCTCGTCCCGTTCGACGCCGAGTTCGACCTCGCGCGGGCGGTGAAGAGCGAAGCGGAGCTCGAGTCGGTGCGCGAGAGCGTGCGGATCAACGAGGACGGCTTCGAGGCGTTCCTCGGCGCCTACGCTCCCGGCCGTACCGCCGCCGAGGCGATGGCCGCGGCCGAGCAGCTCTTCGTCGAGCGTGGCTGCGGGAGGCTGACGATGAACATGGTCCTGACGGGACCGGAGTTCGGGATCGCCCGGAAGGAGACCACGCTCGGCGACTTCGTCCTGCCGTCGCTCGAGGTGGCCGGGCCGGGGATGCACTGGGTCGAGGTCTCGCGCGCGATCGGGACGACGCCGCCCGCGGTCGAGCCGATGGTCGAGGCGTACGAGGAGTACCACGCCGCCGCCCGCGAGGCGATGCGCGACGGTGCGACCGCCCACGACGTGCACCGCGCCGTTTCCAAAGGCTTCACCGAGCGCGGCTACCACCTCGGCCACGTCACCGGCCACTCGATCGGGATGACGATGATCGAGCACCCGCGCGTCGGCGAGGGGATGGAGACCGTCCTGCGCTCCGGAATGGTGCTCTCGATGCACCCGCACGCGATCGCAGCCGATGGGCAGGCGTGCCTCTACATGCAGGACACGTGGCTCGTCACCGGCGGCGGCGGCGAATCGCTCTCGCGGCTGCCCATGGAGGTGTTCCAAGGCTAGAGTGGGTGAGAGTTTGGGGCTCAAAGGGTTGATGCCGGAGAACGAGGACGCGCGCATGGACGCGGTGCGTCGTTACGCCGTGCTCGACACCCCGCCGGACGGCGCCTTCGATCGCATCACAACCCTCGCCGCGCGCCTCTTCGACGTGCCGATCTCGATCGTCAGCATCGTCGATCACGACCGGATCTGGTTTAAGTCGCACCACGGGATCGAGGTGCAGGAGATCGGCCGCGACGCCGGCCTGTGCGCGTCGGCCGTCTGCCAGAACGAACCGTGGATCGTGGTGGACGCGGGGGTCGACGTGCGCACGATCGACAACCCGCTCGTCGCAGGCGAGCTCGGCCTTCGCTTCTACTTCGGTGTCCCCCTGACGACCGCGGACGGCTTCAACCTGGGCACGCTGAACGTGATCGACGTGGAGCCGCGGGAGGTGTCGGAACAGGAGGTCGCGACGCTCGAGGACCTGGCGGCGATCGTGATGGACGAGCTGGAGCTGCGGCTGGACGCGCGCCGGACGCTCGAGGCGAGCCGGCAGCGCGCGCTCGAGCTCAACGACGAGGTCGTCCAGGGACTGGCGCTCGCGCAGCTCTCGCTCCAGGCCGGGCGCGCCGGGGCCGCGCAGGCAGCTGTCGAGGGGACCTTGCATGCGGCCCAGGCGATCGTGGCGGAGCTGCTCAAGAACGCGGGCGAGCACGGCCGGCTTAAGCCCGGCGACCTCGTGCGGGCCGAGCCGGCGTCGATCCTGTCCGATGAATGACGTTCGGGTCGTGCTCGCGGACGACACGGAGGAGTACCGGGCACTCCTCCGCATCATCCTCGAGCAGCACGGCGCCTTCGAGGTCGTTGGGGAGGCGGCGAACGGCGAGGAGGCCGTGCAGCTCGTGCGCGAGCTGCAGCCGGACGCGATCGTGCTCGATCTCGCGATGCCGGTGATGGACGGCCTGCAGGCGATCCCGCTGCTGCGAGAGGTCGCGCCGGGAACTGCGATCGTCGTCCTCTCGGGCTTTGCGCGCGGGCAGCTCGACCCGGTCGCGCTCTCCCGCGGCGCAGCCGTCTACGTCGAAAAGGGCGAGGCGTTCTCCCGGATCGCCGCCACGCTCCTCGACGTGACCGAGAAGGCCGGCGCGGCCTAGCGCGTGCAGGTGCAGATCGCGCCGCCGAGCTCGCGGCGCTCGAACAGCAGTCCGCAACGCGAACACTGCCTCGGGATCACCTGGGCGCGTGAGAGCAACGCCTTGAGGAGCGCCGCCCAGAGGGCGAGGTATCCGACGAGTAGCTGCGCGGTCATACTTGCGATATCGACACGAGCAGGGAAATCTGATGCCGCAGAGGGGTGATCTGGCCCGGCGGCTGGCCGTGGCGCGTGGGGCGGAGCCGGCCGACCTCGTCGTCCGTGGCGGACGCGTCTTCTCGGTATTCACGCGCGAGTGGCTCGACGTCGACGTCGCGATCTGCGACGGGATGGTCGCGGGGCTCGGCTCGTACCAGGGCGTTGACACGCTCGACGCAGGCGGCAGATACGTCGTCCCCGGGTTCATCGACGCGCACATGCACCTCGAGAGCGTGAAGCTGCTCGTCGACGAGTTCGCGCGGCTCGTGCTCCCGCTCGGCACTACGGCCGTCGTGGCCGACCCGCACGAGATCGCGAACGTCCTCGGAACCGACGGGGTGCACTGGCTGCTCGACGCGTCGAGCGACCTCCAGCTCGAGGTCTTCTTCATGGCGCCCTCCTGCGTCCCCGCCTCCGCCTTCGAGTCGCCGCGGCGCGCGCTCGGGCCCGGCGACCTGCAGTCGCTGATGCGGCGCCGGCGCGTGATCGGCCTCGCGGAGATGATGAACTTCCCGGGCGTCATCGCGGGCGATCCCAGGGAGCTCGAGAAGCTGGCGCTCGATGGCGCCGCACACGTCGACGGTCACGCGCCGGGCGTGCTCGGCCGGGACCTGCAGGCCTACGCGGCCGCCGGAATCTACTCCGACCACGAGGCGCTGACGGTCGAGGAGGGCCGCGAGCGGCTGCGGGCCGGCATGTGGCTGCTGATCCGCGAGGCGTCGATGGCGCGGAACCTCGAGGCGCTGCTCCCGCTCGTGCGCGAGCTCGGGCCCGGCCGTATGGCGTTCTGCACCGATGACCGCGACCCGGAGCACATTGCCGATGAGGGGCACATCAACGCGATGGTGCGCTTTGCCGTCGCGAGCGGGATCCCGGCGGAGGACGCGCTGCTGCTCGCGACGCTCCATCCGGCGCAGTGGCACGGGCTCGACCACCTCGGTGCGATCGCCCCCGGCTACCAGGCCGACCTCCTCTTCCTCCCTGACCTCGAGTCCTTCGCGCCGGAGATCGTGCTCAAGCGCGGCCGGCCGCTCGCGCCGGTCGTCACGCCGCTCGTCCCGGAATGGGTGCGCCAGAGCGTGCGGATCAAGCCGGTCTCGACGACGGACTTCCAGATCCCTTGGAGCGGCGGCCCCGCGCGGGTGATCGGGCTCGTCGAGGATCAGGTGGTCACGCTGTCGCTGCTCGAGGAGCCCAGGAGCGAGAATGGCCGCGCCGTCGCCGACGCCGAGCGCGACCACGCCAAGATCGCGGTCGTGGAGCGTCACCTCGGCACGGGCCGGGTCGGGCTCGGACTCGTGTCCGGCTCGGGCCTCCAGCGCGGCGCGCTCGCCTCGACGGTCGCACACGACGCCCACAACCTCGTCGTCGTCGGAATGAGCGACGAGGACATGGCGGCGGCGGTGACTCACCTCGCCCAGATCGGCGGCGGGATCGTCGCGATCGAGGACGGAAAAGTGCTCGCCGAGTGCCCGTTGCCGGTCGCGGGCCTGCTCTCCGACGCCCCGCTCGACGTCGTGGTCGAACAGAGCCGCGCGTGCAACGCGGCTGCCGCGTCGCTCGGCTGGCAGGGCGCGACGCCGTTCCTCACGCTCGCTTTCCTGGCGCTGTCGGTGATCCCCAGCTTGAAGCTCACCGATCAGGGCCTCGTCGACGTCGACCGCTTCGAGCTCGTGCCGCTCGCCGCGGACGTCGCCGTGCCGGCGCCCTAGCGAACCGTGATTTGCTGCACCATTCGTGTCGGGTGCAGTGAGCAGAAGAGGCGGTACGTGCCCGGCTTGGTGAAGCGGTGCCTGTAGACGCCGGTGCTCGTCCACGGCGCCGAGAAACCTTCGGGCCCGCCGATCACGGTGACGTCGTGCTGGAAGACGCCCCGGAAGCGCCAGGTGAAGGTGTTGCCTCGCTCGAGCGCAATGCGCTCCGCGCCGTAGCGAAAGTCGTGGACGACGGTGGACTTCGCCTTCGACACTGCGCCCTTGGGCGCGCGCGGCAGCGGCATCGAGAACCGCGGCGGAGCGGAGGGCCGGCCGAGGTCGATGTCGAGCCGCGGTGTCGGGCCGCATCCCTTGACCGCATCGGGAGCGAGAAACAGCAGCATGATCCCCATCGCGCGGGTGTGGAGCGCGCTGTTGTCGTAGACGGCTGCGAGCCGGAGCGTCTGGCCCTTGGCCACCGGTATGCCGGCCGCGGACATGAACGCCGACATCTTCGTCGGGCCGGGCTCGTGCAGGATTGGCCGGGGGATCGGGCCGCCCCACGTGGGCCGCGACGCGAACGGCGTCGTGCCGCAACTGGCGTTGCGCAGCTCCACACGCAAGCCGCCGCCGTGCAGGTGCCCTCCGCCAGCCACGAGACGGCCGCTCTCCGGCATCGAGAAGTCGGCGGTCTTCGTGAAAGTCGAGAACGTTTTTCCGCCACCGGGAACGTCGAAGACCGGGTCGGGGCCCATGCAGTTCCGCACGTCGAGCCAGATCGGCTTCACGGGCTCGAGCTCCTCGCCCGTGACGTAGCGCACCGTGTAGCGGATGAAGCCGTTCAGCGTCTTCGGCTCGTGGTTCATCAGCATGTAGAGGAGGCCCCAGCTGTCGGTGGCCTTGTTGGGGTAGCCGTAGCCGCGCGGGAGCGAGAGCGCGAGCCGTTCCTCGCCCTCGGCGAAGAAGCGCTCGGCGGGGCCACCGCAGGTGTAGTCGGGGACACCGATTTTGGCGAAGACGATGTGATGCAGCATCACCTTGTCGCGGCCCTGAACGTGCCCGGTGGCGTCCACCACCTCGGCCGACATCCCGACGACATAGCCGTCGACCTTCGGCGACTGCGCGGGGAGCGGCGCCTGGGCGACGCCGTAGCCCTCGACCGCAATCGGCCCCGTCGTGAAGACGAGTGTGCGCTCCTGGGCGCTCGCCACGGCAGGGAGGGCGAGCGCGGCTGCCGCGCCGGCGAGCAGGAGACGCGCGATCCGGGACATGCAACGACAGTAGCTCAGGATTCCGGAGGGTACAATCGGCGCGTGAGCTGGCCCTGGGTCGCGCTGCTCGTCCTCGCGGCCGCCGTCGTCATCGGCGCGGAGTGGCAGCGCGTGGGCGCGCTCGTCGGTGCCGACGCGCGCCGCGTGCGCGACCGCAAGCGGCGGAAGGCGAGCCTGAAGCTGATCCGCAGCGAGGAAGAGGAGTTCGCCGAGAGCGTCCAGCGCGACCTTGCTGAGTTGCCGACGATCGAGGAGACCGATCGCCGCACGTAGAAGGTCGACTCAGCCGCCGGGGTAGCCGTCGTCCGTCGTCGTCCCCGAGCCCGTTGTCGTCGCCGGCGGCGCCACCGTGGGCGGCTTTGAGCTCTTCGTCACCTGGCCACGGATTTCTCCGGCGGCGTTGCGAGCCGTGTGGACGTTCACGTACGTGCTCCCCGCGAGCAGAGCGGTGACCGTCCTCGCATCCACCCGAGCGGAGCCGCGGGCGCCCGACCGGCACGGACCGCACAGCGCGACCCGGACGGCACCGGCCTTGCCGCGGGCGCCGACGTGGATGTGGGACGTCGTTGCCTTCCCGGTCAACCCCTGGAAACTCAGCCGCCACGAGAGCGTTCCGCCTGCGCCGCTTCGCACGAGCGCCGCGCTGAACGTCCCTTGGGCGCCTGCGCGGACGCCGCTGGGCTTCGGGACCTCCTCCGCCGCGCCCAGCCGTGCGGTCAGGCCCGTGGTCGTTGCACTCTGCCCGGCGGCACCCAGGCCCGTCCAGATCCCTGCCGCCAGCACCGCAGGCACCGACACAGCGGTTGCAACGAATCGTCGCCTACTCATTCTCCCCCTCCAGAATCGGGCTCGTGGATGACTACGCGCCGGCCGCTCCACCGGTTTGCGAGCCGGCTAGGTGACGACGAAAATCGTCGTCAGGATGCGCGTGTTCGGGAGGATCGCGGCCACGTTCTCCATGTTCCTCGTCTCCTGGTAGTCGGAGATCTGGAAGCGCAGCGTGTGCTTGCCCTTGCGGAGGCCCGCGGTCGGGATCCGCACCTGCCCCGCCGCGAAACGGCTGCGCCGCTCGTCACCGTCGACTCGTGCGACGAGCGACGTCGGATCGACGCCGGAGCCCTGGTCTCCCACGGACACGACGAGGGCGGCTCCCGCTGTGACGCGCCTGACGCGCACGACGGCCGTCGGCGGCTTCGTATCGTTCACCCAGAAGCGGAACGCGAACGCGCCGGCGCGTGCGGCCGAGGGGCTGTCAAAGACAACGTCGTAGGATCCCGCGGCCGGCAGGATCGTGCCCGCTGCGAGCACCAGGTCTCCGAACGTCCGGAGATAGGGGTTGAGGTTGAACGGCAGCGCGGCGTAGCCGGTCAGCCGCCGCTCGTCGCCGGCGAGCACGACGCGCGGCTCGACCCGGACGCCCCGCCCGCGGCTCGTGATCACGACGCCGAAGTTTGCGGCAGGCCGGGCGAGCGTGACGCGGAAGACGCGCTCGGGACCGGGCAGCTCGGCCGCGAAGCCATGCCCCACTGGGCGATCGGGGTAGCGGTAGCGCGCGACGCGACTCGTCCCGCCCTTCGTCGTCGACGAATATGCGCCCGGTCGCCGGAGCGGTGCGGTCTTGCCGCCGGCGAGCCGGGCAGAACCGGTCGCGAGCCAGTAGGGGATGCGGCGCCGATCCGGGCCGCGCGTGAGGACGAGATAGCCGGTCACCTCGAGGTCGGTTGCGACTGAGGTCGTGACGGTCAGCGGCAGCGTGCCCGGAACGGATACGGCCGGCGGAAAGGAGTACGTAACCTGGCCGGCGCCGCTCTGCTGCTCGAGCGTCACCGTCCACGGTCCGCCGCCGCCGCCCGCGTCGGTGAGCTGCACCTGCTGCGTGGCGCTCGCGCCCGGCCCCACAAGCCCGAACGAGACTGCGACCGGCGTGGCGAAGAGGAGCGGGTTGTCGGCCCGTGGGAGATTGACGACGCCGCCGCCGGCGCGCAGCGTCGGCAGCTCGACGCTCTTCCGCTGGTCGACGAACGCGGGATCGCCGGTGAGTGCGAGCGCGGATTTCACCTGCGCCGGCGTCCAGGTCGGGTGGCGCTGAAGCAAGAGCGCAACGGCGCCGGCGACGTGTGGGGCGGCCATGCTCGTCCCGGAGAGCCTGGCGTAGGCGCCGCCGGGGCTCGCGGACAGGATCGCGACCCCAGGTGCGCTCACCTCTGGCTTCAGGCGGAGCGAGAGCGGGGTGGGGCCGCTGGAGGAAAACGAGGCAACGACGTCATCGGCGCCGCTGCCGGTGGTCGTAACTGCGCCGACGGTGATCGCCTCCGGAGCGGAGGCGGGCGAGCCGACCGAGCCGCGGCCGAACTCCTCGAAGTCGTTGCCTGCCGACACGACCGAGACGACGCCGGCGCGCGCTGCGGCGCCGAGCGCCCGGACGACGATGTCGCGCGACGGCTCGATCTCGGGCTCGCCGAGCGACATGTTGATCACGTCCATGCCGTCCGCGACCGCAGCCTCGATCGCCGCCACGATCTCCGGCGAGTTGCCGTCGAGCCCGACGTCCGCGTCGGTCGGGATCGTCAGCGCCTTGTAGTTGCCGAGATAGGCGCGCGGTGCGACGCCCGAGATCCGGTTGCCGTCGGCGAGCGTGTTCGCGTTTCCGGCGGCGATCCCCGCGACGTGCGTCCCATGCGAGGAGAACTCGGGGTCGAACGGCTTCGATGCGTGCTTCCACGCCGGGCGGGCCGGGGGAAACGCGCGAGCGACGATCACCTTCGCGGTCGTGTAGGCGGTCTGCCCTTTCGGGTAGCCGGCGGGCATCGCGTAGTCGACGGGCGAGAAGAACGGGTGCTTTTGGTCGATCCCCTCGTCGATGATCGCGATCTTCATCCCCTGACCGGCGTTCTCGAGCCCAGGCCCCCAGAGTGCGGGCGCGCCGATCTGCTCCCGGCTGCGGTCGAGCTGCGTCCGGTAGCGGACGCTCGGGTAGATCGTCTCCACCCCCGGGAGCGCCGCCAGCCGGCCGAGCTGCGCTCGCGGAACGACGACGGCGATCCCGTTTGCGACGAGCTTGTAGCGCCAGCGGATCTGCGCGGCGGGAACGGCGTCGGCGATGTCGCGCGCGACGGCGGCCTGAGCGGACGCCATCGTCCGCGCCTGGAGCTGCCGGCCGGCAGCCCAGCGCGTCGTCGCGAGCGGCTTCTGCGCGAGCGAGACGACGACCTCGACCAGCGGTTCTTCTCCAGCGTCGCGCTCGGCCCGCGCCGAGCCGGTCGCGAGCGCGAGCAGGCAGAGCAGGATGAGCAGGAGACCCCGGCGCACGGCGGTCATGGTAGGCGACCGGTGTGAAAACGGTGTTACGGCAGCGGTTACACTGAAACCCCCCGCGCGGATGTGGCGGAATTGGTAGACGCGCACGGTTCAGGTCCGTGTGCCCTTCGGGGCGTGGAGGTTCAAGTCCTCTCATCCGCATAGGTTTCGACCATGGCCGTCGACCCGCCCGCCGCTCCCAAGCCGCCCGACCTCCCGCGCGAGCTCGAACCGATCGATCCAGGGGACTCGCCGCTTGCGGGGCTGCGGCTCGAGCGCGCGGCCCTGCGCGGGCTCGTCTTCGACGAGCGCGCTGCCGCCGATCTCCGGCTCGACGAAGCCCGCCTCGACGACGTCGCTCTCGACGGCTGCGAGGCAGCGGGGCTCGCGTTCACCGACGTGCAGGTCATCGGCGGCAGCTGGGCGAACCTGCGGGCGGTGCGCGGCGCGCTGACGCGCGTCCATGCACACGAGCTTCGCGCCACGGGAGTGGACTTCGCGGAGACCGAGCTGCGCGACGTCGCGTTCGAGAGCTCTCGTCTCGATCTTGCCTCCTTCCGCCACGCACGGCTGGAGCGGGTCGCTTTCCACGACTGCCGTCTCGAGGAAGCCGACTTCTACAGCGCCTTCCTGTCGTCGGTTCGCTTCGAGCGCTGCGTCCTCTCCGGCGCGAACGTCACCGCCGCGTCGTTCTCGCACTGCGAGCTGCGCGACTGCGAGTTGACCGGTCTCGTCGGCGCCGGCAGCCTCGGAGGCGTCCGGATGCCGTGGGGCGACGTGATCCAGATCGCGGGCCTCCTCGCGGCCGCCACGGGGATCGAGCTGGTGGACTAGAGCGGATCGCCCCAGGCGGCGTTCTTCGCGCGCCGGTAGAGCTCCCCGTCCTTCCGGCTCACCGTCCGACGCTCGATTCCCGCCGGCTCCGACGTGACGAGATTGACGTGGCCCGAGCGGATCTGCGGCTGCCTGATGATCCGTGCGGCCGCCTTGGGCACAGGATCTCGGCTGAGCACCGCGTACGAGAACTTCTCGTCCTCGTAGCTGAGCTCGACCGCTTTTGCGCGGCGGTGGAGCTTGGAGCGGGGCAGCCGCACGGCGAAGTGGCACCAGTCGTCTGCTGGCAGCGGACAGGGGAGGTCGTGCGGGCAGGGCGCGACCGTGAAGCCGCCCGCCTCGATCACGGTTGCGCGGGCTTCGAGGACGCGGCGGTAGCCGGCGGGCGTCCCGGGCTCGACGAACGCGATCGTGTCGGCTGCCTGCGCCCACAGCCGGGCCGCGACCGGCTCTCGCAGCTCGCCGAGCACGTACGAAGCGACGACGAGGTCGGCGGGGTCCCGTGCGGCGCCGGCGTCTCCCTGAACCCAGCGCGCGTTCGGCAGCAGCTCGCGCCCGGCGGCGATCATCTCCGGCTCGACCTCGACGAGCGTCAGCTCGTCGAGTGACGGCCAGGCCTCGAGCGCCGCCCAGGCGGCCACGCCAGGCCCTGCGCCCACGTCGAGCAGCGTGCGCGGCTGCCAGTCTGGACGCTGGAGCGCGACCTGGCGGAAGACGGCCGCTGCGGCGGCGAAGGTGGCCGGCGTCCGGTAGGCGAGATACGCGGCGACCTGGACTTTCGACCGTGCCGCGCGCGACCGCTCGTCGCCCCGATAGGCGGCCGAGAGTCGTTCGACCTCCGCCTCGACCGAGCCGCCGGCGCGCGCGACGAGCTGCTCGATCGCAGCGGCGAGCTGGGGCGGGAGCGCGGTCAGGAGGAGAGAGCCGCCAGGACGTCGTCGGCGTGAGTGTCCGGCTTCACGTTCCGCAATTCCTTCGCGACGTTGCCGTCCGCGTCGATCACGAACGTCGAGCGTTCGACGCCCATGTACGTCGTGCCGGCGTACTTCTTCTCGACCCAGACGCCGTAGTCGTCGGCGGTCTCGTGCTCGGTGTCGGCGAGGAGCGGGAACGGGAGGTCCAACTTCTGCTTGAACGCCACGTGAGAGCTCTCGTCGTCGGGGCTGACGCCGAGCACCACCGCACCTGCGCGCTCGAACTCGCCCCAGGCGTCCCGGATCCCGCACGCCTGGGCCGTGCAGCCGGGCGTGTCGTCCTTGGGATAGAAGTAGAGGACGACCGTCCGGCCACGCAGATCGGATAGCTTCACGGTCTCGCCGGCGTCGCTCGTCAGCTCGAAGTCCGGCGCGGCCTTGCCTTCTTCGACCACGAACTCTCCTCTCATCTAGGGTGACCCGATGCTATCCGCGCACGCCTTTCTCGCCTTCCTGGTGGTGGGCGTGCCCGCTCTGGCGGCGCTCGTAGGCGGCCTCGTCTACTGGCGGCGACGCTTAGCCGGGCGCCTCGTCGCGAACCTGCTCGCGCTCGCGCAGACGCTCCTGGTCGCGCAGGTCGCGCTCGGCCTGCTCCTCCTCGCCGACGACGGTAAAGCCGCCGAGGAGCTCCATTACGTCTACGGCTCGCTCGCGCTCGGGGCGATCCTCGCGCCGTGGATGTACGCGCCGCGCGAGGGTCCGAAGCGACTGCTCTGGTTCGCCGGCACGTCGCTCGTCGCCGCCGCGCTCGCCGTGCGAGCATTCATGACCGGATGAAGCGCTTCTTCACCGAGATGAACGCGACCCTGCGCGGCTTCCTGATCATCGGGCTGATCGCGCTCGTCGTCGTGGTGCTCTCACTCGAGCCGGTGCTCGCCACGATCGGCGGCCTGCTCCGGATCGCGTTCTTCCTCGCGATCGCGTTCTTCGTCTTCCTGATCTGGCGCGAGCGGCGGAGCGACATCGAGGCCTGGCCGGATCGGAGCCGAAACGTGTTCTACGCGGCGATCGTGCTCGCGGTCGTGGACGTGGGAGCCTTCATCGGCCTGCGGCCGTCAGGGCCGGACGCGCTCGCGTTTTTCCTCGTGCTCGGTGCCTGCGTCTTCGCGGCCGTTCGGGTCTGGCGCCAGGAGCACACCTACAGCTGAGCTCTGAGCGCGGCGAGGAGCTTCTCGCCCTCGTGGACTACCGGCCCGCCCGAGCCGGCCAGCGGCGCCGGGTCCTTCGCCCAGATCGCGTCGGCCCCGAAGACGTAATAGACGTCGTAGACGAAGCCGGAGTAGCCGAGGCCGCCGAGATCGGACTCTGCGAAGTACGTGCCCGTGATCCCCTCGCCGTCCCAGTACTGCGTCACGCGTGGGTCGGCCAGCGTCGAGTCGTCGATCGTGTCGCGGGCGTCGGTCGAGCGCTGGTTGAGCCAGACGACGTACAGCCGCAGCTCCTGGGACTGCTCCTTGTCGAGGAGGTTCTCCCGCACCCAACGGGCGCCGGCGAGGCAGGTGCCTCAAGTGGGCGAGAAGAGAATGATGACGCGGGTCTTCTCCGCATCCGCCTCGAAGTCCGAGCGCAGGTCGAGGATGTTTGCGAGCTCCTTGACGCCGGAAGCCTGCGCGGCCGAGGGTGGGGCCGGCTCGTCTGCGCCGCCGCAAGCGCCGAGCGCCAGCACGACCAGGAGTAGGGGCCAAAGCCGCCGCACTACGCGCGGACTTGCGCTGAGGCGCCGTCCAGCACGTCGAGCGCGGCGCGGATGGGCATCCCCTCGCCGACGAAGATCGGCGTGTCGCGCTCGGTGTACGCAGAAGCCTCGCTCTCGCGCAGCGTCAGCATCAGGTGCATGAAGTCGGACGGCTCGTCGCACTCGAACGCCGTCATGAACTCCTGGTCGTCGATCCCGAACGAGTAGGTCGTGTGGTTGTGAATCGTCTCGAACTCGCGACCGACGCGGATGTGCTCGTCCATCGCGCGCTGCCGCTCTTCCAGCGAGAGCGCGTACCAAGGTCGCACCTTCACGAACGGATAGACGACGAGGTAGGGCGAGCCCTTGGGGACGATCTTGCGAGGTTTCCGCGCCTGCGTGTACGTCGAGGCCTTCGTCGTCGCGAGATACGAGTAGGGCGTTTCGAGCCAGCCGGCGAGCGGCGTGCCGTTCAGCGCCGCCCCGAGCTCGCCGAGGTCGCCGTAGCGCTCGGTGATCTTCCAGAGGAAGAAGTCGCTGTCCGGCCGGACGCCCGCTGTGGAGTAGGCGCGTAAGTGCTCGAAGCGCTCACTCCAGCTCTCGACGACTTCCGCGAACGCGTCCTTCATCGCCGCCCGCTCCTCGACGGGCAGCCGCCGCCAGGCCGGGTCGAGCTTGTGGAAGCTGTAGGCCACGTACTGGCCCTGAGGGACGGTGCTCACGGCTCTATCGTACGGTCAGGGTCGCACTCTCGCGAACGACTGGCGTCGCCGGGTTGACGGGGTGGACGACGCTGACGGTCAGCCGGTAGCGGCCTTTGCGGAGGTTGCGCGCGAGGGCGATGCTAGCCGGCGTCTCTGCGGCGAGCAGGCCGTTTTTCGCGGACGTCGTCGAGAGACCGGGGAGCTTGACGATCCGCGCCCGATAGACGCAGTCGAGATCGCACCGCAACTTGATCGAGCGCGTCCGCAGGTCGAAGGTCAGCGTTGGTGCGAGCGGGAGCGCCAAACCGGGGCAGCGCGCGATCGAGCCGCCGCGAGCGTCGGCGAGCGCTCTGCGAACGGGGATCAGGCTCGTCTTCGCGGTGCCGTCCGCGTAGTAGACCCCCGACTGCCACGCGGCGAGCGCGGTCTCGTCGTGCGAGTGGAAGAGCAGCATCCCGGTCACGTTCGGCTGGCAGAAGACGAGCTGGAGCGCCCGCCGGTAGTAGCTCGCCTGCTTCGCCTCGTCCACGGGCTGCGTGGTCGAGGGCTCCGCCCCGGTGTAGAGACCGGCCTTCTCCGGGGGCACGACCGCCTCGACGCCGAACTCGTCGTAGAGGATCGGCAGGGCCGAGCCCGGCTGCGCCGTGCCGTCGAACGCCTGCCCGAGCAGGGCGACGAGCTTGCCGTAGTCGACCAGGCCGAGGTGATCCGCGTCGAACGGCTTCGCGTCGGGCGGGCGGCTCGAGTTCTCCAGGTATGGGTGGAAGGCGAAGCCATCCATCACCGGCGCGGTCCGCCCGCTCGCCCTGTAAGCGGCCCCGAGCTCGCGGATGAAGCGGGTGGGGGAGATCGTGTCGCGGCCCGTGTTCGGGCGGTCGACACCGCGAGGCGCCAGCGCCCCGCCCCAGACCCGCACGCCGGGGGACGCCACCTTGACCGCGTCGTAGGTCTCGGCGAGGAGCGCGAAGTAGGCGGGCGCCGATGCGCCGCTGCCGTCTTCCGCGAACTGAGGCAGCCAGAAGCGGTTGAGGTTCGGCTCGTTGCCGACGATCAGCTGCCGAAAGGAGGGATTGGCGCGCAGGAGGGCAGCGGCGTAGGAGGCGAACTCGCCCCGCGCCTCGGTCGACAGCGGCGTCGTCCGGGAGCCGGGGTGGTAGACGGAGACATAGACCTCGACGCCGCTCAGAGCGGCGGCGGCGGAGACGTTGCGCAGGACCCCCGCCTCGGCGGCGGTCGGCTCGGTCTGGCCGGGGAGCCAGTTCGACGTGATCCGGACGGCCCGAAAGCCCGCCAGGCGCAACAGCGTCATGTTCGCCTTCGCCTCCGTCGGCGATGCGCTGCGAACGACGTCCTCGGCCGCGCCCAGGGTCAGCGACGGGCCGCCCGCCTGCGCGACCGGCGCCAGCAGGAACACCGCCAGAGCGGCCCAGAAGCCCCGTCTCACGCTGGCTACGCTAGCCCACGTGGCCGACGTTCGAGACAAGCTGAAGGGACTGCCGGCCAAGCCGGGCGTCTATCTCTTCCGCGACGAGCGCGGCGACGTGCTGTACGTCGGCAAGGCAAAGTCGCTGCGGCCGCGCGTGCGCTCGTACTTCCAGTCGGGGAGCAGCGACACGCGCTCGTCGATCCCGCGCATGGTGCCGCGGATCGCCGACCTGGAGGTGATCGTCACCTCGACCGAGGTCGAGGCGCTCCATCTGGAGCAGAACCTCGTCAAGCGCCACCGGCCCCCGTTCAACGTCCGCCTACGCGACGACAAGTCGTTCCCCTACATCTGCGTCACGATCGGCGACGAGTACCCGCGCGTGATGTTCACGCGGGAGCGGCACCGCCGCGGCGTCCTCTACTTCGGGCCGTACGCGAACGCGAAGAAGGTGCGAGAGACCCTCGACGTGCTCAACCGTGTCTTCCAGTTCCGCCCCTGCGAAGGCCCGAAGCCGGGCCGGCACTCGGGCATCCCCTGCCTTGACTTCCACATCGAGCGCTGCCACGCGCCGTGCGTGGGCTACATCTCGAAGGAGGCCTACGGGGAGATCGTCGAGAGCGTGATCAACTTCCTCTCCGGCGACACGAAGACGATCGTGCGCGAGTTGCAGCGGCAGATGCGCGAGGCCGCTGTGGAGGAGCGCTTCGAGGACGCCGCTCGCTACCGCAACCGGCTGTTCGCAATCGAGAACCTGGCCCAGAAGCAGGGCGCCGACCGCGGCGAGACCGGGTCGATCGACGTGATCGGGATCGCCGCCGCCGGAGACCGCGCAGCGGTGCAAGTGTTCCCGCTCCGCGGCGGCAAGATGGTCGACCGGCACGGCTTCCACCTCGAGAACGTCGAGGGCGAGAACGTGACGGCGATCCTGGAGGCGTTCGTGCTGGAGTACTACGGGAACGCACCTTCGATCCCGCCGCAGATCGTCGTGCCCACCGAGGCGACCGGGCTGGAGGCGCTCGAGCAGTTCCTCAGCGAGCTGCGCGGCTCACGCGTCGAGGTGCGGGCTCCGGTTCGGGGCGAGAAGCGGCGGCTCGCGGAGCTGGCCGCACAGAACGCGCGCCTGGCGCTCGACTCCGAGACGCTCGTCTCCGAGCAGAAGCAACTCCGCCGCGTGCACGCGCTCGAGGAGCTGCGCGAGGCGCTGAACCTGGAGAGCCTGCCGCTGCGGATCGAGTGCTTCGACATCTCGAACATCCAGGGACAGGAGATCGTTGGCTCCATGGTCGTGTTCCAGGACGGGATCCCGAAGAAGGCGCACTACCGGAAGTTCGGGGTGCGCGGGCTCGACGGGCAGGACGATTTCGCCGCGATGGCCGAGGTTGTCTCGCGGCGGTTCGCGCGCCTGCGCACCGGGGTCGAGGACGAGTACGACGAGGGCTTCGCGACGGCGCCGAACCTCGTCGTGATCGACGGCGGCAAGGGCCAGCTCTCCGCCGCTCTCGCGGCGATGCAGGCGTACGAGCTCCCGCGCGTCGCCGTGATCTCGCTCGCGAAGCGGATCGAGGAGGTGTTCCTGCCGGGCGAGCCGCTGCCGATCCTGCTCGATTCGCACAGCGCCGGCTTGCAGCTTCTCCAACGTGTTAGGGATGAAGCGCACCGTTTCGCGCTCGGCTTCCACCGCCAGCGGCGCTCGGCCCGCGCGCGCGAGTCGCTCTTCGACACGCTCGAGGGCGTCGGGCCTGCGCGCCGCCGGGCGCTGCTCCGGCACTTCGGCTCGACGGAGCGCGTGATCGGTGCGAGCCAGGAGGAGCTCGAGGGCGTCCCGGGGCTGCCGGCGAAAACCGCCCGGGCGATCTACGCGCAGCTCCACAAGACCGGGGCGGGCTAGCTCTCCGAAGCCGGCGGCTTCCCTACGAGCGAACGCCAGTCGGTGTGGCCGAGGGTGAGGAAGAGGGCCGTGAAGCCGAGCACGATGTTGGTGAGGATGAGGGTCAGCTTCATCCCGACGGAGAACGAGAGCAGCTTCGAGGTCGAGACGGCTCCCTTGAAGACGTAGACGATGAACGCCTGCTCGGTGCCGATCCCACCGGGCGAAATCGGGACGAGCGTCGCGAGGCTTTGCGTCACCTGCACCAGGAGGACGTTCCGGAGCGTCTGCTGGATCCCGAGTGCGTCCAGGAAGAACCAGATTGCGACGAAGCGGAGCGTCCAGTCGCCGGCCTGCCAGAGCGCGACGCGGCGAAGATAGTCGGTCCGGTCGGAGAGGATTGCGAACCCCTGGCGCACGTGGGCCTTGAACTCCGCTACGTGCAGCCGCAGCCAGAAGAAGCCGATCACGCCGAAGATCGCCACCACGACGAGGAGGACCGCCGAGAGCTCCGGGTTCGCGGCGAAGAAACCGAACTCGAAGCCGGGCAGACGGCCCAGCGCGCCCCGCCCAGGCAAAACGCCGAGCGTCAACGCGTAGGCGAAGATCAGCGCCGCCATCGCCATGTCGAAGAAGGAGAGGACGAGGAGCGTCGATGCGAGCGCGGTGTACGTGCTGCCGGGGACGGCGCGGTGCGCCACGTAGAGGCGGACGGCGTCGCCCGCGCGCGCCGGAACGATCGCGTTGACGCCGACGCCCGACAGGTACGCCGCGTAGAGGGAGCGCCAGCGCACCGGCTCCTCCGGGTACGCCGCCTCGACCGCGTTCCACCACGCGCGGCTCGTGCACATCGTCTTCAGCAGGTGCGCGAGGACGGCGAGGCCCAGCGCCCCGAATTCGACCGCCGCGAGCTGCTCGAAGAAGACCCGGACCGCATGGAAGACCTCGCCCATGCGGTCAGGCTAACGCGCTAGGCTCGATCCGCTCCGTCGGGGCCCATGAAGGGATAGCGATAGTCGGTCGCCGGCACGAAGGTCTCCTTGACCGTGCGGGGGCTGACCCAGCGGATCAGGTTCCAGAGTGAGCCCGCCTTGTCGTTCGTGCCCGACGCGCGGGCGCCGCCGAACGGCTGCTGTCCGACGACCGCGCCCGTCGGCTTGTCGTTGACGTAGAAGTTGCCTGCGGCGTAGCGCAGCGCCGCATGCGCCTCCTCGAGGGCGTAGCGGTCGTCGGCGAAGACGGCGCCGGTGAGTGCGTACGCCGCTCCCTCGTCCACGAGTTGGAGCGTCTCGGCCCAGCGCTTGTCGTCGTAGACGTACGTCGTCACGATCGGGCCGAAGAGCTCTTCCTGCATCGTCCGGTAGTCGGGATCTTCGGTCTGGATCACCGTCGGCCGGACGAAGTAGCCCTCGCTGTCGTCGTACTCGCCGCCGGCGACGATGTTGGCCTTGCCGGAGGCGCGAGCCTCGTCGATCGCCTCCTTCTGCGTCGTAAAGGAGCTCTTGTCGATCACGGCGCCCATGAAGTTCGTGAAGTCTGCGACGTCGCCCATCTTCAGCTCCGCGACCTGCTGCTCGAGCTTCTCGCGCAGGGCGGGCCACATGCTCTTCGGCGCATAGACGCGCGACGCGGCCGAGCACTTCTGGCCCTGGTACTCGAACGAGCCGCGGACGATCGCGGTCGCGACCGCGTCCACGTCCGCGCTCGGGTGGGCGAGGATGAAGTCCTTGCCGCCTGTCTCGCCGACGATGCGCGGGTAGTTCCGGTAGTTCGAGATGTTGTCGCCGACCGTCTTCCACATGCTCTGGAAGACGGGCGTCGAGCCAGTGAAGTGGATTCCGGCAAGCTCTGGGCTGGCGAGGGCGGCGTCGCCGATCGACGCGCCGGAGCCGTAGACGAGGTTGATCACGCCGTCCGGCAGGCCCGCCTCCTTGAGGAGCTGGAGGGTGTAGTGCGCGGAGAGCGCGGCCGTGGACGCGGGCTTCCAGACGACCGTGTTGCCCATCAGTGCCGCGGAGCCGCTGAGGTTGCCGCCGATCGCGGTGAAGTTGAACGGGCTGACCGCGAAGACGAAGCCTTCGAGCGGGCGGTACTCCATCCGGTTCCAGACCCCCGGCGAGGAGACCGGCTGCTCCGCGTAGATCCGGAGCATGAACTCGACGTTGAAGCGCCAGAAGTCGATCAGCTCGGCGGCAGCGTCGATCTCCGCCTGATGCGCGGTCTTGGACTGGTTCAGCATCGTCGCGGCGACGATCGTCGAGCGCCAGGGGCCGGCGAGCAGCTCGGCGGCGCGCAGGAAGACGGCGGCGCGCTCCTCCCAGGGCAGGCGCGACCAATCGCCGTGCGCCTCGCGGGCGGCGTCGATCGCCTGCTGCACGTGCTCGGGGCCGCCCTTGGCGACGTCGGCGAGGACATGCTCCTTGCGATGGGGCATCACCGCCTGGGTCTTCTCCTTGGTGTCAACCTCCTTGCCGCCAATCACCATCGGGATCGAGAGCCGCTCGCGCTCCATCCGGGCGAGCCGGACGCGGAGCTCCTCGCGCTCGGGCGTGCCGGGGGCGTAGCTCTTGACCGGCTCGTTCTCGGGCTTCGGCGGTCTGAACAATCCGGAGGAGCTCACGGTGGCGATTGTAGAGTCGGCGTCGATGCGCGTGACGAGGCATCCCTACAAGGTCGAGGGCTGGGGAGTGGGCGAGCTGTGGATCGGCGACGGCCGCGTCGTCGTAGCGCACGACCCGCCCGCGCCCGGAGTCGGGCTCGGCGGGCCCGGCGCGGGCGGCGACTTCGCAGCGGAGCTCGTGGAGCGCTTGCACGGCTACTTCGCGGGCGAGCGCAGCTCGTTCGCCGACGTGCCACTCGACGGGGACTGGGCGACGCCGTTCCAGACGTCGCTCGCCGAGGCGTTGCGCCGTGTGCCCTGGGGAGAGGTCGTCAGCTACGGCGAGCTCTCGGCGCTCGCCGGCCGCGCCCGGGCGGCTCGGGCAGCCGGGATGTTCTGCGCCGAGAACCGCTTCTCGCTCTTCGTCCCCTGCCACCGCGTCGTCTCGGTCGGCGGAATCGGGGGCTACGGCTCGCTCGGCGTCGAGTACAAGCGCCGGCTCCTGGGCCTCGAGGGTGGGACGTGGTAATGGCTCTCTCTGACGAGCTCCGCGCGGAGCTGGCTGCGATCGCGCCCAAGCGGGGCTGTTGCCGGCTGGCGGAAGTTTCCGCCCTCTTCCACTCGGCCGGCAGCATTCACCTGCGCGGCCGCGGCGAGATCGCGCTCCACCTCGACCTCGCGACCCCGGCGGTCGCGCGCAGGGCGTTCACGCTCCTGCGCGAGCTCGGGATCCACTCGGAGATCCGGACCTACAGCCGCCGCTCGTTCGACCGGGCCACTCGCTACCAGCTCCACGTCACCGGCAACGAAGCCGCGCTGGCGACGCTCGTGGAGGCGGGCGTCCTCGACGCTCGCAACGCTCCCGTGGAGCGGCCGCCGAAGCGCGTCGTCGGCCGCGCGTGCTGCCGCGGCGCGTATCTACGAGGCGCTCTCCTCGGTGGCGGCTCGCTGTCAGGCCCAAGCGCGCCTCACCTCGAGCTGCGCACGACCTCGCTCGAGGGTGCCGAGTTCCTGCGCTCGGTGGTCGCCGCCGAGGGCGTGACGCTCGGCGTGCTCGACCGCGGCCGCCACGCGATCGCGTACGCGAAGGGGCTCGACTCGATCGAGGCGGTACTGAGCGCCGCCGGGGCGGGGGACACCGTGCTCGGCTTCGAGGAGCGCTCGATCGTGGCCGCCGCGCGCGGCGAGGCGAACCGGCTTGCCAACGCCGACCACGCAAACCTCGTCCGCACGAGCCGCGCGGCGCAGGAGCAGCTCGAGGCGGTTCGCGCGCTCCAGCGCGACGGCGCGCTCGAGCGACTGCCGGACCGCCTGCAGGAGGTCGCCCTGCTCCGACTGCGGCATCCGACGCTCCCGCTGCGCGAGCTTGCTGCGAAGTGCGAGCCGCCCGCGACGAAGGCCTCGGTTCACCGCCGGCTGCAAAAGATCAGAGAGCTCGCAAGGCAATGAAGCGGGCCGGAGGGGGAGCTCCGAGGACGACCTCCCCCTCCGCAAAACCGCGCTCCGATGCCGACGACGGACGGGGTCTGAATCCGACGCCGAACGAGCACGGACCCGCGGCACCAAGATTAGGGGAAAGTCGCCCCGTCGTCACCTGAGTTGTAAATTAGAAAAACGAGTTTTCCAGGGATTCCTCGGTTTCTGACCGTAACCGGCGCTTGCGATCGACGACGCGCGGTACGGTGCGCGGCGATGCAGGCCGCGATGAACGAGCTGAGAGAGCGCGTCGGCGAGATCGAGGATCTCGACCGGACGTCGTCGCTGCTCGCCTGGGACCAGCAGGTGAAGATGCCGCCGGGCGGCGGTGCCGTTCGGGCCGAGCAGCTCGCCACGCTCGAGCGCATCGGCCACGAGGCGCTTACCTCCGACGAGATGGGCCGGCTGCTCGACACCCTGGCGCCGTTCGAGGAGTCGCTGCCCTACGAGTCCGACGAGGCGAGCCTGATCCGGCTCGTTCGCCGCGACTGGGAGAAGTCTCGCCGCGTCCCCGGCGAGCTGCGCGCCGAGATGTCCCGCGCCGCGTCGCTCGCGATGCCCGTCTGGGTCAAGGCCCGCCAGGAGAAAGACTTCGCGCAGTTCCTGCCGGCGCTCGAGCACAACTTCGACCTGCGCCGGCGCTACGTCGAGTGCTTCGACGACTACGACGAGCCCTACGACGTCCTGCTCGACGACTTCGAGCCCGGCATGAAGACCGCGGAGGTGCGGGCGGTGTTCGAGCGGATCAAGCAGGATCAGGTACCGCTCGTGGCGGCGTCCCGTCCCGCCGGCGACAAGCCGGTGAGCGGCGTCGTGTTCCCGATCGAGCGGCAGCAGGAGTTCGAGCTGAAGGTGATCGAGCGCTTTGGCTTCACGCCGCGCGAGTGGCGTCTCGACACGGCGGTGCACCCGTTCGCCTCTGCGGTGGCGATCTCGGACATCCGGCTGACGACCCGGTACTTCGACGACAACCTCGACGGCCTCTTCGGGACGATGCACGAGTGTGGCCACGGGCTGTACGAGAACGGCGTCTCCCGGGCGCTCGAGCGCCTGCCGCTCGCCCACGGCGCTTCGCTCGGCCTGCACGAGTCGCAGAGCCGGATGTGGGAGAACATGGTCGGCCGGAGCCTCCCGTTCTGGCGCCACTTCTATCCGCTGCTGCAGGAGACGTTCCCGGAGCTCGGCGTCTACGACGTCGAGGACTGGTACCGCTCGGTCAACTGGGTCGAGCCATCGCTGATCCGCGTCGAGGCCGACGAGGCGACCTACAACCTGCACATCATCCTTCGCTTCGAGCTGGAGCAGGAGCTGCTGGCAGGCTCGATCGACCTTGCGGACCTGCCCGCGATCTGGAACCAGCGGATGCGGGACTACCTCGGCGTCGAGCCCCCCGACGACGCGCTCGGCGTCCTCCAGGATATGCACTGGGCGGTCGGCGCGATCGGCTACTTCTCCACCTACGCGCTCGGCAACGTGATCTCGGGCCAGCTCTGGGAGAAGGTGACCGCCGAGATCCCCGACCTCGACGACCAGTTCGAGCAGGGAGAGTTCGGCGCGCTCGCCGGCTGGCTGCGCGAGCACCTCTGGCAGCACGGGCGCAAGTTCACGCCGCGGGAGCTGGTGGAGCGGATCACCGGCGGCGGGCTCGACTCCGAGCCCTACCTCCGGTACCTGCGCGGAAAGTACCCGCTCCCCATCTAGACTCGGCGCGCAATGGCTATTCGTGTCGGCATCAACGGCTTCGGCCGGATCGGACGGAACTTCTTCCGCGCGCAGCTGGAGCGCAAGGCGGACATCGAGATCGTCGCCGCGAACGACCTCGGCGACGAGCAGACGATGGCCCACCTGCTCAAGTACGACTCGACGCTCGGCCCGCTCGCGGGCGACGTGGAGGTCAGCGGCGGCGTGATTCGAGCGGCCGGCGAGGAGATCAAGCTTCTCTCCGAGCGCGACCCGGGCGCGATCCCGTGGGGCGATCTCGGCGTCGACGTCGTGCTCGAGTCGACCGGTTTCTTCACGAAGCGCGACGGCGCCCAGAAGCACCTCGACGCAGGCGCGAAGAAGGTCGTCATCTCGGCGCCCGCCACCGATCCCGACATCACGATCGTGCTCGGCGTCAACGACGACACCTACGACAAGGACTCCCACCACATCGTCTCCAACGCCTCCTGCACGACGAACTGCGTCGCACCGCTCGCGAAGGTGCTCCACGACGCTTTCACCGTCGAGCAGGGATTCATGACGACGATCCACGCCTACACCGCCGACCAGCGCCTCCAGGACATGCCGCACGAGGACCTGCGGCGCGCGCGTGCGGCGGCGATCAACCTGATTCCGACCTCGACCGGCGCCGCACGCGCGATCGGGGTCGTGCTGCCCGAGCTCAAGGGGAAGATCGACGGCATCTCCGTGCGCGCGCCGGTCCCGACGGGGTCGGTCACCGACCTCGTGGCCGTGCTGGGTCGCGAGATCAGCACCGAAGAGGTCAACGCGGCCTACCGCGCTGCTGCGTCGACCGGATCGCTCTCCGAGGTGCTCCAGTACTCGGTGGATCCGCTCGTCTCGACGGACATCGTCCACTCGCCGTACTCGTGCGTCTTCGACAGCAAGCTGACGATGGCGAACGGCCGCATGGTCAAGGTCTTCGGCTGGTACGACAACGAGTGGGGGTACAGCTGCCGGCTCGTCGACTTGATGTCGAAGCTGCTCTAGCAGCGTGAGGAAGCCGCGCTCGGTCCGCGACGCGGACGTCGGCGGGAAGGCGGTGCTCGTCCGAGCCGACCTGAACGTGCCGCTCGAGGACGGCAAGATCGCCGACGACATGCGCATCCGTGCGGCGTTGCCGACGCTCGAGCTGCTGCTTGAGCGCGGAGCGTCGCGGCTTCGCGTCTGCTCCCACCTCGGCCGGCCCGACGGGCCTGACCCGGCCTTCTCGATCGAGCCCGTCCGCCGTCGGCTGGCGGAGCTCCTGCCGGACGAGCGGATCGACGTGCTCGAGAACACGCGCTTCGACCCACGCGAGACGCAGAACGACCCGAGCTTTGCCCACGAACTCGCCGAGCGGGCTGACCTGTACGTCAACGACGCGTTCGGCTCGGCGCACCGTGCGCACGCCTCCACCGAGGCCGTCGCGCACATCCTCCCCGCCTACGCCGGCTTGCTGCTCGAGCGGGAGCTGGAGCACCTCGGACGGCTGCTGCAGGACGTGGAGCGGCCGTACATCGCCGTCGTCGGCGGGCTCAAGGTCGAGGACAAGATCGGCGTGCTCGAGAACCTCGCCGAGTACGTGAACACGATGCTGATCGGCGGCAAGATGGCCGAGCAGCTGCGCGCCGACAACCCGCTCGAAGCGCCTGTGCTGCTGCCGGTCGACTACGTCGTCGCGGCCGAATTCGCCGAGGACGCGGAGAGCCGGATCGTGCCGTGGGACCAGATCCCCGAGGGCTGGCTCGACCTGGACATCGGCCCGGAGACCCGCGAGGCGTTCGGCGCGAAGATCCGGAGCGCGAAAACCGTCTTCTGGAACGGGCCAATGGGCGTTTTCGAATGGGAGCGCTTCGCCGAGGGCACGAAGGCGATCGCGCAGGCGATGGCCGAGTGCGACGGGTTCACCGTCGTCGGCGGCGGCGACTCTGTACGCGCCGTCAACGAGCTCGGCCTCGCGGAGGAGATGAGCTGGGTCTCGACCGGCGGCGGCGCCTCACTGGAGCTGCTCGAGGGCAAGGAGCTCCCTGGCGTGGCCGCGATACCGGAGAATTAGGTAAGTGCTGATCGCAGGGAACTGGAAGATGTTCAAGGGGCCGGGTGAGGCGGAGTCCTTCTTCGCCGGCTTCAACCCGCCCGCGGGCGTCGACGTCGTCCTCTGCCCGCCGTTCGTCTCGCTCTCCGCGGCCGTGGCCAGCGGACAGACGATCTACGCGCAGAACGTCCACTGGGAGACTTCGGGCGCCTACACAGGCGAGGTCTCCCCGGCGATGCTGCTCGAGCTCGGCGTCCAGGGCGCGCTCGTCGGCCACTCGGAGCGGCGGCAGCTCTTCGGCGAGTCGGACGAGACCGTGGCGAGGCGGGCCAGGGCCGCGCTCGACGCGGGGCTCGGCGTGATCGCCTGCGTCGGCGAGACGCTCGAGCAGCGCGACTCGGGTGACACTGAGCTGGTCCTGAAGATCCAGGTCGAGGCGATCGCGTTCGCCGCGGGGGAGCATGAGCGGCTCGTGATCGCCTACGAGCCGGTCTGGGCGATCGGCACGGGCAAGACAGCGACGCCCGAGCTGGCGCAGGAGGCGCACGCCTTCATCAAGGGGCTCCTCGACCGGCCGGTCCTCTACGGCGGCTCGGTCAAGCCCGAGAACGCGGCCGAGCTCCTTTCGCAGCCGGCGGTCGACGGCGCCCTCGTCGGCGGCGCCTCGCTCGAGCCCGACTCCTTCGCGGCAATTTGCCGGGCAGCGGCGTCGATCTCGTAACGCTCGTCATCCTCGACGGCTGGGGATGCGCGCCGCCCGGACCGGGGAACGCGGTCGAGCTGGCGGCGACGCCGGTCTTCGACGCGCTCTGGCGCGAGTACCCCCACACGACGTTGAGGGCGTCCGGCGAGGCGGTGGGACTTCCGGAGGGACAGATGGGCAACTCGGAGGTCGGCCACCTGACGATCGGATCGGGCCGGATCCTGTTCCAGGACCTCCAGCGCGTGAACTTCGCGATCCGGGACGGCTCCTTCTTCGAGAATCACGCGTTCGTGGACGCGTTCGAGCGGGCGCGCGCCGGCGGCGGTGACGTTCACCTGCTCGGTCTCGCGTCCAAGGGCGGCGTCCACTCCCACCTCGACCACCTCAAGGCGCTGCTCCAGCTCGCGCGGACGCAGGGGATGGAGGAGCGCACCTGGATCCACGCCTTCACGGATGGCCGCGATGTCTCGCCGACCTCAGCCGCCTCAGATCTTGCCGAGCTCCCGCCCGAGCGGATCGCGACGGTCGTCGGCCGCTACTGGGCCATGGACAGGGACAAGCGGTGGGAGCGGACGCAGAAGGCGCTCGACGCGATCGTCGAGGGCAGCGGGATGCCGACCGCCGCCGACCGGATCGTGGACGACGTGCGCGCGAGCTACGGCGCCGGGATTACCGACGAGTTCCTCGAGCCGCTCGTGGTCGAAGGAGCGCCACGGCTGCGCGCGGGCGACGCCGCGATCTTCTTCAACTTCCGCCCCGACAGAGGCCGGCAGCTGGCGGAGAAGCTTGTCGAGGCCGGCGACGACCTGACGACGATGACGAGCTACTCCGGCGACCTCCACGTGCCCGCCGCCTTCGGAGAGCAGGTGGTGCCGCACACGCTCGCCGAGACGCTCGCCGCCGCGGGGGCGCGGCAGCTCCACGCGGCCGAGACCGAGAAGTACGCCCACGTCACCTACTTCTTCAACGGCGGCGTCGAGAATGAGTGGCCGGGGGAGACGCGCATCCTCGTCCCGAGCCCGCGGGACGTTCCGAGCTACGACCTGAAGCCCGAGATGTCCGCGCGCGAGCTGGCAGCGCGCTTCGCGGCCGAGATCGGCGACGGCTACCGCTTCGCGGTGATCAACTTCGCCAACCCCGACATGGTCGGCCACACGGGCTCGATCCCGGCCGTCACGGAGGCGGTCGAGGTTACAGACGAGTGCCTGCGCGTAGTCGTTGACGCGACGCACGCCGCAGGCGGCGTCTGCCTGGTGACGGCCGACCACGGCAACGCCGAGCAGATGCTCGAGGCCGACGGGGTCAGCCCGCACACGGCGCACACGACGAATCCCGTCCCGCTCGTCCTCACCTCGAGTGAGCTGACGCTAAAGGAAGGCGGCGCGCTCGCCGATCTAGCTCCCACGGCTCTGCGGCTAGTGGGCTTGGACATTCCGTCCGAGATGACGGGAGGCAGCTTGTGCGCTCCGGCAAAAACTCGACCTTCCGTTTGACGATCTCGGCGCTATACTGCCGCCCACTTGTCGCTGCCCCAGCCTGATCTCGGCGTCCTGCGGAAGGCCCAGCGAGGTGATGAGCGCGCGTTCTCGCTCATCGTCCGAGCGTACGAGGTCCCCGTCTTCAACTACGTGCTGCGGCTCGTGGGCGATCGCTCGCTGGCGGAAGACCTGACGCAGGAGGTCTTTCTCCGCGTCTACCAGGGGTTGCCCAACTTCTCGCTCCGCTGCCGCTTCACGACGTGGCTCTTCCAGGTGACGAAGAACCGCGTGCTCGACGAGTTGCGCGCGCTCGAGCGCCGTCCCCGCTCGGTTGTCAACCTCGAGGACATTGCGCCGCTCGAAGTGGTCGACGCCCCGTTCGAGCGCGTCGAGGCGATCGACGCCGTCTGGCGCGCGGTCGAGAACCTGAGCGTCGACCTGAAGATGGCGCTGCTGCTGCGCGACGTCGTCGGGCTTTCCTATACCGAGATCGCCGACTCGCTCGAGGTGACGCTCGCCACGGTCAAGTGGCGCATCTACAAGGCGCGCGAGGAAGTGCAGCTCGCGCTTGCCCGCGAGGGGATCACCTTCGCGACGTCGGGCGAGCAGCCCGCCGAGCCCGCACGCCTTTAGCCGCGCAGGCCGCGCAGCCCTTGTTCGGAGGAATTCGCGCCGGGGCGCAAGTTTTCTGCCGGAGGGCACTCCTGCTCTATGTAACCGCAAACAGGAGCTAATCGCCATGAAGCGCATCCTCGTACTTCTCACTGTCGTCGCCGGCCTGCTCGCCGCGGCGACACCCGCCTCGGCGGCGACCATCTGGAAGGGAACTGTCGTGGCCAAGGACAACGGCCGCTCGGCTGTCGTTACGGCCTCTGCGAACGGTCATGTCCGGACGGCACGATCGCCGAAGGCACGCAGCCTCCGGATCGGCCAGCGGGTCAGTGTCACCGGTACCAAGCTCGCCGACGGCACCTATAAGGCGTCGGCGGTGCGCGTCACGGGCCGTGCGAAGACTGCGCGTGTCAAGGCGGTAGTGGTCCGCTATCAGCAGGCCCAGAGGCGCCTCCTCGTCTCCGCAGGCGGCTCGACGTTCGCCCTGTCGCGCCAGAAGAGCCGGCGTGCCCTGGCCTCGGGTTCGGCCGAGACGCCCGCCGCGGGCGACCAGGTGATCGCCACGGTCACTGTTGCAACGGGCACTCCGGTGGCGACGACCGTCACGACGGTCGGTCACATCGGCACCCTCGAGGTCGAGGGAATCGTGACCAAGCTCGGAGGAGGAAATCTCGAGCTCCTCGTTGCGAAAGCCGGGTATGTCGCGTTCGCGCTGCCGGCCGGGTTCATTCTGCCCGCCGGCGTGAAGGTCTTCGACGAGGTGAAGGTGATCGTCGCCGTCGGGTTCGACGGAAAACTGACGCTGATCGCAGTCCAGGGCGACGAGGCCAAGGACAAAGACGATGACGGCGTCGACTTCGACGAGGACGGGGACAAGCTGACGGTGGAGGGCACGATCACCGCTCTCTCCGACACGTCGATCACGGTTCGGCCCGGCTCGTCCGCGACAACCGTGACCTGCACGCTTCGGCGTCCGCTGAGCGGCTTCGCCATCGCCAATCGCGTCGAGATGGAGTGCTTTGCAGACGCGACGGGCACGCTGGTGCTCAGGAAGATCAAGCATGAGGACGACGATGAGGACAATGACGACACGGACGACTCGGACGATTCGGACGATTCCGACGACTCGGACGACTGACCGGCCTCACAGGTGAAGCTGGACTCCGCGACCGCGCTGCCGCGCCGCCCCTCACCCGGGGCGGCCGGCGCGCGCCTCGCGGCGCTCTACGAGGAGCATGCACGGATGGTTCTCGGGGTCTCCCGGCTCGTGCTGCGGGACTCCGACGAGGCTGAGGACGCCACACAGCAGGTCTTTCTCTCCGCTTACCGAAGCCTCCTCGCCGGGACCGAGCCCCGCAATCCGGGCGCCTGGTTGGGGACGATCGCGAGGAACGAGGCTCACAACCGGATCGCCAGGAGACAGTTGGGGCCAATCGGCCTCGCGGCCGACCGTGAGCCCGCATCGGCCACCCTCGAGGAGCAGGCGAGCGTACGGGCGGAGCTGGCGGAGCTGCAGGACGAGCTCGCCACCCTCCCGGAAAAGCAACGCGAGGCCGTCGTCTTGCGCGATCTCTACGGCCTTCGCTACGACGAGGTCGCGCGGGCGCTCGGCATCTCGCGCCCCGCGGTCGAATCATTGCTCTTTCGCGGTCGCCGGAAGCTGCAGAGGCGACTTCGTCCGGAGATCGTGGCCGGGGTGCTGGTCGTGCCACTGGCGCTGCGCGACTCGCTCGCTTATGCCATTCCTGGCTTCGCAGCCGGCGGGGCGTCGACGGCGGGAGTCCTCGCAAAGCTCGCAGCAGTCCCGCTTGCCGCGAAGCTCGCCGCCGCGGGCGCGACCGTGGGCGTCGCCGGGTCGGCGGGCGTGATCGCCGAACGGGAGCTCGAGCAGCCGACCCGGGCGCCCGCCAAGGCCCTGGTCGAGCGGGTGACGAAACCGCGGCCCGCATTCGTGGTTCAGTCGGTCGTCGGCCTGGTTCAGGCGGCAGAGAGCCGAGAGGACGAGGGCGAGGACGATGACGAGGGCGTCCCGTCAGACGCTCGAGAGGATGAGGGCGACCGCGACGAGCCGGACGACCGCGATGAGGCGGAAGAAACCGAAGAGCTTTACGACCGCGACGAGCGCCCACTGCTCGCGCGGGAAGAAGTCGAGCCCGAGGAGGATGACGACGAGGTCGAGGATCTCAACGACACCGACGACACCGACGATGCCGACTACCCGGACGCGAGCGACGGTGTCGAGCCCGACGCCGAGTGAAGAGCGCGGCAAGGGACAAGGGCGTGTGAAGGTCAGCTGGGGCTTCGAGGAAGGGGCGCCGATCGTCGCGGCCCGCACTGTGGTCGAGCTGCTCGGCGGGGGCAGGCGCTACGAGGTCTACCTCGTCTGGGACGAGCGGCTATATGCGCTCGGGGTCGCCAAGATCCTCCGGCCCGATCTCCTGGCCGACGAGTCTGCGTTGCGAAAGCTCCGGCGCGAGGCCGAGTTACTCCGGCGTCTCGCACATCCCCTCCTCGTGCGAGGCCTCGACGCGACCCTTGACGGGCCGGTTCCCCACCTGCTGCTGGAGCACCTCGTCGGCCCCAACCTTCGCCGCTTGGTCAAGGACGAGGGGCCGCTCTCGTTCGAAGACGTGCTGGAGGCCGGCGAGCAGCTCGCTGGCGTCCTCCACTACCTCGCCGCGGAAGAGGTCGTCCATCTGGACGTCAAGCCCAGCAACGTCGTGTTCGGCCATCCTTCGCGCCTGATCGACCTGGGCGCTGCGCGTTCGACTGAGAGCGCTTCGCGGCTGAGGACGCCGTTCGGGACGGACGCGTTCATGGCCCCGGAGCTCTGCGCTGCGGACCTGGGCGGGAGTCGCGTCGGTCCTGCCGCGGACGTCTGGAGCCTCGGCGCGACCCTCTACTACGCTGCCACCGGCGAGGTTCCCTTCCCACGGCCCGCCGGCGCGAAGACGAGCGACTCCCGAACCGTGCGCTTTCCCCAGCTGGCGTCGCGGCCCGAGCGCATGCCGAACTACGTTCCCGCGTCACTGGAGGCTCTGATCGTGCGGATGCTCGCGGCCGACCCGTCGGAGCGCCCCCTGGCAGCAGCGGTCGCCGACGAGCTCGCGGCCCTCTAGCGCGAGTTCTCTCGCAGCCACTCAGAGAGATTGCGAGCCTGCTCCGCCGGTGTCGACCCGGTCGGTACGGGCTCGACCCGGGCCGGCGGCGGGTCGTCGTTGCCGCTGAACGCGAGCACGAGCAGGAGCACGATCGCACCGAGCGCGAGCGCCGCCCAGACGGGAGCTCGCGAACGTGTCAGGTAGAAACCGTCGTCACGCCTCGGACGCCGAAGCGGCACCGTCGGCCGACGCGAGATCGTCTGCGCCCGCTGCCGCGTCGGCGCTTCCGCCGCAGCGCCGTCGAGCTCTGCCGCGAGCGAAGCGGCCGTCTGCGGGCGGCGGGAGGGCTCGGGCTCGAGGCAGTGCATGATCGCCCGTTCGAGCTCCGGAGGTACGTCCGAAGTGAGCTCCGCCGGCCTGGGGATGTCCTGCTCGTCGAGCAGGTCGGCGAGCGTGTCGACGCGCCTGACGGGAGTCCCGGTGAGCAGCTCGTAGAGCACCGCGCCGAGCGAGTACAGGTCGGCGGTCACCGTGGCCTGTTCGCCGCGCACGACCTCGGGCGCCATGAACGCAGCCGTGCCGAGCAGCGTGCCGGCGTGAGTGAGCGTCGAGCCGACGCCGCCGCGCGCGATGCCGAAGTCGGCGACCTTGAGCGTGCCGTCAGACCGCAGCAGCAGGTTCTGGGGCTTGATGTCGCGGTGAACGAGCCCGGCCTCGTGAGCGTGAGCGATGCCGGCGCAAGCCTGGTGGCCGAGCGCTGCCACCTCCCCCGGCGGGAGCGCCCCGCGTCGGTGGAGCTCGTCGGCGAGGGTGGCGCCGTCGACGTACTCCATCACGATGTAAGGGAGACCGTCCTCCTCGCCCGTGTCGTAGATCGCGACGACGTTTGGGTGGGAGAGCCTGGCTGCATAACGCGCCTCCCGGAGGAAGCGCTGACGCAGGCCGTCGTCGCCGTTCAGACTCTCGGCGAGGAACTTGACGGCGACGGGGCGGTCGAGAGCGGTGTCGCGGGCGCGGTGGACGACCGCCATCCCGCCGAGTCCCAGCCGGTGCTCGAGCGAATAGCGGCCGTCAGCGAGCGACTCGGGGATCAGTCGTCTTCCTCGTCTCTTTCTTCTTCGTCGTCGTCCTTTTCCTTGTTCTTCTGCTTGTCCCCGTCCCCGTCCTCGTCCTCGACCGGCGCCGGAACGCATTCGATCGAAGCAACGAGCGTGGCCGCCGAGGAGCCCAGCTCCTCCTGGTAACGCGCCGGAACGCGGCCTGCGTTGACCGCCGCGATCGTGTCGAACTGGAGCGCTTCGGCTTCGGCGCGCGCCCCACAGGCATCCCCCTGTTCGAGCCGCTGCGCGACCGCGTCGCTTCGCGCCGCGAGGGCTTCCGCCACCTGCGACGGCAGGCGCGCCGCCGCCGGGGGCTCGCCGCTGCCGCAGCCGGCAACGGCGACGGCAGCGGCAAGAACCGGCAGCAGCAGCGCGCTACGCCTCAGCGTTTGCATCTTCCTTCGCCGCGAGCTGGATGCTCGTCGCCATGACGTCCTTCAGGTGCCGCTTCTGGATCGGCAGGTGCGTGCTGACGAGCTTCCGCACGCCAGGATGGCGCGCCTGCTTGTTCAGCTCTTGCAGCACCGACCAGTGCCCGACCTCGCCGGCCTCGGCCATCGTCAGGAACTCAAATCCGTCGAGCTCGTCGGAGCCACGTTCGAGGTACGTCTTCATCATCGTGGCGCCCTTGGTCTTCACGGAGCGCGCTTCGGTGAGGATCTTGCTCTTCTTGCCGGCGATCGACGCGGCCACCGCGGTGCCGTCCTTCTCGGCTTGCACGGCTTCTTTCCGCATCGTCTTCAGCGCCGCGACGAGCTTCCGGTCGCTCGTCAACTTCTCGACCCGCTCGGTCGCGGCCTGGGCGGCCATCGCGAGGCCGATCACCTCGCCCAGCTTGGTCTCCATGTTCGTCAGCTCAGCCATCTCGCTCCGTTTCTCGTCGGGCCGCGCTAGACGCCGTGCTCGAGCCGCGCAGCCAGGGCCTCGGGGAGACCCACCTCGCGCATCTCGAGCTGCGTCCGCTCGACCGGATACTCGGTACGGCGAAAGGTTGCCCGCGCAGACGCGTTGTCAATCTCGAGCCAGGCTGCGCGCGGGTCGCCGTTCCGGGGCTGGCCGACCGAGCCCGGGTTCAGCAGGTGCCTCCCCTCGCCGAGCTCCACCACCATCCCTGCGTCGGCCGTTTCGCCGCCGGCGTCGAGCTCGAAGTGCAAGGCGACGTGGCTGTGACCGACAAGCACGAGCGGCTCGGTCGTCGCGATGAAGCTCGCGCGCGCCGCGCCGTCGCCGAGCACGTAGTCCCAGACGGGGTCGCGCGGGCTGCCGTGGAAGAGCTCGGAGCCGGGCGCGGTCGCCTGAGGCGAGAGCGACTCGAGGAATGCGCGCGTCCCCTCGTCGAGCACCGTCTGAGTCCAGGCCGCCGCCGAGGCCGCTTCGCCGGCGAACGTCGCGAGCGTGATCTGCCCGGTCACGACGAGGTCGTGGTTGCCGGCAAGGCAGATCGCGGCGCGCTCTCGGAGCAGCGCCGCGCACTCGTTCGGCCGCGGCCCGTAGCCGACCACGTCCCCCAGGCACCAAATCGCGTCGAATCTCCCGGCGTCGATCTCTGCCAGCACGGTCGCGAGCGCGTGCAGGTTCGAGTGGACGTCCGAGACGACCGCCACGCGCATGAGCGGCTAGCTCTCGGCGCGGGGAGGCGCTTCGGGGAGGCTCTGGATCCCGCGGACGGTGGCGTACTTGGACCACGAGTCCTGCATTGCGTCGAGCAGCTCCTTCGCGAACTTCGTGGACATGTTCACCCGCGAGACGACGACTCCGGGCACGTCGCCCTCGTCGCCCTCGTGGTCGAGGCGGGCGAACGTAACCGTGAACTCGTAGTCGGAGAACGAGATGTTCGCGAAGTTCGCGTACGTGCCCGCGAGATGCTTCTCGTCGATCTGGATGTTGAGCTGGCGCTCGGCGCCCGAGTCCTCCACGGCCCCTACGATAGCCGGATGGCGGCGGAGGCGATTCAACGGCTCGAGGCTGCGCTCGCCGAGGCGGCGGGCGCACCGGTGGTGCTGGAACGGCCGGGTGATCCCACTCACGGCGACTACGCGACGAACGTGGCGATGCGCCAGGCGGCCGTGCGAAGGCAGGCGCCCCGGGAGCTCGCGGCGGAGCTCGTCGAGCAGGCCGCGGCGCTGCCGCAGGTGAAGAGCGCCGAGATCGCGGGGCCCGGCTTCGTCAACCTGTGGCTGACGCCGGCCTGGTTCGCAGACGCGCTCGCGGAGGTGATCGCTGCGGGCGACGCGTACGGCGGCGGTTCGGCGACAGCGCCGGAGAAGGTGCAGGTGGAGCTCGTCTCCGCCAACCCGACTGGCCCGATCCACGTCGCCCATGCCCGCAACGGGGCCTACGGCGACAGCGTCGCCCGCCTGCTCGACTTCGCCGGCCACGAGGTCGAGCGCGAGTACTACTACAACGACTCGGGACGGCAGATGGACCTCTTCCGCGCCTCCGTCGAGGCCCGTCGGCGCGGGGAGGAACCGCCGGAGGACGGCTATCACGGGGACTACGTCGCGGAGCTTGCGGCGGTGCCGGAGGACCCGGTGCCGGTGATGCTCGGCCAGATCGAGACGACGATGGAGCGCTTCCGTGTCCACTTCGACTCGTGGGCGAAGCAGAGCGAGCTGGAGGCCCGGCTGCCGGAGTTCCTGCCCAGGCTCGACACCTATGAGAAGGACGGCGCGCTCTGGGCGCGCTCCTCCACGCACGGCGACGAGGACGACCGCGTGCTGATCCGCTCGGAGACCGGCGTCCCGACCTACCGCGCGGCCGACGTCGTCTATCTCGCGGACAAGCTCGACCGCGGCTTCGACCGCGCCCTCTACGTCCTCGGCGCCGACCACCACGGCACGCGCAACTGGTACGCCGCGGTCGCGCGGATGCTCGGCTACGACCCGGAGCGCGTGGAGGTGCTGCTCTACCAGCTCGTCCACCTGACGCGCGGGGGGGAGGCAGCGAAGATGTCGAAGCGGCGCGGCGACGTCGTCATGCTCGACGAGCTCCTCGACGAGGTCGGCGTCGACGCCGCCCGCTGGTACCTCGTCTCGCGCGGCCACGACCAGGCGATCGAGATCGATGTCGACCTGGCGTCAGAGAAGAGCCAGAAGAACGCCGTCTACTACGTCCAGTACGCGCACGCGCGGATCGCCGGGATCCTGCGCAATGCGGAGGGAGCCGTCCCTTCGGCCGAGCTGCCCGCCGAGCTGGCGGTCGAGGAGCGCGACCTGATCAAGCGGCTCGTGGAGTTCCCGGGCGTGGTCGCCGAGGCGACCGAGCGGCGCGGCCCGCATGCGATCCCGACCTACGCGATCCGGGTCGCGGACGACTTCCACCGCTTCTACACCCGGCACAAGGTGCTCGGCTCGGAGTCGGAGCCGTTCCGGCTCGCGCTCTGCACCGCGACGAAGCACGTGATCGCCCGCTCGCTGGACTTGATCGGCGTCGACGCACCGGACACGATGTAACGACCGTGTTGAAAGTCGAGATCATCCTCGGCATCGTCGCGAGCTCGATCGCGATCACCGCCTTCCTGGCGCGGGCGATCGTGAACGTCCGCCAGGGACGGCGGGCTAAGGAGGAATCGCGTCGCCGACGCGAAATCCCTCCTCCCGAGTGAGCTATTTGATCATCTCCACGATCGTCCTGATCGTCGCCGTCCTCGCGGTGATCAACGGCGTCGGCCTGCGCCGGCAGGCCAAGGCCGACGAGGGAAACGCCTGGATCCTCGCTTCCGCGCTCGCGGTGATCGTGGTCGTGGGCGGTTGGGGCGCTTGGCGCTCCTTCCACTCGGTCAACGCCGGTCACGTGCTCGTCGTGCGCCAGTTCGGCGAGATCGTCGGCCAGCGGGGCGACGGCTTCCAGACGATCTCACCCTGGCAGAGCGCCGAGGAGGTCTCGACGCAGGTCGAGAGTCAGCGCTTCCAGATGGACGATCGCACCGGGCCGGCCGAGGGCACGATCGCGAGCGGTCCCGCGATCAGCGAGGAGACGCAGCCGGTGTACGCGGTCGTCACGCTCAACTACCGCGTCAGCGACAAGGCCGTCCAGGAGCTCTACACGGACGTCGGGGCGACCTACTTCGAGAAGGTCGTCGCGCCGCGCGTCTTCCAGGTCTTCAAGAACGAGACGGTCAACTTCAAGAGCGTTTCTGTGGCGCCGAACCGCGAGCGGATCCGCGGCGCCGTGCAGGCCGAGCTCAACCGCCAGCTCGCCGGCTTCTCGATCGACGTCGTCGACTTCCTGATCAACGACCTCGACTTCCCCAAGGAGTTCACCGAGGCGATCGAGCGCAAGCAGGTCGCCACCCAGGACGCGCTCGCCGCGACGCAGAAGGTGGAGCAGTCGAAGGCCGAGGCGCAGCAGGAGATCGAGCGCGCACGCGGCCAGGCGCAGGCGCAGCGGCTCCGCGCGAGCTCGCTGACCGATCGCAACCTTCAGTTCGAGGCGCTCCAGATCCTCAAGGAGGCGCCGCCGCAGATCGTCTTCCTGCCGGCCGGCCAGGGCAATCTGCTCGACCCGTCGACCTTCCTGAAGTCCGCGACGACCACGCCGTAGCGCGCATAGAGTTGTCGGCGCATGAGCGCCGAAGCACCCGACCGTAACCTCGCCCTCGAGCTCGTCCGCGTCACCGAGGCCGCTGCGCTGGCCGCGTCCGGTTGGGTCGGGCGCGGGGAGAAGGAGAAGGCCGACGCTGCGGCGGTCGACGCGATGCGCCTCGTGCTAGACACCGTGCGGATGAACGGCGTCGTCGTGATCGGCGAGGGGGAGAAGGACGAGGCGCCGATGCTCTACAACGGCGAGGAGGTGGGCGACGGCACCGGTCCCGCCGTCGACGTCGCCGTCGACCCGCTCGAGGGAACGCGGCTGACCGCCCTCGGACAGCCGAATGCGATCGCCGTGATCGCCGTCGCCGAGCGCGGGACCATGTTTGACCCGGGCGCCGCTTTCTACATGGACAAGATCGCCGTCGGGCCTGAGGCGGCGGAGGCGATCGACATCGACGCGACTCCGACCGAGAACGTGCGAGCGGTCGCGAAGGCGAAAGGCCTCGACGTCTCGGAGGTGACCGTCGTCGTGCTCGAGCGCGACCGCCACGTCGAGCTGATCGGCGAGTTGCGCCAGTCCGGCGCCCGCGTCAACCTAATCCGCGACGGCGACGTCGCTCCCTCGATCGCGGCTGCGCAGGCCTTCGCGGGCGTCGACATGCTGATGGGGATCGGCGGTACCCCGGAGGGCGTCATTTCCGCCGCCGCGATCAAGTGCCTGCGCGGCGCGATCCAGGGCAAGCTCTGGCCGCGCTCGGACGAGGAGCGGCAGGCGCTCCTCGACGCCGGCGTCGACCTCGATCGCGTGCTGACGACGAACGACCTCGTCTCCGGCGAGGACGTCTTCGTCGCCGCCACCGGTGTCACGAGCGGCGTCTTCCTCCGCGGCGTGCGCGTCAGCGGCACCGGTGTCGAGACCGAGTCGATCGTGATGCGCTCGCGCTCCGGGACGGTTCGCCGGATCGCCGCCTATCACCCGTCCGAGAAGGTTCGACAACTGATGAAAGGACAGCGAGATGGCTGACAACGGCCTACACGAGACCGCCAGGGCGCTCGTCGCCGGCGACAGGGGGATCCTCGCCGCCGATGAGAGCTCGGGGACGATCGAAAAGCGTTTCGACACGATCTCGCTCGAGTCGACGGAGGAGAATCGCCGCGCCTACCGCGACATGCTCTTCACGACGCCCGGGCTCGAGGAGTTCGTCAGCGGCGTCATCCTCTACGACGAGACGCTGCGGCAGTCGAGCGCCGACGGCACCCCGTTCGCGAGCTACCTCGCGGACAAGGGGATCATCCCGGGGATCAAGGTCGACACCGGCGCCAAGGAGCTCGCGGGCGCGCCGGGCGAGAAGCTGACCGAAGGGCTGGACGGGCTGCGCGAGCGCCTCGAGGAGTACCGCGGGCTCGGCGCGCGCTTCGCCAAGTGGCGCGCCGTGATCACGATCGGCGACGGCATCCCGACGGCCTACTGCATCCAGGTCAACGCGCATGCGCTCGCTCGCTACGCGGCCCTGTGCCAGGAGCAGGGAATCGTCCCGATCGTCGAGCCCGAGGTGTTGATGGACGCCGACAACGACATCGAGACGTGTTATCGCGCCACCAAGCGGACGCTGCACAAGGTCTTCGACGAGCTCTACCACCAGCGCGTCGACCTCGAAGGGATCCTGCTGAAGCCGAACATGGTTCTCTCCGGCAAGGGCTCGCCGACGCAGGCGAGCGCCGACGAGGTCGCCGACTGGACGCTCAGGTGCTTCCGCGAGACCGTCCCTGCGGCCGTGCCCGGGATCGTCTTCCTCTCAGGCGGCCAGACCGACCAGCAGGCGAGCGAGAACCTGAACGCGATCAACTCGCGCGGACCGCAGCCGTGGGCGCTCTCGTTCTCGTACGGGCGCGCCCTGCAGGCGCCGGCGATCGCGGCTTGGGGGGGCGACGCGTCGAACGTCGAGGCTGGCCAGGCGCAGCTCGCGCTCCGGTCTCGCTGCAACAGCGCCGCCGTCGGCGGCCGCTACTCGACTGAGATGGAGGAGCTCGCCCGCTCGAGCTGAGCGGCGCCAGCCGCTTGTACTAAAAGGACAATCGCGCTAACAATGGTTGGCAGTGAGGTGGGCGGTATCTGCGGCGGCACTGTCAGGCCTGCTCGGGTTCGGGCTGCTTTCGGGACTTCCCTCCTCCGACCAGGCTGAAGCGGCTAGCGACGGGCGCTTCTCGTATCCCGGCATCGTCACGCGCGTTATCGACGGCGACACGCTCGACGTCACGCTAGCCAGCGGCATGCGCGAGCGCGTGCGTGTGATCGGCATCGACACTCCGGAGCGGGGGGCTTGCTACTTCACGCAGGCCTCGCACAGGACGACGAGCCTCACGCTCGGGAAGCGCGTCGTTCTCCGCGGTGATCCCACGCAGGACACGCGTGATCGCTACAGCCGCCTGCTGGCGTACGTCGACATCGGCGGTAGCCAAGATCTCGGTGTCCGCCTGGTCAGGGAGGGATACGCCGCGGTGTACGTCTTCGAGCGGCCGTTCGCGCGGTTGACGGCGTACCGCTCCGCGGCGGCCTCCGCAAAGAGCGCCAACGCAGGTCTGTACACGGCGTGTGCAGCTCCGGCGACTCCGCCTGCGCCGACGGCCACCCCGGCTCCGGCTCCGGTCGCAACCCCGCTTCCATCCGCCACACCATCGCCGTCAGCCGGCTGTCATCCGAACTACTCCAACTGCCTGCCGATCGTGGGCGATCTCAACTGCCCAGACGTGCGCGCGCTCGGCAAGGCGCCAGTGCAGGTGATCGGCGCCGACCCCTATCGGCTCGACGCCGACAACGACGGCATCGGCTGCGAGTAAGCGTCGGCGCGACGTCTCGCAGAAAGCGGGCGATGGGACTCGAACCCACGACCCTCAGCTTGGGAAGCTGATGCTCTACCAACTGAGCTACACCCGCGTCGACGGGGATTCTAGCGCGCGGTCCGGGGATCCTTGCGGATCGCCACGGTCGCGGCGCGTCCGTGGTTGGCGACGATCAGGTACTCCGGGGTGGAGCGAACGACGGTCTCGGCCGCGCCGTCCTCGTGTCCAGGACGGAGCACGAAACGGGTCGCATCGGCGCGGAGGAGCTCGTAGTCGTCCGGGCTCATCTCGATCCGCTCGGTGCAGCGCGCGGTGCCGCACTCGCAGAGCAGCTCCAGCATCGGGGTGTCCCAGCCCTTGCCCATCAGGGCGATGCCCTCGTTGACTTCTCGGTACAGCGACTGGATGTGTGCGTTACGAGTTGCGTGCGACATGGCGGCCCTCTGAAGTCTCTCCCGTGATTCAAGCTCGCAGAAGGCAAACGGTCAAGCCGACTTCGCGGGTACGCTGCTTTACCGGAGGGGGCCGTAGAGGCGATTGTGCGAGCGCACGGCCACGGCGGGCGCGATTAGCTCCTGGACGAGCGCCCGGAACGGGCCAGGAGCCATCGAGGCGGACTCGTCGTTCCGCGAGTTGGGGCGGTACGCGTTCTGCCGCACCGGCCAGAACGCCCAGACGAAGGTGGAGGTGAACCGCTCGCAGCCATAGACGGAGTGGGGGAGGCCCGGCTGGTCAGAGTGGCACCACACCCGGCCGAGCAGCTCCCGGTTGAGGATCGAGCGGGCGCGCTCGCCGAGCACGAGGTAGTCGATCTGGTGGGCGAACTCGTCCTGGACGACGGCCCAGGAGAAGATCCCGGCATCGAGGAGCTTGGCCTCGAGGGTGATCCGACCCGGCAGGGAGAACGAGCCCGTGCCCTCGCGGATCGCGATCTCGACCGGCGGGACGACGCCCCAGTCAAACGAGCTAGCGTCGAGCGCGAGACGCACCTGCGCCTGCTGGCGCTGCGTACCGCCGTCGATGCGGTAGCTGCCGCCGAACGCGAGAGCGTCGGCGGGGAGAAGGGCGCACGTCAGCGCTAGAAGAGCGGCGACGCGGACCCTGCCCGATACGGCGGCACGGACGAGATCCACACTCCAGAGATCGGAGCGCCAGCGCTGGCAACTGATCCCTCGTTCGAGGAATCAAGCCACATTTGCAGGGCTTTCCGGGCTGAGAAGTGCGTCAGGCCGCTTCGAGTGCGCCGCGTACGCGGTGCGCGAATTCGTCGACGGTGAACGGTTTCCCGATCAAGGTCGCCGCGGTGATCGCCGGGTTGTCCGCGAATGCCTCCTCGGCATAGCCGGACAGACGACGAGCGGCAAGCACTCGACGAGCTGTTGGAAGTCGAAGCGCTCCATCTCGTCTCCCATCGACGGAAGCGGCGCCGAGGTGAAGCGCTCTCGGCCGAGCTCAGCGCGGCCAGGCGCCGAGCAGCCGCTCGCGCGTGGCGTGCAGGTGCTCGGGCAGCACCTTCACGTCGCCGAGCACCGGCATGAAGTTCGTGTCGCCCGCCCAGCGCGGAACGACATGAAGGTGGACATGGTCGACGATCCCCGCCCCCGCGACCCGGCCGAGGTTCCAACCCAGATTGAAGCCCGCGGGCGCATATGTCGCGCGCAACGCCTCGATTCCCTGGAGGCCGAGCCGGTGGATCTCGAGCGCGGTCTCGTCGCCGAGCCCCGCGAGCTCGCCCGTGTGGGCGACGGGAGCGACGAGTAGGTGCCCGGAGGAGTACGGAAACTTGTTCAGGAGCACGAACGCCGTCTCGCCCCGGTGGACGACGAGGCTCTCCTCGACCTCGCCCGCCGCCTCGGCGCAGAGCGGGCAGCCCGGGAGCTCGTCGGCCTGCGTCACGTACTCGAGACGCCAGGGCGCCCACAGCGGCTTCGGCATCAGGCGATTCTCGCACCCGAACCTTGACAATGGGCGAGGAAAGGTTGATGCTTTCCGCACAAGCGAGCTGCGGCAGGAAGGCGAGGGAGCATGTCGACCGCAGCAGCCACGTACGCCGAGCGTCCTCGCTGGCGCTCCGCTCACACCTTTGGGCTGGTCGCGATTCTCGCGGGGATTGCGGTGCTCGGGATCTCGCTGCCGCAGAGCGGCGGCCAGCTCGGCTTCCTCGGCCAGCGCACCGTCGTCGGCTGGCTCGCGGTCGCGGCGCTGATGGCCGCCTTGGCCGCCGTCGCGGGGCACGGCGTCACGGGCCTCTGGCGCGGCGTCCTCATCGACGACCGCCACCGCGTCAGCCTCTCGCGGCTGCAGATGCTCCTCTGGACCGTGCTCGTGCTCTCGGGCTATCTGGCCGCAGCGCTCGCGAACATCGGCCGCAATGCGGCGGAGCCGATGAACGTGAGCATCCCGAGCGAGCTCTGGCTCGCGATGGGGATCTCGACGGCGTCGCTCGTCGCCGCGCCCGCCGCGCTCTCCTACAAGCAGCGAAAGCAGGGCGGCAAGGTCGTGCACCTGCGCAGCGAGGCCGACTCGAGGTTCGCCGATCTCTTCCACGGCGAGGAGGAGGCAGACGGCGACCACGTGGATCTCGGCAAGGTGCAGATGTTCCTGTTCACCGTCGTGCTGATCCTCGCCTACGGGCTGACGCTCGGCGACATGTTCGAGGACAGGACGAGTGCATTCACCTCATTGCCGGCGGTCGACGAGGCCGTCGTCACGCTGCTCGCGATCTCGCACGCCGGCTACTTGGCCAAGAAGGCTTTGGTCACCGCGCCCACCGCCACCCAGCCCTGAACGAAAAGGAGAGAGACATGGCCTATCCGTTCGTCGAGAGCCCGCACGTCACCCGCACCGCCGGCCGCCAGATCGACCTGATCGTGATCCACACGATGGAGATGGACGAGAAGGGCGAGACCGCGGAGAACTGCGCCGCCTGGTTCCGCAACCCCGGCGCGAAGGTTTCCGCCCATTACTGCGTCGATGCGAACTCGGTCGTGCAGTGCGTTCGCGACCAGGACGTCGGCTGGCACGCTCCAGGCGCGAACCACGACGGGATCGGGATCGAGCACGCCGGACGCGCGAAGCAGACCGGCCGCGACTGGAGCGACGCCTACTCGACGGCGATGCTCGAGCGTTCCGCCACGCTCGTAGGCGACCTGTGCAAGAAGTACAAGATCCCGGTCACCTGGCTCTACGCAGCTGATCTGAAGGCGGGCAGGCGTGGGATCACGACCCACGACGCCGTCAGCAAGGCGTTCAAGCGCGGTTCGCACTGGGATCCCGGCCAGGGCTTCCCGGTCGAGCGCTACCTCGCGCTCGTGCGCGCACGGATCGGCACCGGCGTCCCGGCGGCGGTGAAGCCGCTGAAGGCGGAGGCCCCGACCCTCCGGTTCGGCTCCGAGGGGTGGCAGGTCAAGCGCTTGCAGAGGCTGCTGCGCCAGCACGGCGTGCTGCCTGTGGAAGCCGCCATCGACGGCGACTACGGCCAGATCACCCAGCTCGCGGTCGAGGCGTTCCAGCAGCAGCGCGACCTCGAGCCGGACGGGGTCGCCGGGCCGCTCACCTGGCGCGCGCTCGAGACCGCGGACGTCGCCGCGGGAGCCCGGAGGCTCCAACCGGCCTAGCGCGCATACCGTTAAACCTCCACGCGTCACCGGCAGGACCGGTTTATGAAGTTCCTACGAAGGCGTCCGACGAGGCCGCGGTGATCGCGATCCCGGCAACGACCAAGGTCAGCCGCGGGATCGCGAAGTCCGGCACCCGTTCGCACGCCGACGATCCCCGCGAGCACCTCGACATCAACTGGGGCCGCGGGGGAGACGGGAGCGAAGGCCGCTAAGAGCGACGACAGCCGGGGCGGCACCGACTGCGCCCCGGCTCAGTCTTCAATTAGAGCCAGCGCTTCCAGCGAAAGAAGCCCAGGAGGCTCGCGCCCACGGCGACCATGACGCCGACGATGATCCAGAAGGCCAACGCGGTGCCGTTGCCCGGGAAGTCGACGTTCATCCCGAAGACGCTGGCCAGCAGGGTCAGCGGCAGCAGGATCGCGCTGAAGGTGGTGAGCACGCGGAGGACGTCGTTCTGGCGGTGCGAGATCACCGACTCGTTCGTCGACTCGAGCCCCTCGACGACCTCCTTGTAGTTGTCGAGCAGGTCCCAGATCCGCTCGGCCGCGTCGACGATGTCGTCAAAGTAGAGGTCGAGCTCCTCCGGCAGGAACCGCTCCACGCGCCGCTCCAGCTGGCGCAGGGTGGCGCGCTCGGGCTTGATGATCTTGCGGTAGGAGATGATCTCCTGCTTGACGTTCGAGAGGTCGCGGACGACGTCCTCGGCCCGGCGCTCGAACATGTCGTCCTCGACGGAGTCGAGCTTGTGACCGATCTTGTCGAGGATCGGGAAGCAGTAGTCGAAGAGGTCGTCGAGCACCTCGTACAGCAGTCGACCGGACCCTTTTGCGAACAGCTCCTCCCGCAGCTGCTCGTTCTCCCGGCAGCGGTGGAAGAGCCGCGTCACCGGGAGCAGCTCGACGTTCGGCAGCGTCACGAGGTAGCCCTGGGCGAGGAAGACGTCGAGCTCGGCCGCGTTCAGCCGCTGGATAGCCTTGTCGTAGACGGGGAAGTGGAGGACGGCGAAGAGATAGTCGGGGTACTCGTCGATCTTCGGCCGCTGGCGCTTCGAGAGCACGTCCTCGACGTCGAGCGCGTGCCAGCCGAACCGCTCGGCGAGGTCGGCCGCGGCGGTCGCGTTTGGCCGGTCGAGGTGGACCCAGGTCAGGCCGCCGCCGGTGAGCTCGAGCGGGCGGCGCTCAGCCGGAGCGTCGGGCTGTGCGAGCGAGTCGAGCCGTGACCGCCTGATGCGAGGCAGGTTGGCCATACGTACTGAGCGGGTCCTCGGCGGCGATCGGCATGGCGCAATTCTACTTAGGTTGTCGGTGAAGCGGCGTCGACGAGCGCGACGGGTGCGGTTGCGACCGGCGCGGCACGCGGCGTGCGGCGCACGTGCTCCGGCAACGCCCGCTCGAGCGCCAGCGAGGCGAGGCCGGCGAGGAGGCAGCCGGACGCGGCGGCGATCCAGAGCCCGGTCGGCGACGCGCCGAGCAGAGCGGCCCCGGCCGCCGGACCTACCGTGAAGCCGACCTGCCAGGAGAGCGCCGACATCGCCATGTAGCGGCCGATCAGCCGGTGATCCGCCAGATCGGCGACGAGCGGCGCCTGGACGGCGCCGTGCAGGCACTCGCCCGCCCCGAAGAGGAGGACGGCGAAAGCGAGCAGGGCAAACGCGGTGAACCCGGAGAGCCAGAGGCCGCTCGCGGGTACGACGATCCAGGATGCGGCCCAGACGACGCCGAGCAGTGCCATGAACGGCATCCGCCGGTGGCCCTGCGCGAGCCGGGCGACGGGCAGCTGCAGCAGGACGACCGCGATCGTGTTGACGAAGAACAGCTGGCCGATTCCGCTCTCGCCGATTCCGGCCTCATTCTTCGCGTAGGCGGGCAGCACCTCGAGCTGTGCGATCCCGGCGGCGATGAAGAGGGCGTTCACGGCGATCAGTCCCATGAAGACCCGGTGCCGGAAGACGTCGCGGTAGCTCCCCGCGCGCACAGCCCGCTCGAGCTGCCGGCGCGGCTCCGGGACGAACCGCCAGAGCACCACCGCGTAGCCGACGAAGGTGAGCGCGTCGAGCAGGAAGAGCGCCTGGAAGCTCGCTGCGGCGATGAAGCCCCCGGTGAGGCCGCCGATCCCGATGCCCAGGTTCATCGTCACACGCTGCATCGCGAACACGGTCGGACGCTGCTCGCGCGAGGCCAAGCCCGAGAGGAGCGTCGACTGGGAGGGCCAGAAGGCGCCGTTCCCGATCCCGAGGATCGCGGCCGCGAGGAAACCGTGCCACGCCGTCTCGACGAACGCGTAGCCGCCGATTCCGAGCATCAGGAAGCCGAGCGCGATCGTGAGCATCCGCTTGCCGCCGACCCGGTCGACGAGTGCACCTGCGATCGGCCCGGCGACCAGGCTGACCGCAGCGTTGGTGCCGAGGACCAGCCCGGCGGTGGTCAGGTCGATCCCGCGCTCGTTGTGCAGGTAGATGAGCGTGAACGGCAGCACGAGGCCGTTCCCGATCGCGTTCAGGAGCCCGCCGAGCTGGAGTACCTGGATCTCCCGCGGTAGTCGCGGGTTCAGGCTGCGCAGGTAACCCCTCACCGTGGGACAGTAGCGCCGAGCGCTGCGACCGCCTGCTCCAGGTCGGGGCAGACCGCATCTGCGACGTACACGGTCCATGGGTGTGCCGGCGTGCCGCCGGTGTAGGCGACGACCGGCTTGCCGGCCACGTGGGCGTGCCAGCACTCCATCGCGGTCCCCTCGTCCGGCTCGGTGAAGGAGGCGAGCACGGCATCGCAAGAGTCGATCTCGGCGAGGTCGCCCTCGACGATCTCCCGCTCGTTGCCCTCCGTGTGGCCGCGGAAGTCTCGTCGCATCGGATCGACCGGCTCCCAGCCGGCCGCGCGGACGAGCGTGTCGGCGCGGCGGCGATATTCCTCTGCGAACGGCGGGCCGGCGAGATAGACGCGCATCGCTCGCCTAGAGTACGGCGCGATGGACGAGACGACCCGTTCGACCGAGTTCGTCGCGCTCGGCCACGCCGGCTCCGAGCACTACGCCGGGCTCGAGACCTTCCCGAACCCAGGCGTCTCGCACGTGTCGATGACAAGCGACGAGCTGGTCGCGATCTGCCCGATCACCGCGCAGCCCGACTTCTACATCGCGGTGATCGAGTACGAGCCGGGACCGCTCTGCCTCGAGTCGAAGTCGCTCAAGCTCTACCTTGCCACCTACCGGAACGAGGGCGCCTTCTGCGAGGCGCTGGCCGTCCGGATCCGCGACGACGTCGCCGGAGCGCTCGATCTCCCCGCGGACAAGGTGCGCGTCGTGCTGACCCAAAAGGCGCGCGGCGGCATCACGATCACCGCCAAGGCCTGAGCCCGGGAGCGAAGCGACCCTTCAGGGGTCTTGGCGCGAACCGGGGTCCGCGAAAGCGGATTCCGGTTCTGCTTGCGCCCCGATGAGGAATGCGCCCGGGAGGATTCGAACCTCCGACCTCACGCTCCGGAGGCGTGCGCTCTATCCCCTGAGCTACGGGCGCGGAGCGCTCTAGTGTACCCGGCGTGGAGCTCTCAGCCCGGATCGTGACCCTGCGGCTCGCCGAGACCTTTGTGATCGCGCGCGAGTCGAGCGACGAGGACGACGTCGTCCAGGTCGAGCTCCGCCACGACGGCGTCTCGGGCTTCGGCGAGGGAGCGCCGATCGAGCGCTACGACGAGACCCCGGCGTCGGCGCTCGCCTATCTCGAGGAGCACGCGGCCCTGCTCGGCGACGACCCGTTCGCGCTCGAGGAGATCGAGGCCCGGCTGCCGCAGGGCGAAAACGCGGCCAGAGCGGCGATCGACGGCGCGCTGCACGACCTACAGGGGAAGCTGCTCGGCGTCCCGGTCTGGAAGCTGCTCGGCCTCCCGCGCACCGGCCCGCCCACGTCCTGGACGGTCTGGCTCGGCGACCCCGACGACATGGCCCGCCGCGCCGAGAAGGCGGCGACGCGCTTCCGGCGGCTGAAGCTGAAGCTGGGCGGCGCCGACGGGCTCGACGTCGAGCGCGTTCGCGCGGTGCGGGCGGTCACCGACCTGCCGCTGCAGGTGGACGTGAACGAATGGTGGTCGCTCGAGGAGGCGCTCGAGTCGCTCCCGCAGCTCGCCGAGCTCGGCGTCGCCTACTGCGAGCAGCCGTTGCCCGCGGGCAACGAGGGCGGCCGGACGCTGAAAGAGCGGTCGCCGATCCCGATCTACGTCGACGAGGACTGCCACCGGCTCGCTGACGTCGCCGCCTGCGCGGAGATCGCGCACGGGATCAACATCAAGCTCGCGAAGTCGGGCGGGATCCGCGAGGGAATCCGGATGGCGCACGCAGCCCGTGCGCTCGGGCTCGGCGTCATGCTCGGCTGCATGATCGAGTCGGGCCTCGGCATCGCCGCCGGCTGCGCCGTCGCGCCCCTGTGCGACCACGTCGACCTCGACGGGAACCTGCTGATCGCCGACGACCCCTGGCCCGGCGTCGCCTTCGCCGACGGCGTCCAGGTTCCCTCCGATAGGCCCGGGCTCGGCGTTGCAGCAGCCTGAGCGGATCCTCATTCTCGCCGAGGGCTTCTGGCGTGATCCCCACTACGCGAAGACCGGCCGGGGCGTGCTCGCCTACGGCGAGCGGCCCGTCGTCGCGATCCTCGACTCGGTGCACGCGGGCGAGACGGAGGCGGGCGTTCCGATCGTCGCCTCGGTCGAGGAGGCGCTCCGGTACGAGCCCACGACCGCGTTGGTCGGCGTCGTCACGGCGGGCGGACGGTTTCCGCCGGCCTGGCAAGAGCTTCTGCGCAGCGCGGTCTCGCACGGCCTTCACCTCGAGAACGGGCTGCACGTCTTCCTCGGCGACGACGAGGAGCTGTCCGCGCTCGCGGCGCGGCACGGTGTCGAGCTGCGTGACCTGCGACGCCCGCCCGCGGGGCTCAACGTCCCGACGGGCGCGAACCTCCTGCATCCGGCGAAGACAGTCCTCACCGTGGGCTCCGACTGCGCGATCGGGAAGATGACGGTCGCGCTCGAGCTCGATCGCGCCGCGCGGGCTCGGGGGATTTCCTCGCGCTTCGTCCCGACCGGCCAGACCGGGATCGCGATCGCGGGGTGGGGGATCGCCGTCGACGCGGTCGTCTCCGACTTCATCGCCGGCGCCGCCGAGCAGCTCGTCGTCGAGGGGCACAAGCGCGACGGTGCGTTGCTGCTCGTCGAGGGCCAGGGTGCGGTCACGCATCCCGCGTACTCGGGCGTCACGCTCGGGCTGATCCACGGCTCCGCTCCGCACGCATTCGTGCTCTGCCATGAGGCGGGCACGACCGAGGTAGAGGGCTACCCGGGGCATCCGCTGCTGCCGCTCACAGAGCTCGTCGACCTGCACGAGCGGATCTCCCTCCCCGCACGCAAGGCACGCGTGGCGGCGATCGTGCTGAACACCCGGACGCTGGACGAGGCCGGTGCGCAGGCTGCGCTTGCGGCCGCCGAGGCCGAGACCGGCCTTGTCGCGGACGACGTCGTCCGCTTCGGCTCGGACCACGTCCTGGACGCGATCCTTGCCCTCCTGGACGACCAAGGACTAGGCCCCTCGGATGCCGAAGATGGGCCGGACGGCCCCTTCCGGTCGTCCTCAGCTTGACCGATCATCGTTGTGACCGATAAATCTGAGTCCTTAGGGGGGAATGTTGAAACGATTTTCTGCGGCGCTTGCACTGCTGTGCGCCCTCGTGCTGGCTTCCACCGCCTCGGCGGTCGAGTTCGGCTCCAACGACGACACCGGCAAGTACACGGGTGACGCCGCGTTCTTCGCCAAGATGGCCCGCGTCGGCCTGAAGAACAACGTGATGACCGTCCGGTGGACGCCGAGCCAGCCGACGACGATCCAGGACAAGGCGTTCCTCGACGTCGCGGTTCCCCGCGCGTTCGCGAACGGGGTCAAGGTGATCCTCGCCGTCTACCCCTATCCGCCGAAGGAGATCGAGGCCGGCGGCGTCTCGCCCGACGCGTTCGGCGCCTATCTCGCGCAGCTCGCGCGGACGTACCCGCAGGTACGGAGCTACATCGTCGGCAACGAGGCGAACCAGCCCGCGTTCTGGCGGCCGCAGTTCGACGCCGCCGGCAAGCAGGCGTCGGCCGCTGCGTTCGGCCCGTTCCTGGCCGCCGGCTACGACGGGGTCAAGTCGGTCGACGCAAGCATCGAGGTGCTCGGCGTCGGGCTCTCACCGCGCGGCAACGACCGCCCGGACGCGCCGAGCAACATCTCCACCTCGCCGGTCAAGTTCCTGAAGGCGCTCGGCGATTGGTACCGCGGCAGCGGGCGGACGAAGCCGCTGATGGACGGCTTCAGCTTCCACCCCTACCCGAACGAGCACACCGACGCGCTCGACAAGGGCTACGTCTGGCCGAACATGGGCTTCCCCAACCTCGACCGGCTGAAGCTCGCCCTCTTCGACGCGTTCCGCGGCACCGCGCAGCCCACTTCGCCGAAGCTCTTCCTGGACGAGACCGGCTGGCAGGTCGCGATCCCGGACGACAAGAAGGCCCGGTACACGGGCGGCGAGAACATCAACGTCACGACCGAACAGACGCAGGCACAGATCTACGCGGAGCTGGTCAAGCGGGCGGCCTGCGACCCGGCGATTGCGGCGCTGAACTTCTTCGGCTTCCACGACGAGGAGAACCTCGCCGGCTGGCAGGCGGCGCTGCACTACGCCGACGGCACCCCGCGTCCCTCTGCTGCGGCGGTGACGGCCGCGATCGCGGCGAACGCGACATGCACCGGTCAGCAGGTCGCCTGGTCGCCCCCGAGCGGCGTCGTCGGCGGAGCGGCCGAGTTCGGTGACCTGTCGAAGCCCAAGATGAAGACGCAGAAGGCTTGGGCGTTCAACGCGAGCGCCCTCGAGGATGCGACCTACAAGGCCGGCGTCTTCAGGTCGACCGTCGCCAAGGCCCAGATCAGCCGTGAGCTCGCCGCCGTCCAGGCGCCGACGCTGTCGACCGACGGCACGATCAAGGCGAACTTCACGCCGCGGATCCAGTTCCCGTCGGTCCCGCTGGCCGAGGGCAAGTACGTCTACGCGATCAGGCTGAGCGCGTGGGCCAACAGCAGCCGCTCGACGGTGCTCGTCTCGAAGGCCTTCCAGGTCGGGGCGGGGAAGTCGGCCCCGGTGAAGAAGCCCGTGGCGAAGAAGGGCAAGAAGGGCAAGAAGGGCAAGTAGAAGCAGCATGACGCTCTCGGGGCCGGCAGACCGGCCCCGAGAGCCTCTGATTCGCGCCTCCACTTGACACGAACGCGTGTTCGTGGCATCATGGCGAACACATGTTCGGACGCATCATCATCGTCGCGGCATTGCTCGTCTTTCTCTGGGCTGCATTCGCGCGATCTTCGGACGCGTCGCAGCCGGAGCGGCAGTACGTCGTCCAGGCGTACGACACGCTCTGGTCGATCGCCGCGAGCGGCTACACCGATCCTCGCAAGGGCGTCTGGGAGATCCGGGAGCGGAACGGGCTCGACGGGACGACGATCGTCCCCGGCCAGATCCTCGTCCTGCCGTAACCCCGGCCTAGACTGGCGGCGTGGATCTCGACGTCGCCTTCCTGGGCACCGCAGGCTCGATGCCGACGGCCCGCCGTGCGCCTTCCGCCACGCTCGTCCGGCGCGGGGGCGAGCGGCTGCTGTTCGACTGCGGCGAAGGGACGCAGCGCCAGCTCCTGCGCTCCGACGTGGGGCTCGTCGACCTTTCGGAGCTCTTCCTGACGCACTTCCACGCCGACCACGTCCTCGGCATCCCCGGGATGCTGAAGACGTTCGCACTCCGCGGCCGGGAGCTGCAGCTGACGATCTACGGCCCCCGTGGCCTCGAGGAGCTGCTGGGCTCGCTCCGGCGGATCATCGGACGGCTGAGCTACGAGGTCGGCGTCGTCGAGCTGGCGGCCGGCGCGTCGCTCCCGCGCGACGGCTACGCGCTGCGAACGTTCGCCGCCCGCCACGGCCGGGATGCGCTCGGCTACGCACTGGTCGAGGACGAGCGCCCCGGCCGCTTCGACGTGGCGTCCGCCGACGCGCTCGGCGTTCCATTCGGTCCCGAGCGTGGCGCGCTCCAGGCGGGGGAGCAGGTGACGCTCGCCGGCGGCGTCGTCGTCGCGCCCGAGCACGTGCTCGGTGAGCCTAGGGCGGGCCGGAAGGTCGTGCTCACCGGGGACACGGCACCCTCCGACGAGGTCGTCGAGGCGGCCCGCGGCGCCGACGTGCTCGTCCACGAGGCGACGTTCTGCGAGGACGAGGCCGAGCGGGCTCGCGAGACGGAGCACTCGACCGCGCTCGAAGCGGCCCGCGTCGCGCGCGACGCCGGAGTGAAGCTGCTCGCACTGACGCATCTGTCGAGCCGCTACGGCGGCGGCGACGTCGAGCGGGAGGCGCGCACGATCTTCCCTCAGACGGTGGTTCCACGCGACTTCGACCTGATCGAGGTTCCGTTCGAGGAGCGCGGCACGCCTCGGCTCGTGAAGCGCGGTGCGCGCCTGCCCCGGGCCGAAGCAGCCGTGCTCACCGGGGTCAACGAGTTGGGCGCCGGCTAGCTCGTCGCTTCGTCCGATGTGGGCGCTATTGTGCGCTCGACCCTTTAACCCGGTCCAGAGAGGCCGGAAAGGATGGGAATGAACAGTGGAATGAGCACGCACGTCGCCGACCGCGACGCGGGAAAGACCCTGCTGGACGCGGAGGCGCTGGGCCGCGCGCTGTCCCGCATCGCCCATGAGATCGTCGAGCGCAACCCCGACCTCACCCGGGTCGCCCTCGTCGGCATCCACACACGCGGCGTCCCGATCGCCGAGCGCCTCGTGACGCTGATCGAGGAGCGAAGCGGGGAGGAAGTCGCGCTGGGCGCGGTCGACATCACCTTTCACCGCGACGATGCCGTCCCCGGTCAGGAGCAGCCGGTGGTGCATGCAACGCTGCTGGACTTCGAGCTCCGCGGCATGACCGTCGTCCTCGTCGACGACGTCCTCTACACCGGACGCACGATCCGCGCCGCGATCGAGACGCTCTTCGAGCACGGGCGCCCCGCCGGTGTCGAGCTCGCCGTCCTCGTCGACCGAGGTCATCGCGAGCTACCGATCCGGCCCGACTACGTCGGCACGAACCTTCCGACCGCGCGCGGCGAGCGGATCCAGGTCGAGCTCCGGGAGACGGACGGCACGGACCGGATCCTGCTGCTCGGCGCGCCCGAGGAGAAGGAGGAGGCGGCATGAAACACCTGCTCTCGATCGCCGACCTCGACCGCGACGACGTGGAGCGGATCCTCGAGACGGCAGGCGCTCTCGCCGGCGTGGAGGAGAAGCTGCCGACGCTCAGGGGCAAGCTCGTCGTGAATCTGTTCTTCGAGTCCTCGACCAGGACGTCGTCGAGCTTCGAGCTGGCCGCGAGGCGGCTCTCCGCCGACGTGATCTCGCTCAAGGCCGCAGGCTCCTCGCTCGACAAGGGCGAGTCGCTCAAGGACACGGTGCTGACGCTCTCGTCGTATGAGCCCGACGCGATCGTCGTCCGGCACGCGCGGATCGGTGCGCCGCAGATCGTCGCCCGCCACTGCGGCGCCGCGGTCGTCAACGCCGGGGACGGCAAGCACCAGCATCCGACGCAGGCGCTGCTCGACCTGTTCACGATGCGTCAGGCCCTCGGCGATCTCGAGGGGCTCCACGTGGCGATCGTCGGCGACATCCTTCACAGTCGCGTCGCCCGCTCGCTCGTGCAGGCGCTCGCGCTCGTCGGCGGCCACACGACGCTCGTCGCCCCGCCGACGCTGCTCCCGCGCGGAATCGAGGCGCTCGGCTGCGAGACCTCGACCGACATCGCCGCGATCGAGTCCGCAGACGTCGTCTACGTCCTGCGGATGCAGCGCGAGCGGATGGAGTCCGCCTACGTGCCGAGCCTGCGCGAGTACGCCGCCCGCTGGGGGATCACGCCCGAGCGTCTGCGGCCGGGGCAGAAGGTGATGCATCCCGGGCCGATCAATCGGGGCGTCGAGATGGACGGCCGCGTCGCGGACTCCCCGGACTCACTCGTCCTCGAGCAAGTCCGCTCGGGCCTCGCCGTCAGGATGGCCGTCTTGCACGACCTGCTCGCGGTCGAGGTTCCCGCGGCAGTGTCGGCGGTGGCGGCGTGACGCTCTTCTGCAAGAACGGCCGCTCCGACAGCCTCAGTCTCACCGGACGCCTCGCAGGTGGGGAGTGCGTCACGATCACGGTCGACGACGGCGTCATCGTCCGGATCGAGCCCGCGCCCGCGACGAGCCGCGTGCTGGCGCCCGCGTTCGTCGATCCTCACGTGCACCTGCGCTCGCCCGGACGCGAGGACGAGGAGACGATTGCGAGTGGAACCGCCGCCGCGGCGGCGGGCGGCTACTGTGCGATCCTGGCGATGCCCAACACCGACCCGGTGGTCGACTCCGCCGCGGTGCTCGGCTCGCTCGTCGAGGCGGCGAAGCGCGAGGCGCTCGTGCCGACGGGCTTCATGGCTGCCATCTCCAAGCGCCTGGACGGGGACGAGCTGACCGAAATGGGAGAGCTCGCCGACGCCGGCGCGGCCGCCTTCACCGACGACGGCCGCCCGGTCACCTCCGCGGGACTGATGCGCCGAGCGCTGCAGTACGGCGCGATCACAGGCCGGACGCTCGCGCTCCATTGCGAGGAGCCGACCCTGTCCCGCGACGGCCAAATGCATGAGGGAGCCGTTTGCTCGGAGCTCGGCTTCGCGCCGTACCCCTCGGTGGCGGAAAGCTCCATGGTCGAGCGGGACCTCTCGCTTGCCGCCTTCGAGAACAGGCCGCTGCACCTGATGCACCTCTCCGCGCTCGAGTCGGTGGAGGCGCTGCGCCGCGCCCACGAGCGAGAGATCGAGGCGACCGCCGAGGTGACGCCGCACCACCTCGTCCTCACCGACGAGGTCGTCCGCTCGCTCGACCCGAACGTGAAGATGAACCCGCCGCTGCGCGGCGATGTCGACCGCAAGGCATTGATCGACGCGCTCCGCGACGGCACGATCGCGTGCATCGCAACCGACCACGCGCCGCACTCCCGCGAGGAGAAGGAGGCGCCGTTCGAGGACGCACCTTTCGGCGTCACCGGGCTCGAGACCGCCTTCGCCGCGCTCTACACGCATCTGGTCGAGCCCGGCCTGATCCCGCTCGAGCTGCTGCTCGAGCGCCTGTCCGGCGGACCGGCGCGCGCCCTCGGCCTGCCCGAGCCTCGCGTCGAGGTCGGCGCGCGGGCGAACCTCGTACTGCTCGACCTCGAAACCGAGTGGACGGTTGAGGAGGCCGGCTTCCGGTCCCGCTCGGCCAACTCCTGGCTGCTCGGCGAGCGCCTGCGCGGAGCGGTCGTGCAGACGGTGGCCGACGGCCGGCTGGTGCACGGCGCATGAGCAGCTTCCTGGCGCTCGAGGACGGCACGATCTTTCGCGGCGACTCGGTGGGCGCGGACGGTGTGGCCTACGGCGAGGCCGTCTTCACGACGGCGATGACCGGCTATCAGGAAACCGTCACCGATCCGAGCTTCGCCGAGCAGCTCGTCTGCTTCACGGCGCCGATGATCGGCAACTACGGCGTCTCGGGCGGCCGCGCCGAGTCGTCGTCCGCGCACGCGAAGGCGGTGCTGATGCGCGAGGCGCGGGGGCCTGAATGGACTGACTGGCTGACCGAGCACGGGGTCGTCGCCCTCACCGGCGTCGATACGCGCTCGCTCGTGTTGCACCTGCGCGACGGCGGCGCGATGCGCGCAGCGGCGGTCGCCGGCGGCGTAAACGAGGAGCAGGCGCTGGCCGCAGTGCGGGCTCTCCCGCCGATGGAGGGCTCTGCTCTGGTCGAGCTCGTCTCCACCCCGGAGCCCTACGTGTACGCCGACCGGGGCGAGATCCGCGTCGCGGTCGTCGACTACGGCGTCAAGACCTCGATCCTGCGCCGGCTCGCGTGCGCCGGAGCCCACGTCACCGTCTTCCCGCACACGGTCGACGCGGACGAGCTCGCCCGCCACGACGCGGTCGTGCTCCCGAACGGCCCCGGTGACCCGCAGCCGCTCGAACAGGAGGTGCAGGTCGTGCGCGACCTGCTCGGGCGTGTCCCAGTCCTGGGAATCTGCCTCGGCCACCAGCTGCTCGGCCTCGCGACCGGCCACCAGACGTTCAAGCTCCCGTTCGGCCATCGCGGCGCGAATCACCCGGTGGTGGAGCGCAAGCAGAGCCGCGTGCTCGTGACGAGCCAGAATCACGGCTTCGCCGTCGCGCCGACCGACGACGCCGAGGCCACGCACGTCTCGCTCTACGACGGCACGGTCGAGGGCTTCGACTTCCCGGAGCTGCGCGCCCGCTCGGTGCAATTCCATCCCGAGGCAGGACCTGGGCCTCACGACGCGTGGCCGATAATCGAGCGCTGGGTCCGGGAGGTTAAGTGCGCCTCCTGACGACGTCCTCCGAGTCGCTCGCGCCCGGAAAGACTTCGCGATCCGGCGTCCTCAGTCGCCCCCGTGCTACCAGCATGGGGGCTCCCTGCGTCCTTGGCTCGCTCGCTTTCCGACCGCGAGCGCCGCGGCAACGTCACCAGGAGGCGCACACCGATGCCGCGGCGTAACGACATCAAATCGATCTGCCTGATCGGCTCCGGTCCGATTGTGATCGGGCAGGCCTGCGAGTTCGACTACGCCGGCTGCCAGGCGCTGAAGGTGCTGCGCGAGGACGGCTTCCGCACGATCGTCGTCAACTCGAACCCGGCGACGATCATGACCGACCCCGGCTTCGCCGACGCGACGTATCTGGAGCCGCTCGACCTCGAGGGCGTCGCCGACGTCCTCGGACGCGAGCGGCCCGACGCGCTGCTCCCGACACTCGGCGGCCAGACGGCGCTCAACCTCGCGATCGAGCTCTCCGAAGAGGGCGTGCTCGAGAGCCTCGGGGTCGAGATGCTCGGCGCCCCCGTCGACGTGATCCGCCGGGCCGAGGACCGCGAGCTCTTCCGCGATGCAGTCCAGAGCTGCGGGCTCGTGGTTCCGACCTCGCGCATCGTCACAAGCCTCGACGACCTCGTCGGTGTCGCCATGCCGGCGGTCGTCCGGCCCGCCTTCACGCTGGGCGGTCACGGCGGCGGCTTCGTCTCGAACGCAGCCGAGCTGCGGGCGCAGGTCGAGATCGGGCTCGCCGAGAGCCCGATCGGCCAGGTGCTCGTGGAGGAGTCGGTGCGTGGCTGGGACGAGTTCGAGTTGGAGGTGATGCGCGATCGCCGCGACAACGTGGTCATCGTCTGCTCGATCGAGAACCTCGATCCGATGGGCGTCCACACCGGCGACTCCGTCACGGTCGCGCCACAGCTGACGCTCTCCGACGAGGCCTACCAGGAGCTCCGCGACGCAGCTGCGGCGATCATCCGCGCCGTCGGCGTGGAGACGGGCGGCTCGAACATCCAGTTCGCGCGCGACCGGGTCAGCGGCGACATGCGCGTGATCGAGATGAACCCGCGCGTCTCCCGCTCCTCCGCGCTCGCCTCGAAGGCGACCGGCTATCCGATCGCAAAGGTCGCGGCCAAACTCGCGGTCGGCTACACGCTCGACGAGATCCCGAACGATTTGACGAAGACGACGCCCGCGAGCTTCGAGCCGACGCTCGACTACGTCGTCGTCAAGTTCCCCCGCTTCGCCTTCGAGAAGTTCCCCGGCGCCGACACGACGCTCGGCACGCAGATGAAATCGGTCGGCGAGGCGATGGGGATCGGCCGCACCTTCCAGGAGGCGTTCGCCAAGGCATTCGCGAGCCGCGAGCTGGATGCGGGCGCGGTCACGCCCTGGGCGACCCTGGACGACCTCCCCGACGGACTGCATCCCTGGTTCCGCCGCGAGCTCGACGAGCTCCGCGAGAACGGCCTGCCCACCGGCGAGCGCGTCTACCGCCGCGTCGACTCCTGCGCCGGCGAGGTCGCCGCCGACTCGAACTACTACTACTCGACCCGCGGCGAGGCGGACGAGCCGGTGCCGCCGAGCGACAAGCCGCGCGTCGTCATCCTCGGCTCCGGCCCGAACCGGATCGGCCAGGGAATCGAGTTCGACTACTGCTGCGTGCACGCCGCGCAGAGCTTCCGGGCGCTCGGCTACGAGGCGATCATGGTCAACTGCAACCCGGAGACCGTCTCGACCGACTACGACACTTCCGACCGGCTCTACTTCGAGCCGCTGATCGAGGAGTACGTGCTGCCGGTGCTGGAACGGGAGCAGCCGGAGGGTGTCGTGATCCAGTTCGGCGGGCAGACGCCCTTGAAGCTGGCGCGCGCGATCGAGCAAGCGGGCTACCGGGTCATGGGCACGCCGTTCGACGCGATCGATCTGGCCGAAGACCGTGAGCGCTTCGGCTCGCTGCTCGCTCATCTCCGCATTCGCTGCCCCGAGTGGGGGATTGCCCGCACCGGCACCGAGGCGTCTGCGATCGCCCACCGGATCGGCTTCCCGGTGCTCGTCCGGCCCTCGTACGTGCTCGGTGGCCGTCGGATGCGCGTCTGCTACCGGCCGAACGAGGTCGTCGCCGCCTTCCACGAGATGGACGAGGCGCTCGTCGATCGCTTCGTCGAGAACGCGATCGAGATCGACGTCGACGCCCTGTGCGACGGCGACACGGTGTACATCGGCGCGGTCATGGAGCACGTCGAGGAAGCAGGTGTCCACTCCGGCGACTCGTCGTGCGTCCTGCCCGCTCCCTCCTTGAGCGCGTCGGAGCAGGCGGAGATCGAGCGGATCGTGCGCACGCTTGGGCCGGCGCTCGGAACCGTCGGCCTGCTCAACGTGCAGCTCGCAGTCGCCGAGGGTGTCGTCTACGTGCTCGAGGCCAACCCGCGCGCTTCGCGGACCGTCCCCTTCGCGAGCAAGGCGACCGGCGTCAACCTCGTCGAAGCGGCCTGCAAGCTCGTCGCCGGCGCCAAGCTGTCCGAGCTCGGGCTACCGGTGGAAGGGCCGCCGAAGGAGTTCAGCGTCAAGGCGGCGGTGCTCCCGTTCGCGCGTTTCCCGGGCTCGGATCCCGTGCTCGGCCCAGAGATGCGCTCGACCGGCGAGGTGATGGCGAGCGCAGCCGACCTGCCCTCGGCCTTCGCGAAAGCCGAGCGTGCGGCCGGCCGGCCGCTGCCGCGCTCCGGCACGGCCTTCCTCTCGGTGCGCGAAGCGGACAAAGCCGCGGTTCGTCCCGTCGCGGCCGCGCTCGCCGGCCTGGGCTTCAAGCTGGTCGCGACCGCCGGCACCGCCGAGGCGCTGCGGGACGCGGGGCTCGAGGTCGAGGAGGTGGGCAAGCTCGCCACCGCGAGCGAGGGCGAGCAGACCGTCGTCGACCTCGTGCGGCGCGGCCGCTGCGACCTCGTGATCAACACGCCCCAGGGATCCGGCGCTAGGGCGGACGGCTATCGGATCCGCGAGGCGGCGCTCGTCGCGCGGATCCCGTGCATTACGACGATCGCCGGTGCGGCTGCCGCCGTGCACGCGATCGCCAACGCGCGCCCCGAGATCGCCACGTCCCTGCAGGAACGCATCGATGCCCAGACGAGAAGCGCTTAGCGTCGTCGCCGTCGAGCCCGTCGGGCCGTACACGCTGCTGCGCCTGGAGCGGGGGGGCGTGGACGCCGGAGTGCCCGGTCAGTTCTTCATGCTCGAGGCGCCCGGACGCGTGCTCCCGCGGCCGATGAGCCTCTGTCTGGAGTCGGCCGGCGAGCTTGCCTTCCTGATCGACCCGATCGGCCCGGGCACGCGCGCGCTCTGCTCGCTCGAGCCCGGCGACGAGCTGCACGTGCTCGGCCCGCTCGGCAACGGCTTCGACCTCGACGTCGAGCGGCCGCTCCTCGTCGGTGGCGGGATCGGGATCGCGCCCTTGCCCTTCCTCTCCGCGCGCCTGGGCGGGCCGCCGGCGATCCTCGGCTTCCGCAGCGACTGGCACGCCGAGGCAGCGGCGCTCGTGCCGAACGCCGAGGTCTGCATCGAGCCCATCTACGTCACCGAGCTGCTGCCCGACGATCGACACGACGTGCTCGCCTGCGGGCCGGAGCCGATGCTCAGAGCGATCCGCGCCCGCGTCGCAAGTCACTCAGGAGCAGGCGCGCAGCTCGCCTGGGAGGCGCCGATGGCCTGCGGCTATGGCGCCTGCTACGGGTGCGCGGTCGAGATCGACGGCGAGCTGAAGCGCCTGTGTGTCGAAGGTCCCGTGCTCTGTGCTGCTTAACGCTTCAGGCTGCCTCGACGCGCTGACCGCACCCGAGGTCGCCCGCTCGCTCGACGCCTTCGTGACCAAGACGATCACGCCTGAGCCGCGCGAGGGGAACCCCGCTGTCCGGATCGCGGAGACCGACGCAGGAATGCTGAACTCGATCGGGCTCGCGAACCCCGGCCGGGAGCGCTTCCTCGCCGAGACGCTACCGCGGCTGCGCGAGCTCGGCGTGCCGCTCTGGATCTCCGTCGGGGGCTTTGCCGCGGCCGAGTACGCGGAGACCTGCGCCGCGCTCGAAGACGTGGCCGTCATCGAACTGAACCTCTCCTGCCCCAACGTGGACGAGGCGCCCGAGAGCGCCGCCGCGATCGTCGCCGCCTGCCGCGCCGCCACGAGCCTGCCGCTCTACGCGAAGCTCTCCCCGGCGGCCTGGGATCTCGCGGAGGCTGCGCGCGCCGTCGAGGCCGCAGGGGCGGACGGCCTCTCGCTCGTGAACACGCTTCGCGGGCTCGCGCTCGACGAACGAACGCTCCGGCCCAAGCTCGCACGGGGGACGGGCGGCTACTCAGGCCCGGCGCTGAAGCCGGTCGCGCTGGCCGCCGTGTACGCCTGCTCGGCCGCGGTCGATCTGCCGATCGTCGGGATGGGCGGCGTCGTCTCCGGACTCGACGCGCTCGAGCTGATCGCCGCCGGCGCGAGCGCCGTCGCGCTCGGCACAATTCTCTTCTCTGACCCCGATGCCCCGGCCCGGATTCGGTCCGAGCTCGCTGCCGAGTCGGCCGCCCGGAACCTCGGACATCCCCTGGACGCACGAGGCGTCGCTCACGCTTTCCCTGCAAATAGCGTTTTCATTCTAGGCAACGGCGTGGGAAAAGTGCCTGGAAACGGGCGAAAACTGACTGCTTGACCGTCGACGCGGGGCTGCTAGTATCCCGCCCTCATGGTGTCGTCGAAAACGCAGGCGCAGGCCCCGTTGAGGTCTCTGGATCAACGGATGGAGGCCCTCAAGCGCGCCAACGACATCCGCGTTCGGCGCGCTCAGCTGAAGAAAGACCTGAAGGACGGACGCGTCCACATCGAGGGCATCCTGTTCGATCCGCCCGAGTACGTCTCGACGGCGAAGGTGTTCGACATGCTCATGGCCGTCCCCAAGTTCGGGCGCGTTAAGGCGGCCAGGCTGCTCAACCAGTGCCGGATCAGCCAGTCGAAGACGGTGGGCGGCCTCTCCGAACGCCAGCGCACAGAGCTCATTGGGCTCTTCAACCGCTAGGCCGCTGCCCGTCTTCGTTGTCACCGGTCCGAGCGGGGCCGGCAAGGGAACGTTGATCAGGCGGCTCGTCGAGCGCCAGCCCGAGCTCGAGGTCGCCGTTTCGGCGACGACACGTCCGCAGCGCCCGGCCGAGGAGCACGGCCGCGAGTACTGGTTTCTGAGCGAGGAGGAGTTTGTCCATCGGATCAACTCCGACGCGTTCCTCGAGCACGTCGAGTTCGCCGGCGGGCGCTACGGCACGCTCGCCTCGGAGATCGAACGGATCACCGGCGACGGGCGCGTGTGCGTCCTCGAGCTCGAGATCGAGGGCGCGCTGAGGGTGCAGGACGAGGTGGACGCGAGCGTGACGCTCTTCATCGCCGCCGACGTGCCCGAGCTCGAGCGCCGGCTGCTCGCGCGGGCGACCGAGAGCTCTGGCGAGATCGGGGCGCGGATCGCACTCGCGCGAAACCAGCTCGAGCAGGCCTACCGCTTCCGCTACATGGTCAGAAACGACGACGTCGAACGCGCGACCGAGGCCCTCGCGGCCCTCGTCGAGCGAGAGCTGGCTCTCGCAGGTACCATGGCCTGTCCATGATCCATCCTCGCATCGATGAGCTGCTGAACACCGACGCCGGTGGCGTCGACTCGCGCTACGCGCTGGTCATCGTCGCCGCCAAGCGCGCCCGGCAGATCAACAACTACCACCATCAGCTCGGTGAGGGCATGGGCTTTGAAGAAGCTCCGCCGCCGCTCGTCGAGTCGCGCTCGAAGAACTACTTGACCATGTCCCTGGAGGAGATCGCCCAGGGCAAGATCAAGTACGACTACGGCAAGCGTTAAGCCCTCGTAGCGGATTGACCCCGAACTAACGCTTCGCGGGCACAATGGCGGGTGATGGCACGCATCCTGCTCGGGATCACCGGCGGCATCGCGGCCTACAAGGCCTGCGAGCTCGTGCGGCTGCTCGTCACGGCCGGCCACGACGTCCTGCCGCTGCCGACGGCCGGCGCGGAGCGCTTCGTCCGCGCCGAAACCTTCTTCGCGCTCGCGCGCAAGCCGCAGAGTGTCGATCCATACCCACACCTGGAGCGGGCCGAGCTGCTCGTGATCGCGCCGTTGACGGCGAACACGCTCGCGAAGCTGGCGCACGGGCTCGCGGACGGCGTGCTCACCGAGGCCGCGCTCGCTCACCGCGGCCCTATGCTCGTGGCCCCCGCGATGAACACTCGGATGTGGGAGCACGAGGCGACGCAGGCGAACGCCGCGCTATTGCGCGCCCGCGGGGTAGAGCTGATCGGCCCGGAGTCCGGCGAGCTCGCCGAAGGAGAGGTCGGCACCGGCCGCATGACCGAGCCGGCGGCGATCGCCGCCCGGATCGAAGCGCTCTTGAGAGAAAGTGTTCCTGAAACACAAAGTCCGCTCGCGGGCCTGAGCGTGCTCGTCAGCGCCGGCGGAACCCGCGAGCCGATCGACGCTGTCCGCTTTCTCGGCAACCGCTCGTCGGGACGGATGGGGGTCGCCGTCGCGGCAGAGGCGCGCCGCCGAGGCGCCGAGGTGACGCTGCTCGCGTCGAATCTGGCCGTCCCGCCGCCCGCGGGGGTCGAGATCGTGGAGACGCCGAGCGCCGCCGACCTCGAGCGCGAGGCGACCGGCCGGGCCGGCGCGGCGGACGTGATCGTGATGGCCGCGGCCGTGGCCGACTACCGCGCTGCCGATCCGGTCGAAGGGAAGCGGGCCAAGACCGGGGAGGACTGGAACCTGAGGCTCGAGCCGACCGCGGACGTGCTAGCCCGGCTCGGCGAGGGCGAGCGCAACGGGCAGGTGCTCGTCGGCTTCGGCGCCGAGACGGGGCAGGCGGGGCTGGAGCGCAAGCGGCGGATGCTGGCCGACAAGCGCCTCGATCTCGTCGTCTACAACGACGTGAGCGCGTCCGGGATCGGCTTCGACGCGCCCGACAACGAGGTGACGTTGCTGACCCAGGCCGGCGACCGGCTGCTCGAGCGCGCGCCCAAGGAGCAGATCGCCGTGGGCATCGTCGACGAGATCGAGCGCCTGCTGGCGGAGCGAAGTGTCTCCTGAGGCAATGTCATCTCTGTCCCTTACGGCTGCAAAGCGGCGCCATGCGTCGTCCTCAGTCGCGGCCGTAGCAGCAGCTACGGCCGCTCCCTGCGTCCTAGCCTGGCTTGCTTTTCGCTCGTCAGGAACAGGGCAACATCACCTCAGGAGACACTGTGGAAGCCAGTAGAGACCCTGCCGCCGTCGCAGCGTCGGCGGAGACGCTCGAGCGGCTTGCCACGAACCTCGCGCGCGTCGTCCACGCGCCGGCGGACACCCTCCGGCTCTGCGTGCTCGGCCTGATCGCAGAAGGACACTTGATCATCGAGGACTTCCCCGGCGTCGGGAAGACGATGCTGGCGAAGTCGCTCGCCCGCTCGCTGGCCGTTCCGTTCTCTCGGCTCCAGTTCACCCCCGACCTGCTTCCGTCAGACGTGACGGGCGTGAACGTCTTCAACCAGCGGACGAACGAGTTCGAGTTCCGTCCGGGGCCCGTCTTTGCGAACGTGCTACTCGTCGATGAGATCAACCGCGCCTCTCCGAAGACGCAGGCGGCTCTGCTCGAGGCGATGCAGGAGAATCAAGTCACGATCGATGGCGAGAGCTACTCGCTCGACCGGCCGTTCATCGTGCTCGCGACGCAGAACCCGATCGAGTACGAAGGCACCTATCCGCTGCCCGAGGCCCAGCTCGACCGCTTCTCGATGCGGCTCTCACTCGGGTACCCGCCGCTCGCCGAGGAGGCGCGGATGCTCAACGAGCAGACGACCGCGCCGCCGCTCGAGTCGCTGCAGCCGGTAGCCGGCGCGGAGGAGATCCTGGCCGCGATCGACGAGGCGCGAGGGATCTTTGTCGAGGAGAGCCTGAACCGCTACGTCGTCGCGCTGCTGCGCCACACCCGGGCCAGCTCGCGGCTCGCGCTCGGCGCGAGTCCGCGCGCCGGGATCGCGCTGCTGCGGGTCGCCAAGGCGCGCGCGCTCTCGGAGGGCCGCGACTACGTGCTGCCGGACGACGTCAAGGCGGTCGCGCGGCCCGTGCTCTCCCACCGGCTGATCCTCGCGCCCGAGGCGCGCTCCGCGGGGCTGACCGCCGAGGAGATTGTCGGCGAGGCCGTGGAGCAGACGCCCGTCCCCGTCTAGTGACGCGGCGCGGCAAGCTCACCCTGCTGCTCGGGGTCGCCACCTATGTGATCGCGTGGCTCTTCGGCGCGAAGGCGCTCTACCCGGTCGCAACCGGGCTCGTGCTCGCGCCGCTCGCCGCTCGAGCCTGGGTCCGGCTCGCCGCCGGGCCGATCGTCCTACGGCGGCGCGCGGGCCGAGGCGCGCTGCTCGAGGGCGACGACGTCTGGGTGACGCTCGAGGCCAAGCCCGAGTCGCGGATGCCGCTTCCGGCGCTCGCCGTCTTGGAGCGGCTCGGCCGGCTCGGCGAGCGCGAGACGCACCTGAGCCGGTCCGGCCGGCTCCACCGCGGCACCTACGTGCTCGAGCGCCTGCCGCGGGGCCGCTACGTCGTCGAGCAGGCACGGGCGACGATCGACGACCCCTTCGGGCTCGCGCGGGCCGAGGTCGCGCTCGAGACCGGCGGCTCGCTGCTCGTCTATCCGCGCCTCGTCGCGCTCGACCGCCTCTTCTCGGAGAGCGGGGCGCACGCTCAGGACGGCCGCCACCTGCTGCTGCGCCGCCCGTCGGGCTTCGACCTCCACTCGGTGCGCGACTACGAGCAGGGCGAGTCACTGCGCAAGGTGCACTGGCGCTCGACTGCGCGCCGCGGGCAGCTGATGGTGAAGGAGCTCGAGGACGCGCCGAGAGACGAGATCGCCGTGCTCCTCGACGCCGATCCTGCAGCCGTCACCGGCGAGAGCTTCGACGTCCAGGTGCGTGCGGCCGGCTCGATTCTGCGAGCGCACGCCGCGCGCGGGCGCCGCGCAGTGCTCGCCGTCAACTCGGCCGAGCGACCGGCGATCCGCGTCTCCTCGCTGGACGGCGACTGGCTCGCGGCGCTCGGGCTACTCGCTGCGGCCGAGCCGGACGGGACCCGCCCGGTCGTGGACCTGCTCGCGCGCGAGAGCGGGCCGGCTGCGCGCGCTTTCGAGACGGTCGTCGTGACTGCGCGCCTCTCCGACGTGCTCGCGACGAAGCTCGTCCATCGCTCGCTTGCCGCGCAGGGCGTCAGCCTCGTCTGGATCGACGCGCCGAGCTTCGCGGGTCGGCCGACCCGCGTCGAGCCGGAGCTCCTCCGCGTTCAGGCCGCCGGCGTCGCCGTGGCGGTCGTGCGGCGGGGCGACTCGCTCGCAGCCGTGCTCGGCGCCGCGCCCGCTACGAGGGCGGCGCATGGCTAGAACCGCCGCGGTCTACATCTTTCCGGCGGCGCTGATCGCGCTCGCGTGGCTGCAGCTCGAGGAGCCTCGCGCGTCCGGCGGCGACGCGCTCTGGGTGCTCCTGCTTGCGCTGGCCCCGGCGCTCGCGCCGACGGTCGCGTTGCGGCTCGCGTTCAGCGTCCCAGCCGCCCTGACCGCCGCCTGGATCGCGCTCGACACGCCGTCGACGGATGACCGGCCGGGCTTCTTCGGCCCCGTTCTCGACCGGTTCGGGGACGGCTTCCTCGACTATTACGACGTCCGGGTTCCGTTCTCCGGGCTCGAGCAGCCGCACATGCACGGCGTGCTCGTGCTGGCGGTCTTCGGGTTTTGCCTCGTGCTCGCGCACGCGGCGGCCGCTCGACGGCCGCTTCCCGCCGCGCTCGCCGTGATTGCGGGCGCGGGGTGGCCGGCGACGCTCGACGGCTCGCAGAGCGTCGTCTACGGCGCGCTGATCCTTGCGGCGGCGCTCTGGGCGCTCGCCGGCCTGCGGACGGCCCGGCCGCTGCCGGCCGTCGCCGCGGGCGCTCTGATCGTGCTCGTCGCCGCAGGCGCGTCGACCTCGGCGGCGCTGGCCAAGGACGGTGTGCTCGCGTGGCAGCGCTGGGACCCGAACGGCGAGCGGCGCGTGCCGGTCTCCGTCAGCTACGTCTGGGAGGCGAACTACGGCGGGATCGCGTTCCCGGAGAAGCAGACGACGCTGCTGCGGATCCGCGGCCCGAAGCGCGGTCTCTACTGGCGCGCGACGACACTGGATCAGTTCGACGCCGACCGCTGGTTCGAGAATCCGACGCCGCTCTCGACCGGCCTCGCGCAGGGAAGGCTTCCCAACGACCCGTTGCTGCCGGCGCGCTCGCTCGAGACGCGGACCTGGGTCAAGCAGGAGGTGGAGGTCGTCGGGTTGAGCGACGCTCACATCGTCGCTGCCACCCAACCGGTGGCGCTCGAGGCTCGACAGCTCGGCGGCGTCTTCCGGCTCTCGGACGGCATCGTCCGCGTCTCCGGGGGCCTCAGACGGGGCCAGCGCTACACGGCGTACAGCTACGCGCCGCGCCCAGGGCCGGGGGCGCTGGCGAAGCTCGGCGCGGACTATCCCCGTGCGCTCGACCGCTTCCTCGACATCGGCCGGACGCGCGTCGATCCATTCGGTGTTCCCGAGCGCGACCGGTTCATCGACGAGCGGTTCGACGACGAGCGCTATCTCGCGCTTTGGCCTTACGAGCGGCTCTGGAACGAGGCGCAGCGCCTGCGGGCGGGAGCGCGGACGCCGTACGGAGCGGTCGTCGCGATCGAGACCTGGCTCCGCTCGACCGGGGGCTTCGCCTACGACGAGACGCCGCCACCGACCGGTGGGCTGCCGCCGCTGGCGCACTTCGTCGCAGCGGGCAAGGCCGGCTACTGTCAGCACTTCGCCGGCGCAATGGCTCTGATGCTGCGCTTCCTCGGTATTCCGGCCAGGGTCGCCGCCGGGTTCACGAGCGGCAAGCGCGAGGACGGTGGCTGGACGGTGACAGACCACAACGCGCACGCCTGGGTCGAGGTCTGGTTCCCCGGGTACGGCTGGCTTCCGTTCGATCCCACTCCGGGCCGCGGCAGCCTGGCGGCCAGCTACAGCTCGTCCTCGACCGCGTTCAACGCGGGCGACGCCGCGGAGGCTTTCGGGCCAGCGCGGGGCGGCGCGAGCGCCGGTGGCGCGGGAGAACTCGGACGGCTGCTCGAGCTGAAGGAGCGTCTCGCGGAACGGCAGGCGGCCGGACGGGGGCGCGAGGACGGGGCGACGGGGACGATCTGGGTGCTGCTCGCGGCAGCGCTCGCCGCCGCGGCGGCGCTCGCCGGCGTCAAGCTCATGCGCACGCGAGCCCGCTATCTCACCCGCGATCCGCGCCGGCTCGCGGCGGCCGCGCGCCGGGAGCTCGTCGACTACCTCACCGACCAGGGTCAGCCGGTCAGCCCGAGCACGACGCCGGACGAGCTGGACGGCCTCGTTCGCGGCAGGCTGGGCGCCGACGCCCGGCCGTTCGCGGCCGCGCTCGCACAGGCGCGTTTCGGGCCTCCTGCCGCGAGCGAGGCAGCTGCGGCAACCGCCCGGCGCGAGCTGCGGCTCCTTTTGCGAGCGATCCGTGAGAACCTGAGCCGTTCGGCGCGCCTGCGCGGCCTGCTCGCGCTGCGGTCGCTGCGCGCGTGAGCATCCCGGCGGTCGTGATCGCGGCCGGGCTAGGGACGCGGCTACGACCGTTGACCGAGCGGTTCGCGAAGGCCGTGCTGCCCGTCGACGGCAGCCCCGTGCTCGCAATCCTGCTCCGGGAGCTCAAGGCGGCCGGATGCCCGCGGGTGACGATCGTGACCGGGCACCTGGCCGAGCAGGTCGAGCGGCTCGCCGGGGACGGCAGCGGCTTCGGGGTGCCGGTCGCCTACGCGCGGCAGACGGCCCCGGACGGCTCGGCGGACGCGGTGCTCGCTGCGGGCGCAGTGCCCCCGTACCTCGTCGTCGGCGCCGACATGGTCTTTGCCCCCGGGGACGTGGCCGCGTTCGCCGCCGGATTCGTCGACTCCGGCGCGGCAGGGGCGCTGGCAGTCGAGCAGCGGCCGGGGACAGTGGAGGTCAGGAACGGCCGCGTCGAGCGCGTGCTCGGAGAGGGCCGCGCGGGAGCGCCGCTCTGGGCGGTAGGCCCTCGCGTCGCACCGTTCGTCGAAGCGCGGCCCGGGCAGGCACCGTTCGAGCTGGCAACGGCGTTTCAACAGGCGATCGACGCGGGAGAGCGGGTGGCGGGGATCGAGATCGGCCCGACGCGAGGCCTCACGACGCCGTTCGACCTGCTCGAGGAGAACTTCCCCTACCTGAGGAACCTGTGACCGACGCATACGACCTCTTCCAGCAGGGGCGCGACCGCCTGAAGCAGGGGATGGCGGCGCAGGCGACCGTCGCGCTCGAGAAGGCAAAGAAGCTCGAGCCCGACAAGGCCTCGATCCGCGAGTCGCTCGGCATCGCCTACTTCCGCATCCAGCGCTGGAAGGAGGCCGAAGCCGAGTTCCGAGCGGTGCTCGAGCTCTCGCCGGCGGACGACTACGCGCATTACGCGCTCGGGCGCGCGCTCGAGAAGCAGGGCCGGGACGCGGAGGCGAACGGCCACTACAAGCTGGCGAGCTCGCTCTCGCCGAACAGCCCGCACTACGCCGAGCGGATCATGGAGCTCGGCGAGTAGCCCTCCGAGCTACATCAGCCGGTCGCCGGTGACTCTGCGGATCTCCTCGAGCGAGGAGACGCCGACGCGGCAGAGGCGGATTCCGTCCTCGCGCAGGGTGGTCATGCCGGCCTCGACCGCCGCGGCAAAGATCTCCTCGGTCGACGCCTCGATCAGCCTGCGGATCTTCCCCTGCACGGGCATGACCTCGTAGAGGGCGACGCGGCCGTTGTAGCCGGTCGACGAGCAGACACCGCAGCCGCGCGGGCGATAGAGCGTCTCGTTCTCGAGCCCGAACCCTTCGATGGCCTCGGCCGCCAACTCCTCGGCGGTCGGGACATAGGCCTCGCGGCACTCGAGGCAGAGCCGCCGGGCCAGGCGCTGGGCGACGATGCAGTTGACGGACGCCGCCAGCAGGGACTGCTCGACGCCCATGTCCCGCAGTCGCGCGATCGAGCTCGCCGCGTTGTGCGTGTGCAGCGTGGTCAGGACGAGGTGGCCGGTCATCGCCGCCTGGATCGCGATCCGGGCAGTCTCCTCGTCGCGAATCTCGCCGACGAGGAGGATGTCGGGGTCGGAGCGCAGGATCGTCCGGAGGCCGCGCGAGAACGTCAGCCCGGCGCGCGCGTTCACCTCGACCTGGTTCACGCCCGGGATCTGGTACTCGACGGGATCCTCGATCGTCGTCAGCGTCTGCGTCTCGTCGTTCAGGAACTCGAGCGCCGCGTAGAGAGTGGTGGTCTTCCCGGAGCCTGTCGGCCCGCACGCGATCACGGCGCCGTACGGCTGCTTGACCGCGCGCGTGAAGGCGGCCTCGGCGGCCTCGCTCATGCCGAGGTCGGGCAAGCTGAGCCGGCCGGACGCCTGATGCAGGATCCGGAGCACGACCTGCTCGCCGTGCGTCGTCGGCAGGACGGCGACGCGAAGGTCCATCGGGGCGCCGCCGTAGCGGATCGAGATCCTGCCGTCTTGGGGGATCCGCCGGTCGGCGATGTCGAGCTCGCCCATGATCTTCAGGCGGCTCGTGATCGCGGGCTGAAGGCTCTTCGGCACCTCGGCGACCCGGCGCATGACGCCGTCGATCCGCGCCCGCACCACCATCGCGTGCGCTTGCGGCTCGAAGTGGATGTCCGAGGCGCCGTCCTCGATCGCCTTGGCGATGATCTGGTTTGCGAGCTTGATCGCCGGCGCGTTCGTGGCGCTGCCGTCGCGCACGTCCTCGATCGCCTCGGCCGGAGTGGAGACGCTCAGCTCCTCCATCTCGACGAGGACGTTCGAGCGGTAGCAACGCTCGATCGTCTTCACCAGGTCGTCCGTGGCGACCACGGCGAGCCGGATTTGGAGCCCGAGTGCGAGTCGCAGGTCGTCGGAGGCGAGCACGTCCGTCGGATCGGAGACGGCGATCAGGACGACGTCGTCGGCGGTGAAGCAGATCGGCAGGGCGCCGAGCCTGCGCGCGACCGTCTCCGGGAGCAAGGTGATCGCCGACGGGTCGATCTCCACGCGCCCGAGCTCGAGGTAGTCGAGGCCGTGCTGCTCTGCGAGCGCCCTCGCGATCTGGGCGCCCGAGGCGTACCCGTGGCCGAGCAGGATCTCGCCCAGCCGGCCGTCGTTCGCTTCCTTCTCCGAGAGGCAGAACTCGAGCTGCTCGAGCGTGACCGCGCCGTCCCGAAGGAGCAACGATCCGAGCTGAGGGCGACCCTGCGGGGCCGCGTAGAGCTCCACGGGCAGGGGAGGAGGAAAGGAGGCCGCTTCCACCGATGTTTTATCGGTCATAGTCGCGAGCGACATGAGAGTCGTCTTGCAGCGGGTCACGCGGGCGGCGGCTCGCGTGAACGGCCGGGTATCCGGGGAGATCGGCGCCGGAGTCGTCGTCTTGCTCGGAGTCGGGGCGGAGGACGACGAGGACGAGGCGGTGCGCCTGGCGGGGAAGGTCGCCCGGCTGCGGATCTTCGAGAACGACGAGGGTCGCTTCGACCGCTCCTTGCTCGACGTCGAAGGCGCCGCGCTCGTCGTCAGTCAGTTCACGCTGCTCGCCGACACGGGCAGGGGGAACCGGCCGAGCTTCACCGCGGCCGCGGCGCCCGAGCGCGCCGAGCCGCTCTACGAGCGCTTCTGTGCGGCGCTGCGCGACCTCGGCATCCCGGTCGAGCAGGGCGTCTTCGGCACCCGCATGGAGGTCGAGCTCGTCAACGACGGCCCGGTCACGATCGTCCTGTGAGCCACGCCGCGGCGTCGCCTCGCCGACCCCTCCTTGCTACACTCCAGAGACCATTTTCACCTGCTGGACGAAATGGGCGCGCCGCGCCCATTTTTGTTGAAAGGGCCAGCATTTCGAGGAGAACCATGAGCGCGACGCACGAAAAGGAGCGAACGCTGCAGAAGCAGATCGAACGCGAGGTCGAGACGGCCCTTCCGGGCGTAGAGGTGCTCGCCGTCGAGCTCGCCGGCCCCGATCGCTTCACCGTCTTCGTCGACCACGTGGGCGGGGTCGACCACGCGCTCTGCGCGCGCGTCACCGAGCTCCTGCGCGACTACCGGACCGAGTACGCGATCGACGTCTCTTCGCCGGGAATCGAGCGCCCGCTCCGCAAGCCCGAGCACTTCCGCAACGCCATCGGTCGCACGGTCGCGCTGCGCACCCCCGAGCGCAAGCGCCTCAGGGGCGAGGTTCTGAGCGCGGACGCGCGCGCCGTCGTCGTCCAGGCGGGCGACGACTCAATCGAGATCCCGTACGACCAGATCGTCCGGGGCAACCTGATCCACGAAAGCTAGGAGCGAGCCGTGTCCCAGGAGATCATCGAGCACATCCGCGGTCTCGAGCGCGAGAAGGGGATCGAGGAGAACACGGTCGTCAGCGCGCTCGAAGATGCGCTGCTCGCCGCCTACAAGAAGACCCCCGGCGCGGCCAGGCACGCGGCAGTCGAGCTCGACGACGAGGGCGAGTTCCGCGTCTTTTCGATCGAGATCCCCGACGACCTCGAGGCGCGCCTGCTCGACGAGGCGATGGAGGCGAAGATCGAGGAGCTGGAGCGGCTCGAGGAGGAGACGGGTGAGAAGCAGCACACCCTGATCAACCAGGACGAGCTCGAGCTCGACTGGGACCAGGTCCCCGAGGAGCTGATCGCCCGCGCAGATGTCACCCCGAGCGACTTCGGCCGGATCGCCGCGATGACGGCCAAGCAGGTGATCCAGCAGCGGATCCGCGAGGCGGAGCGCGCGATGATGTACGAGGAGTACATCGACAAGCAGGGCCAGGTCGTCACCGGCATCGTTCAGCAGGCCGGAGACCGCAATAACGTGCTCGTCGACCTCGGCAAGGTTGAGGCGCTCCTGCCGCGCTCCGAGCAGGTCGACGGCGAGCGCTACGAGCAGGGCTCGCGGATCAAGGCCGTGATCACCGAGGTCCGCTCCGGCACCAAGGGCCCGCAGGTGATCCTCTCGCGGCGCGATCCGGAGCTGATCAAGACGCTCTTCGAGCTCGAGGTGCCCGAGATCGCGGACGGCCTCGTCGAGATCCGCGGCGTCGCGCGCGAGCCCGGCTACCGCGCCAAGATCGCCGTCGAGTCGCACGCCCAGGGCGTCGACCCGGTCGGCGCCTGCGTCGGCCCTCGCGGCTCCCGCGTCCGCATGGTCGTCTCCGAGCTGCGCGGCGAGAAGATCGACATCATCCCGTGGAACAACGAGCCCGCCCGGTTCGTCGCGAAGGCGCTCTCGCCCGCGCGCGTGCGCGAGGTCTATATCGACGACGAGACCAAGGAGGCGACGGTCGTCGTCCCGAACGACCAGCTGGCGCTCGCGATCGGCAAGGACGGGCTGAACGCTCGTCTTGCCGCGCGCCTGACCGGCTGGAAGGTCGACATTCAGTCCGACGAGGAGTTCGCCCAGGCCGAGGCAGAGGCCGCCTACGCCGGCGACAGCGAGGGTTCCGGGGACTACTCCGGCCGCTGCGGCGCCATCCTCTCGAACGGGAAGCGCTGCCCGAACGCCGCCCTGCCCGGCACGCGCTACTGCGGCGTCCCGGCCCACAAGGAGATGGTCGGCCAGGAGCCGCCCGAGGAGGCGGTCGAGGAGGTCGCGACCCCCGCGGAGGCCGAGGAGCTCCAGCCGGTCGCCGTGGTCGCGGAGACCGATGACGTGCCCGCGCCCGAGGCCGGGGAGGACGAGAGCCCTGCTGCATGACCTCGCCGGAGCGAACGTGCGCGGGTTGCGGACGCAAGGCGCCGCAGGAGGAGCTCGTGCGCTTCGCCGCGCGCCGGCAGCAGCTTGTCCCGGGGCGAACGGAGCCCGGCCGTGGGGCGTACACCTGCCGGCGGCTCGCCTGCTTCGAGCGCGCGGTCGCAGCGCGGGCGTTCAACCGCGTGCTGCGGCAAACGGTCTGCGTGGATCCCGAGCTTTCGCGTCTCTACGGCCTGCAACTAGAATCGTCCGCTGATGGCTGACGAGCCCAACAAGCCCAACCGCCCGATCCGCCCCCGCCAGGGTGCGCCCGGCCGGAAGCGCCGCGTCGTGATCGACAGCGGCGGCCAGCGTCCGCGCGACACGCGCCAGGGCCGCGGTCGCAGCGACGTGCCCAAGGCGCCGCCGCGCGAGATCGTCCAGCCGACCGGCCCCGTGACGGTGCCGTCGGGGGTCTCGGTGCGCGACTTCTCGCAGTTGCTCGGCGTTCCCGCCGTCCAGATCATCAAGATCATGATGGGGCTCGGCCAGATGATCCAGATCACGCAGTCGCTCTCCGACGAGGAAGTCGAGCTGATCGGGACGGAGCTCGACCGCGAGATCACGATCAAGCACGCCGCGGACGAGGAAGAGGTGCCGGAGGTCTTCGAGGACGCCGAGGCCGATCTCGTGCCGAGGCCGCCGGTGGTAACGATCATGGGCCACGTCGACCACGGCAAGACGACGCTGCTCGACGCGATCCGCGAGGCGGCTGTCGTCGAGACCGAGGCCGGCGGGATCACGCAGCACATCGGCGCCTACCAGGCCGATGTCAATGGTCGCAAAATCACTTTCCTCGACACGCCGGGCCATGAGGCCTTCACTGCCATGCGTGCCCGCGGCGCCAAGGTGACGGACATCGCCGTCCTCGTCGTCGCCGCGGACGACAGCGTCATGCCGCAGACGAAGGAGTCGATCTCCCACGCGCGGGCCGCCGGCGTCCCGATCGTCGTTGCGGTCAACAAGATGGACATGCCCGACGCGAACCCGGACCGCGTCAAGGCCGACCTCGCCGCCGAGGGCCTCCAGCCCGAGGACTGGGGCGGCACCGTCCAGTTCTCCAACGTCTCGGCGAAGCAGAAGACGAACCTCGACGACCTGCTCGAGAAGGTGTTGCTCGTCGCGGACGCCGAGCTCGAGCTGACGGCGAACCCGAACGCGGACGCCTCCGGCCCGATCATCGAGTCGCGCCTGGACGTCGGTCGCGGCCCGGTCGCGACGATGCTCGTCCACCGCGGCACGCTGCGGGTGGGCGACGCGATCGTCGCGGGCGACGCGCACGGCAAGGTCCGCGCGCTCTACGACTACCGCGGCGAGAAGGTCAAGGAGGCTCGCCCCGGCACTCCGGTCGAGATCCTCGGCTTCAACGTGCCGCCGCCGGCCGGCGAGCTGGCGCGCGTCGTCGAGGACGACCGCGAGGCCCGGAACCTCGCCCAGCGCCGGGCGCAGCGGCTGCGCACCGAGCAGCAGGCGCAGCGCTCGAAAAGCGGTGTCTCGCTCGAGTCGTTGTTCTCCGCCCTCCAGGCGGGCGCCGTCCAGGACTTGAACATGATTCTGAAGGGCGACGTCGGCGGGTCGGTCGAGGCGGCGGTGTCCGAGCTCGCGAAGATCGAGCATCCCGAGGTGCGCGTCAACGTGATCCACCAGGGCGTCGGCGCGATCACCGAGGGCGACATCATGCTCGCAGCGACCTCGAACGCGCTCGTCGTCGGCTTCAACGTCCGCCCGAACACCGAGGCGCGGCAGCTCGCCGAGCGCGAGGGCGTCGACATCCGCACCTACCGCGTCATCTACCAGCTCACCGAGGACATCGAGCAGGCGCTCGTCGGCATGCTCTCCGCCGTCCAGACCGAGGAGATCACGGGCGAGGCCGAGGTGCGCGCGCTGTTCAAGGTCTCGCGCCTGGGCACGATCGCCGGCTGCATGATCACGCAGGGAATCGTCAAGCGGAACTCTCAGGTGCGCGTCGTCCGCGACGGCACGGTGATCTACGACACCACGATCTCCCAGCTGAGGCGGTTCAAGGAGGACGCGCGCGAGGTCGCCGAGGGCTTCGAGTGCGGGATCCTGCTCGACGGCTTCAACGACGTGAAGGAAGACGACGTGCTCGAGGCCTACGAGACGCGCCAGGTCGAGCGGACGTCGCTCGACGAGCCCGCCGGGACGACGCCGGCCGCTACCGCTTCCTAGGGCATGCCCGCCGGCTGGGTCGGGATCCTCTCCGCCGAGCTGCACTTCCCCGAGGCGCACTCGCTCAAGGAGAAGCGCATGCACGTCCGCTCCGCGAAGGAGCAGTTGAAGAACCGCTTCGGAGCCTCGGTCGCCGAGGTCGACCACCACGAGCTCTGGCAGCGGGCCCGGATCACGGCGGCCGTCGTCACCCGAGAGCCCGGCGAGGCGGACCGGCTGCTCGCGGACGCCGAGCGCTACCTCGCCTCGCGCGAGTGGGAGCTCGGTCCGGTCGAGCGCCAGCTCGTCACGCTCGACGACTGAGAGGCGAGGCTCGCTACGGTAGAACGATGGCCGAGCGGATGCGGAGAGTGAACGAGTCGCTTCGCCAGGTCCTCTCCGAGGCCTTGCTCGAGCTGAAGGACCCGCGGATCGGCTTCGTCACCGTCACGGGTGTCCGGGCGTCGCAGGATTTGCGCCAGGCGACCGTCTACGTCAGCGTCTTCGGCGGTGAGAAGAAGCGAAGCGCCAGCATGGCGTGCCTCGACCGCGCGCACGGAGTGCTGCAGGCCCGGATCTCCCGCGAGCTCCGGATGAAGCGAACCCCGCTGCTCACGTTCGCATACGATCATGCGGTCGAGCACGGCGTGCGGATGTCCCAACTCATCGATGAGCTCGCCCCAGAAACAGACGACGACGCAAGCTGACCTCAGGGCGGCCGTCGACGCGATCCGGGGGCACGACCGCTTCCTCGTCACGACGCACGAGAATCCGGACGGCGACGCGCTCGGCTCGCTGCTCGCGTCCCACCTCGGGCTGCGTGCGCTCGGGAAGGACAGCGTCATGTTCCTCGCAGGCCCGGTGCCGCTCCCCGGCGAATACGGCTTCCTGTCGTTCGGGGATCTGCTCCGGGAGCTGCCGGCGGATGCGGCCGAGCGCGCGCTCCTCGCCGTCGACTGCGCGAACGAGGCCAGGATGGGTCCTGACCCGGCCGTCCTCCATCAGACCCGGTTCACGATCAACGTCGACCACCATCACGACAACTCGCGCTTCGGCGACGTCAACCTCGTCGACGCAGAGGCGTCGTCGACGGGAGAGGTGCTGCGCGACGTTTTCCGTGAGCTCGGGCTCGAGCTGACCCCCGAGCTGGCGGAGCCCCTCTACGTCGCGCTCGTCACCGACACCGGCCGGTTCCAGTACTCCAACACGACCCCGAAGGCGCTGCGGCTCGCGGCCGAGCTCGTCGACGCGGGGGCGGACGTGCAGAAAGTCTTCCAGGGGGTCTACGAGAGCGTCCAGTTCGCGAAGCTGAAACTGCTCGCCCGGGCGCTCGAGCGGGCCCAGGTCTACGAGGGCGGCGGCCTCGTCGTCTCGTATCTCCTCCGCGACGACTTCGCCGAGGTGGGCGCGGTCGAGCCGTACTCGGAAGGGATCATCGACTTCCTCCGCGCGGTCGAGGGCGCCGACATGGCGGCGCTGATCCGCGAGCCGCCTCGCGGAGGGAGCCCGGCCCGGCGCGTCTCGTTGCGGGCCTCGCACGACGAGCTTGACGTGTCGGCGATCGCCCGGGCCTCCGGCGGGGGCGGACATCGCCAGGCGGCCGGATTCTCGAGCGACGCGACGATCGCGGAGATCACCGAGTTCCTGCGCCGGCAGTTCGCCGCGGCGTCCGCCTCCTGATGCCCCCGAAGGGGCTCGAGCCGAGCGGGATCATCCTCGTCGACAAGCCCGCCGGGCCGTCCTCGTTCGCGATCGTCGCGCGCGTCCGGTCGCGCACCGGCACGAAGATGGGGCATGCGGGAACTCTTGACCCTTTTGCAACGGGATTGTTGGTCTTGCTCTCCGGCCGTTCGACAAAATTGGCGGGATCGTTCGTCGGACTGGACAAGCGCTATCTGACGGACGTCGACCTGACGGCCCGTACGAGCACAGGCGACCCGGAAGGCGAGATCGTGGAGCGGCTTGCCGCGCCGGAGGCGGACGAGCTCGAGCAGCGGCTCGCGGCCCTCCGCGGCGAGATCGAGCTGCCGATCCCGGCCGCGTCCGCGGTCAAGATCGGCGGTGAGCGCGCCTACAAGCTGCACCGGCGCGGCGTCGAGGTCGAGATGCCGCTGCGGCGCTCGCGCGTGGACGCGCTCGATGTCATCGCGTATAGGGACGGCGTCGTCCGGCTCGACCTCCGGGTCACCTCGGGCACCTACGTCCGCGCGATTGCGGAGGCGCTCGGCGGCCACTGCGCGACGCTCCGCCGGCTCGAAGTGGGGCCGTTCAGCGTCGAGGACGCCGACGAGGGTCACGTGATCCCGCCCGAGCAGGCGCTGGCGCTGCTGCCGTGAGCGTTGCGGTTGCGATCGGGACGTTCGACGGGGTGCACCGCGGGCACCGGAGAGTGATCGAGGAAGCGCTCGCGACCGGGCTCCCTGTGCGGGCGCTCACCTTCCACCCGCACCCGCGCAGTGTCGTCAGCGGCAATCTCGTCGAGCAGATCTCGACGCTGGAGCGGCGGCGAGAGCTGCTGGCCGAGCTTGGCGTCGGCGAGACGACGGTGCTCGACTTCACGCTCGAGGTCGCCCGTCAGCAGCCGGAGGAGTTCGCCGCGACACATCTCGCCGGCGCGAGCGTGGTCGTCGCGGGCGAAGGCTTCTGCTTCGGCCGCGACCGTCGCGGCGATCTCGACCTGCTCGGGCGGCTCGGCCACGAGGTGCTGGCGGTGCCGTTGCTCCCCGGCGTCTCCTCGACCGAGATCCGCCGCCGGCTGCATGCGGGCGAGGTTGCGGACGCCGCGCAGCTGCTCGGACGGCCGCCGGAGCTCGACGGCATTGTCGTCAGCGGAGACCAGCGCGGCGGCACGCTCGGGTATCCGACGGCGAACCTCGCCGTGGAGCCAGGCTTGCTGATCCCGCGGTACGGGATCTACGCAGGGGCAGCCGACGCCGACGGCGGCAGCCACCGGGCGGCGATCTCGATCGGGTTGAACCCGCACTACGGCGGCGCCGAGCGGCGGATCGAGCCGCACTTGCTCGACTTCACGGGCGACCTCTACGGACGGCGCCTCGTCGTCGAGCTCTGGCAGCGCCTCCGCGACGAGCAGGTGTTCGGGAGCGAGCAGGAGCTGATCGAGCAGATCGCCCGGGACGTCGAGGCGACGCGAGAGGCCGTCCGCCCAGCATAGGTTAGGTTGGCTCGCGTGAACGCGAACGGCTCCATGATCCACGCGCGAGGGCTCGTCAAGCGCTTCGGAGAGCTCGTCGCCGTGGACGGAATCGACCTCGACGTCGCGCGCGGGGAGGCCTTCGGCTTCCTCGGCCCCAACGGCGCCGGCAAAAGCTCGACGATGCGGATGATCGGCTGCGTCTCGCCCGTGAGCGGCGGGACGCTACGGATTCTCGGCCTCGATCCGGGCTCGGACGGCCCCGCGATCCGCGCGCGGATCGGCGTCGTGCCGCAGCAGGACACGCTCGACACCGAGCTGACCGTGCGCGAGAACGTGCTCATCTACGGCCGCTACTTCGGGCTGTCGCGGCGCGAGCTAAAGCCGAAGATCGACGAGCTGCTCGACTTTGTGCAGCTGACCGAGCGCGCCGGCGACAAGGTCGAGCCGCTTTCGGGCGGGATGAAGCGGCGCCTCACGATCGCAAGGTCGCTCGTCAACGACCCCGAGCTGCTCCTGCTCGACGAGCCGACGACCGGCCTCGACCCCCAGGCGCGCCACGTTGTCTGGGATCGCCTCTTCCGGCTGAAGCAGCGAGGGGTCACGCTCGTGCTGACGACCCACTACATGGACGAGGCGGAGCAGCTCTGCGACCGGCTCGTCGTGATGGATCACGGCCGGATCGTCGCCTCGGGCTCGCCGAGGCAGCTGATCGAGGAGTACTCGACGCGGGAGGTGGTCGAGGTCCGCTTCGAGAACGCTCGGCCCGAGAGCGGCGCGCTCGAGGGCGTCGCAGACCGGGTCGACGAGCTCCCGGATCGCATCCTCGCCTACACGAGCGACGGCGACGCGACAGCTGCTGCGATCGCCGGCCGCGGCCTGCCGCCGCACTCGACGCTGATCCGCCGCAGCACGCTCGAGGACGTCTTCCTGCACCTGACCGGCCGTACGCTCGTCGACTGACAGTGGAAGGCTTCGTCCAGCCGCTCCGCGCTTACGAGCACTGGCTCGCCCAATACAAGCGCGTCTGGCGCGGCACCCTCGGCACGAGCCTCGTCAACCCGCTGCTCTACCTGGCGGCGCTCGGAGTCGGGCTCGGGACGATCGTCGACCGCTCGCAGAACGCCCCCGCCGGCGTCCCGTACCTCGATTTCATCGCGCCCGGCCTGCTGGCGGCGGCGGCGATGCAGACGGCTGCCACGGAGTCGAGCTGGCCCGTGATGGGCGCGATCAAGTGGACGCGCACCTACTACGCGATGACCGCCACGCCGTTGAACGAGCGCGACGTCCTGATCGGACACCAGCTGTTCGTGATCACCCGCGTCCTCGTCGCGAGCGTGGCCTATCTGGCAGCCGTCGCGGCGTTCGGCGCCGTCAACTCCTGGCTCGGCCTCCTGGCGATACCCGCTGCGGTGCTGCTCGGGACGGCTTTCTCGATGCCCATGGCCGCCTACGCGTCCACGACGGAGTCGGATTCGAGCTTCCCGCCGATCTTTCGCTTCGTGATCGTGCCGATGTTCCTCTTCTCGGGCACGTTCTTTCCCGTCTCACAGATGCCGCTCGCCTTCGAGCTCGTCGCCTACGTGACGCCGATCTGGCACGGCGTCGAGCTCTGTCGCGGCCTGACGCTGGGGGACGTCGAGTTGCTGCCGGCTCTCGGTCAAGTCGCCTATCTGCTCGCCTGGACGGTCGGCGGCTTCCTGCTCGCGCGGCGCTCCTACCGGCGGAAGCTCTTCAAGTGAGTTCGCTCGCAGCGCGTGTGCAGGAGCTGCCGGGCGGGCGCGGGCTCTTGCTCTTCGAGCGGAATCTCCTCAGCTACAAGCAGATGTGGACGATCATCCTGTCGGGCTTCTTCGAGCCGCTCTTCTTCCTGCTCGCGCTCGGTTACGGGCTCGGCGGTTACGTCGGGGACGTCGTCGTCGACGGCGTCGCGCTCGACTACGCGGTGTTCATCGCGCCAGGTCTGCTCGCGGCCTCGGCGATGAACGGCGCCTTCTACGACGCCACAAACGTGTTCTGGAAGATGCGCTACCAAAAGCTCTACGACTCGATTCTCTCCACGCCGCTGAGCCCCGAGGACGTCGCCGCGGGTGAAACCGCCTGGGCTGTCTTTCGCGGGCTGATCTATGCCGTCGGCTTCTTCACCGTCGTCCTTGCGCTCGGCCTGGTGGAATCCTGGTGGGCGCTGCTGGCGCTGCCCGCGACGGTCTTTCTGGCCTTCGCGTTCGCAGGCGCCGGGATTGCGGCGGTCACCTACATGCGGACGTGGCAGGACTTCGACATCCTCAATCTCGCGATCCTGCCGATGTTCCTCTTCTCAGCGACCTTCTTCCCGCTCTCGACGTATCCGGGCTGGCTCGAAACCGTGATCCAGCTGACGCCGCTCTACCACGGGGTCGAGCTGCTGCGCGCGCTGACGACGGGGACGGTCGGGGCGGCGCAGCTCGTAAACGTGGCCTATCTAGGCGCCCTCGGGCTCGCCGGCACGTGGATCGCGAGCAGGCGCGTCGAGAAACTGCTGCTCACCTGAGAAAAGCGAAGCCGCAAGATTTCTGAAGTGCGGGTGTCTCAGACGGTATGGAGGCGCTCAACCCGATCAAGTCGAACGTGCTCGAGTCGGTGCTCTGCCTCGACTGTGGCGACGTCTACGCGAAGCCCACTCGCGGCGGGACGCTGGCGAGGAACCCCGGCTGCCCGCACTGCGGGTATGTCGGCTGGTCGCCGCTGACGATCGGCACGCTCAACGAAGAACGGCGGCATGACCGCTTCGTCGCGGATCGCCGGCCGCGCCTGCTCGCGACAGCAGGCTGACGCCGCCGAAGTAATGGTGTTGCGCCGGCCAGCGGCGGACGTGCAGGCCTGAGCGCTCGAGCTCGGCGAGCGCCGGCTCGCTGACGCCGGGCTCCGCGTGCACCAGGTCTCCCACCCGGTGAAAACGCGGCCGTTGCACGGCCTCGACCAGCTCGAGGCCCTCGTCGAGGATTCCGGCGGCGACGCCGACGAGCGCCGTCCGGAGGCGCGTACCGCCCGCCGCGCCGATCGCGAGCACCGGGCCGGCGCCGTCGAGCGCGAGGCTGGGAGCCATCATGCTCGCCATCCGCTCGCCCGGCTGAAGCGGCGTCGGCACGAGGTCGAGCTCCCCGAGCATGCTGTTCAGATGGAGGTCGAGTCCCGGCAGGAAGTCGCCGGTGCCGAGCCCGAGGCTCGTCGTCAGCACGCAGATCCCCCCGTCCCGGTCGGCGGTGACGAGGTTCGTCGTGTGCCCGTCGAGCGCCGGCCCCTCGAGTGCGTCGAGGAGCGCGCGAACGCGGGCGTCCTCGTCGAGCCCGCGCAGCGTCGGCAGCCGGCCGAGCGCCTCCGGCACGCCCGAGAGACCGGAGCGGGAGAGAAAGCGCGTTCCCGCGTAGGCGATCTCCGTGGGCGCCACCCATGCCGGGGCGTAGCGCTCGAGGTCGGCGCGATCGACGCCGATCCCCTCGATCCCGAGCAACGCCTCCGCGATCGAGCCCCGGTAGGCGCTCCTGCCTCGCTCGGCGGCGATCAGCTCCAGGGCGACTACGAGGCCGGGTTGCGCGAGCAGCTCGCCCTGCTCCAGCGGCCGCCCCTCCGGTGCGTAGATCCGCTTGCCGTCGGGGCTCATCGTGAAGACGGGCGCGAGCATCGCGAGACAGGCGGCGTGGGCGGGAGGTATCGACACGCCAGCTCGCGCGAGGCGAATCGCAGGCTCGACGAGCCGTGCCCAGGGCAATCGCCCGTAGCGCCGCCAGAGCGAGTCGAGCCCGGCCGGGAGCCCTGGAACGGCGCACGTGCCGGGCCCGACCGCATAGTGGACGAGCTCCTCGCCGAAGGGGACGCGCAGCTCGACCGGGGGCGCGCCGGCCCCCGAGGGGACGTCGACGAAGCAGTCGAGGCTCCACGCTTCCCGTCCGTCCCAGTGCAGCGCGTGGCCGCCGCCGAGGAGGCCGGTCATCACGGTCTCGGCGACGCACGACGCGAGGCAGGCGGCCACGGCCGCGTCAGCCGCCGTTCCACCGTCCTCGAGCACCTCGATTCCGGCCGCCACCGTCGCGGGATGGCCCGCTGCAACGCCCGAAATCATCCGTCGCTACACTAGTGCGCGACCGAGATCTCGGCCGGACGTGTCTTCCTTCACGCCGCGCGGGGACTCCGGAGACCTAGACAGAAGGAGGCCGCATGGCCCTCACCAAGGAAGTCAAGCAGGAGCTGATCGACCAGCACGGCCGGAACGGGACCGATACCGGTTCCCCGGAGGTGCAGATCGCGATGCTGACGAGGCGCGTCAACGACCTCACCGAACACCTGCGGACGCACCCGAAGGACCATTACTCGCGGCGCGGGCTGCTGAAGCTCGTCGGCCGGCGGCGGCGGTTCCTGACGTACATGCAAAAGCACGACCTCGAGGGCTATCGCGCTCTCATCAAGGAGCTAGGCCTCAGGCGCTAGCTCTCCCTGGGAGGGTGGAAGCTTGGATGAGCCCCTGTGTTGAATCAGCAGAGTGGGTTGATCCAAACTTCCACTCTCCACCAAGCAAAGTGGAGGCAAGGATATGAGTACCGTCATGGGGCAGACAGCCTCGGTATCCGTCGAGATCGGCGGCAAAGAGATCACGTTCGAGACCGGAAAGCTCGCCAAGCAGGCGGACGGCGCGGTTGTCATGCGCTCCGGCGACACGATGGTGCTGGCGACGGCGGTAGGACGGGCGGAGGCGCGCGAAGGCGCGGATTTCTTCCCGCTCACGATCGACGTCGAGGAGCGGGCCTACGCGGCCGGCAAGATCCCCGGCGGGTTCTTCAAGCGTGAGGGGCGCGCCACCGAGCGCGCAACCCTGACCGCCCGGATGATCGACCGCCCGATCCGGCCGCTCTGGCCGAAGGGATTCCGCAACGAGGTGCAGGTGATCTGCACCGTCCTGTCGGCTGACCTCGTGACGCCGCACGACATCCTCTGCATCAACGGCGCCTCGGCGGCGCTGATGCTCTCGCCGCTGCCGTTCTTCGGCCCCGTCGGCGCGGTGCGCGTCGGTCGGATCGACGGCGAGTTCGTCCTCAACCCGACCCACGAGCAGAACTTCGAGGAGACCTCCCTCGACCTGATTGTCGTCGGCACCAAGGACGGCCTGACGATGGTCGAAGCCGGCGCCGACGAGGTGCCCGAAGACGTGCTCCTCGAGGCGCTCGCGCTCGCCCACGAGGAGATCAAGAAGCTCTGTGAGGCGCAGGAGGATCTGCGCCGCCAGTCGGGCAAGGCCAAGTGGCTCGACCTGGAGCTAACGGCAGAGATCGAAGGCTCGCACGGGCACTCGATCTGGGAGCGGATCCAGCGGGACGGCCTCCGCGAGGCCGCCTCGATCGAGTCCGAGCTCCTCTCAGAGCTCGCCCCCGAGCTCTCGATGGACTCGAACGACGAGGACATCCAGCGCCAAGTACAGGTCAGGGCGAGCCTCGCGATGCTGCTCGAGAAGCATCGGCTCGCCGCGGTCGAGGCCCCGGTGCGCGAGCAGTTCGAGTCGGACTTGCGGGCGCTCACCGACGCGGAGGACGACTCGAAGGAGCTCAAGTCCGCCAAGCGGCACCTGCTCTTCGACAAGATCGTCGACACGACCGAGCTGCCGTTCCCGGTCGGGCCGGCGACGGTCGACGGCGAAGGCCCGACGGTCAAGGACTCGCTCACGAAGGGCTATGTCAAAAAGGCCGCCGAGGCGATCTACAAGGACCTCGTCCGCAAGAAGATCGCGATCGACAAGCGGCGTCCCGACGGCCGCGGCGCCGAGGAGATCAGGCCGATCGAGTGCGAGGTGACGGTCAGTCCGCGCGCGCACGGCACGGGTCTCTTCCAGCGTGGGCAGACGCAGGTGCTGAGCCTGCTGACGCTCGGCACGGCGAAGGAAGGCCAGCGGATCGACGACCTTTCGCTGGAGACCGACCGCCGCTTCATGCACCACTACAACTTCCCGCCGTACTCGGTCGGGGAGACGGGCTTCATGCGAGGCCCGAAGCGGCGTGACATCGGTCACGGCGCTCTGGCGCAGCGATCGCTGGAGGCGATCCTCCCCTCGGTGGAGGACTTCCCGTACACGATCCGGATCGTCTCGGAGACGCTGGAGTCGAACGGCTCCTCGTCGATGGGGTCGGTCTGCGGCTCGACGCTCGCCCTGATGGACGCCGGCGTGCCGATCAAGTCGCCGGTCTCCGGGATCGCGATGGGCCTCGTCAAGGAGGGCGATGACTACGTCATCCTGACCGACATCCAGGGTGCGGAGGACCACCTGGGCGACATGGACTTCAAGGTCGCCGGCACCCGGGACGGGATCACCGCGCTGCAGATGGACATCAAGATCACCGGCGTCACGCAGGAGATCATGCGGGGCGCGCTCGAGCAGGCGAAGCGGGCGAGGAACTCGATCCTCGACGTGATGCTCGAGACGATCGGCGAGCCGCGCGAGGCCCTGGCCGAGCACGCGCCGCGGATCCAGTCGATCCAGATCAACCCGGACTTCATCGGGATGGTGATCGGCAAGGGCGGCGAGACGATCCGTTCGCTCGAGTCCGAGTACGACGTGCAGATCGACATCGAGGAGGACGGCACGATCCTCGTCTACGCGACCGAGGGCACCAAGGGCGATGCGGCGATCTCGGCGATCGCGGCGCTGACCAAGGAGGCCGAGGTGGGGGACACCTACACCGGCAAGGTCGTGAAGACGACGCAGTTCGGCGCTTTCGTCGAGTTGAAGAAGGGCACCGATGGCCTGCTTCACGTCTCGAACGTGGGTCCGGGCCGGGTGGCGCACATCGAGGACGTGATGGCGCGCGGCGACGTCGTCGACGTGGTCGTGCAGGAGGTCGACAAGGCCCGTGGCCGGATCGGGCTCAAGCTCGTGAACAAGCACGAGGACGGCAAGATGGTCTCCCCGGAGGAGCTGATCGAGCGGGCCAAGTCGGCCCCGCCGCGGCCTCCGGAGGAAGAGCGCCCGCGCCGCGACGGCGATCGCGGCCGCAGCCGCGGCCCGCGCCGCGACTAGGAAAGCCGCAAGCGAGGTACCCGTGGAGGGGCGGCGTAAGCCGCCCCTCCCTTTAGGGATCTTGCGCGATCGGGATCCGCTGGGCGGATTCCGATCTTGCGCGACGAATCTGCCGGCGTAAGCCGCCTCTCCTCTTCACGTCAGTAGGATCGAGGCCGCATGCAGACCTACGACCTCTCCACGCTCCCGACCGGCGAGCGCGTCATCTCCGAGCTCGTGCCGAGCGTGCGCTCGGTTTCGCTCGGGTTCTGGATCGGAACCGGATCGCGCGACGAGACGGATGCGCGGGCCGGCGTCTCCCACTTCATCGAGCATCTTCTGTTCAAGGGGACGAAGACGCACTCGGCGCAGGAGATCGCGGAGATCTTCGACGGGCTCGGCGGGGAGCTGAACGCGGCCACCTCGCGGGAGACGACGCTCGTCTACGCCCGCGTCCCGGACGATCGGGTGGAGGACGCGCTCGACGTCGTCGTCGGCATGGTCTACGACCCGGCCTTCGTGGACATCGACGCGGAGCGCGAGGTCGTGCTTGAGGAGATCGCGATGGTCGACGACAACCCGCAGGACCTCGTCCACGACGTCGTCGCGGAGGCCGTCTTCGGCGGGCACCCGCTCGGCCGTCCCGTGATCGGCCGCGCAGAGGTGATCGCGAGCGTCTCGCGGCGGTCGCTGGACACCTACCACCGCGCCGCGTACGCGCACGACAACATCGTCGTCGCCGCGGCCGGCAACATCGAGCACGCACGGCTGCTCGAGCTCCTGGCCGCGCGCCTGCCCGCGACGCAGACGCCCACCCGGCGGACGCGGAAGCCGTTCGGGCGCGCGCCCGCGCCAGGCTACCGCTTCCAGCGCAAGGCCACCGAGCAGTACCACGTCTGCCTGGGGGCGCCCGGGATCTCGCGCCGCGACGAGCGGCGCTTCGCCGCCTCGCTCCTCGACGCGATCCTGGGCGGCTCTGCGTCGTCCAGGCTCTTCCAGGAGATCCGCGAGAAGCGGGGGATGGCGTACTCCGTCTACAGCTTCGCCTCCCAGTACTCCGACGCCGGGCAGATCGGGCTCTATGTCGGCACGCGCGAGGAGAACCTCGTCGAGTGCTTCGAGATCGTCGCGCGTGAGCTCGGAGACGTTTCGGCCGGCAACGTCCGGCCCGGTGAGCTCGAGCGGGCGAAGGAGAACCTGAAGGGCCGGATGCTGCTCTCTATGGAATCGACGTCGAACCGGATGAGCCGCCTCGGTAAGTCGGTGATCACCGACACGAAGCTGCTCTCGCTGGAGGAGATCATCGCCCGGATCGACGCGGTCACGAGCGACGACGTGGCGGCGCTCGCCGGAGACCTGTTGCGCCTCGACCGGCTCTCGGCGGCCGGGATCGGGCCGAGCGAGGCGCGCTTCCGGGCCGCGATCCAGCGCGTCAATCCGGCGCTCGTCGGCCGCGCAGCCGCATGAAGGTCTTTTTGCTCGGCCGCGGCGGCAAGGTCGGGTCGGTACTCGAGCCGGCGCTCATCGCGGCGGGGCACGAGCTCGTGGACTCGCCCGAGGGCGCGGACGCAGCGGTGGATTTCACGCGACCCGACGCGGTCGTGGAGAACGTGCGCAGCTGTCTCGCGGCCGGGGTCCCGTGCGTGATCGGCACGAGCGGGTTCGACGAGGAGGCCGTCGACGCGCTGGCACGCGACCACGACCTGGCCGTCTTCTACGCGCCGAACTTCGCCGTCGGCGCCGTCTTGATGATGCGCTTCGCGGCTGAGGCCGGGAAGCTGCTGCCGGACGCCGCGATCGTCGAGCTGCACCACGAGACGAAGCTCGATACGCCCTCGGGCACGGCCAAGGCGACCGCGGAGCTGCTGCCGGACGGGACGCCGATCCACTCGGTGCGCCTGCCGGGGCTCCTCGCGCACCAGGAGGTGATCTTCGGCGGCCCGGGCCAGACGTTGACGATCCGCCACGACACGACCTCTCGCGAGGCGTTCGTCCCCGGCGTCCTGCTCGCGCTCGACCGCGTTCGGTCGCTGCCGCCCGGCCTCACGGTCGGCCTCGACGTACTCCTGTAGCGGCAGGAAAGCGCCTGCAAGGCCAGTAGTATCCAGGGCGTGCTCGGTGAGCTCCTGACCGCGATGGTGACGCCGTTCAAGGACGACGGCTCCGTCGACCTCGACGCCTTTCGCGCACTCGCGCGCCACCTCGTCGAGAACGGCTCGGACGGCCTGGTCGTTACCGGCACGACAGGCGAGACCCCGACGCTCTCCGACGACGAGCGGTTCGCGCTCTACTCTGCCGCGCTCGACGAGGTCGGCGACCGCGCCACCGTCGTCGCCGGCACCGGCACCAATTCGACGCAGCACTCGGTGCACCTGACCGAGCGGGCGCACCAGCTCGGCGTCGACGCGTTCCTGATCGTGACGCCGTACTACAACAAGCCGCCGCCGCGGGGCATTGTCGAGCACTTCAAGGCGGTCGCCGCCGTCACGGACAGACCGATCGTCGTCTACAACATCCCGGCCCGTGTCGTGCTCAACATCGAGCCGGAGACGATGGCCGAGCTCGCGAAGATCGAGAACGTGCGCGCCGTCAAGCAGGCGAACGACGACCTCGATCAGGCCCGGCGGATCGTCGAGCTCGGCCTCGACCTCTACGCGGGAGACGACGACCTCGTCCTGCCGTTCCTCGAGCTCGGGGGCGTCGGCGGTGTCTGCGTGCACACCCACGTCGTCGGGCCGCAGGTCAAGGAGTTGATCCGCCTCTGGAAGGCGGGGGAGCACGAGGCCGCCCGCACGCTGGAGCGAGAGCTCGCGCCGTCGATCGAGCTCCTGCGCGTCGTCGGCAATCCGATCGCGATCAAGGCGGCGCTCAACTTGCTCGGCCACGAGGTCGGCGGCCACCGGCTGCCCCTCGTCGAGGCGACCCAAGCCGAGCGAGAGCAGGTGCGTGACTGTCTAGCGCGCCTCGGCCTGCTCCAGCCCACGGCGGCTTAGTGCGCAGATACCTGCGCAGTCTCGCGCCGGGGTTGTCCGGGGACGCGTGGCGGCTGCAGTCCGGCGGCCTGCTGAACTCGTTCGGTACGGGGCTCGTTTATCCGTTCCTGCTGATCTACCTGACGAATGTGCGCGGGCTCTCGCTCGGGCTTGCCGGTCTCGCGGTAGGCCTGACGGCGGTCGTGACCGTCTTCGCGACTCCGGTGGTCGGCGCGGCGATCGACCGTTTCGGCGCGAGGGCGATTCTCGCCCTTGCGCTCGTTCTCCAGGCGGTGGGCTGGGGCCTCTTTCCGCTGATCAGGGAACCGTGGCATGCCTTTGTACTCGCCACGGTGGCAGGTGCAGGCACAGCAGCCTTTTGGCCGAGCCAGTCCACGCTGCTGATCGGCGTCGTTGCGGCCGGCAAGCGCGACGCGGCGTTCGCGGTGCAGCGGATCACGCAGAACTTCGGCATGGCCGTCGGCGCCGTCGCGGGCGGGCTGATCGCAACCGCCAGCGACGCGGGCACCTTCACCATCCTCTTTCTGCTCGACGCGGCCACGTTCCTCGTCTACGCGGTCATCCTCACCGCCGTACCGACTCCCGCGCGCGGCCTCTCCGCGGAGGAAGGGCCGCCGGCGACCTATCGGGAGGTGTTCCGGAACCGGGTCTTCGTCGCGGTGATCGCGATCAACGTCGTCATCGTCGCGGCAGCGTACGCCCAGTTCGACGCGACGCTGCCGGTGTTCGCCAAGAACGAGGTGGGCGTGAGCGAGAAGGGGATCGGCGCCCTCTTCTTCGTGAACATGATCGTGGTGGCGCTCGCGCAGCTGCCGATCACGCGCGCCCTGGCGGGCCGCTCCCGTGTGCGCGCGATCGCCGCATCGGCCTGGCTCGCGTCGATCTCGTTCCTGCTCGTCGTCGCGACCGCCCTCTGGCTCGACGGTGGCCGGGCGCTCGCGCTCCTCCTCGCAATGACGCTCGGCTTCACGATCGCCGAGACGCTGCACGGGGCGACGCAGAGCGCGCTCGTCGCCGATCTCGCTCCGGAGCGCCTGCGCGGGCGCTATCTGTCCCTGCTGACGAACTCCTACGCGCTCGGCTTCTCGATCGGGCCCGCGCTCGGCGCGGTCGTCCTGGCGGTGTCTCCCGTGGGCGTCTGGATCGGCGCCTGCGTCATCCTCGCCGTCGCCGCGCTCGCGCTGCACGCACTCGAGCCGCGGGTACCTCCGGACGCGCGCCTCGCGCCGGCCCGGGAGTAGCTCTTCGCTACGCGACGCTCATCGCGACGGGGTGGAGGCCGCCGCTGACGAGCAGCGGACGGACGCGGTAGAGATCCGCGAGCGCTTGCACGACCGTGGGACAGAACTGCGTGCCCGAATGGGCGCGAATCTCCTCGAAGGCCGCATGGAAGCCGCGGCCGTTGCGGTAGGGACGCGTGCTCGTGAGCGCGTCGAGCGCGTCCGCGACGAGGACGATCCGCGCGGGCAGCGGAATCTCGTCGCCCGCGAGGCCGTCGGGATACCCGAGGCCGTCGATCCGCTCGTGGCTCGAGCGGGCGATCTGGAGCACGGTCTCGGGCAGGTCGACGCTCGAGAGGATGTATTCGGAGACGAGCGGGTGCTTGCGCATGACTTCCCACTCCGGCTCGTCGAGGGGGCCGGGCTTGCGCAGGATCGACTCCGGGATCCCGATCTTGCCGATGTCGTGCAGCAGCGCGCCGATCTCGACCGCGTCCAGCTCCGGCCCGCTGTAGCCGAGCTGCTCCGCGAGCGCGACCGCGAGCTCCGAGACGCGCTCGACGTGGCCGCCGGTGTAGTCGTCCTTCGCCTCCATGCTGCGCGAGAGCGCCGCGATCGTCGCCAGGTGCTGCCGCCGGACCTTGTCGACGAGGCTCGCGCTCTCGACGGCCGTCGAGAGCTGCGGGAGCACGGCGTCGCGCACGCGGTTCCAGCGCGACTCGTCGAAGTTCTCGTCCATCCCGAACGCGAGCGCGCCCACCTTGACGCCACCTGCGAGCAGCTCGATGCCCGCCCCGTCGGCGTCGGTCGCGATCCGCGCCTCCCCGCCGGTAACCCGGCCGACGGCCTCCTCGGCGTATGAGACAAGCTCGCGAATGTCGTGCGTTCGCGCCGCGAGGCCGCCCGCAAGCTCGAGCAGAGCCTGCAGGTCTTCGTTGCGCTGCGCCAGTTCGGCGTTCGCCTCGCGGACCTCTTCGACCGCGACCTTCGTCCGCTCCAGGTACTGGCGGACGGAGAGGAGCAGCAGCGCGGGCGGAAGCGTGAAGGCGAGCACGCCGGTGACGCCGACCTTTTCATAGGCGACGACGGAGGCGAGGGCGAGCGGGCCGAACGCCAGGTTGTACGCGGTCAACCAGCGGAACCGCTCGCGCCAGACGTCCAGGAAGCTCCGGTCTTCGGCGAAGCTCATCACGAGTGTGATCAGCCCAATGTTGACCGCCCAGAAGCAAGCTCCGCCGAGGAACGCCGGGGCGAGCCGCTCGAAGCCCGTCCAGCCAGGCTGGCTCACAAGCGCGTAGGCGCCCGCGCCCGCGCCTGCCGCGAGCGAGATCATGGCGGCGTTGAACAGCGCCTTGTGCGGGCGCGTCTTGCGGCGCTCCCGGAGGTACACGAGGCCGGCCGCGACGATCTGAGTCGCCATCGCAGGTCCGACGCCCGCCGAGAAGCCGAGCGCGAGCGCGCCGATCCCCGCAACGCTCGTGCGCCCGCGCCCGTAGACCTCCACGGACGCGAGCTGGAGGAAGAGCGTCAGGCCGACGAAGACGAGAGTGGCGTCCGTCCGTTCCTGGAACGCCTGCACGATGCCGGGTGCGCTCGCGACGAGGGCTGCGGCGGCGAGCGCCGACACCAGGCCGATGACGACCGCGAGGTTTGCATCACGCGAATGTGCTTGAGCGTCGTTCACGGTGCCGCAACCGCCTTAGTCCCAGGTGGAGCTGTTCCAAGTGGTGTTCGTCCAGGTCGTGTTCGTCCACGTCGTGTTCGTCCAGGTGGTGTTCGTCCAGGTGGTGTTCGTCCACGTCGTGTTCGTCCACGTCGTGTTCGCCCAATCGTTCGCGCGGCTCCGGAGGGCGAGGTTGCGCGCGTCCACCGCGGCCGCCTTGTCCAGGGCCCCGAGCTTCTTCCAGCCGGCGGAAGCGTTGTCGAGTGCGGCGCCCGCCTTGACCCACGCGTTCGCCTTGTTCTCGACCGTCGCCTTCGAGGACGTAACCGCCTCGGCGTCGCGGGCCGCCAGCTCCCAATCGGAGGCTGCCTTGTCGAGCTTGCTCACGCTCTCCCAGGCGCCCGCCGCGAGGCCCCAGTAGGCCGAGGCAGGCTGCCAGGCCGGCACGCGTCCGGCGGCGACCGCAGCGCGCTCCCATGCCGTCGCGGCCTTCGCCGCCTCGCCGGCCCTCGTCCAGGAATTCGCCGCGCGGTCGAAGTCGATCGCGGACTTGTAGGGGACGCCGAGCGGGTCGAGCCAGAGGCTTGCGGCCTTCTCCCAGGCCTGGGCCGCATTCTTCCCCTGCGCCGCGTCGAGCTTGGTAGCCACGCGCTCCCACGAGAGGGCATCCTTGAGCGCACCCGCGTTGAATTCGCTTCGGCGCCCGTCGTCGCTGTCCGGCTTGAGCGGCGCGGTCGCGGGGGTCACGCCCTCGTTCGCGCGGCCAACCGGGCCCTTGAAGGCGAGAGCGCTTGCGATGTCGAGCACGCCGGCCGTGCTGCCGTCGAGCGCCGTCGTGGTCGCCGTCAGCAGCCACTTGACCTGGTCGGGGGTCAGACTCGGGCTCTTCTCGAGCAGGATCGCCACGGCGCCCGCCACCTGCGGCGCTGCGACGGACGTTCCGTTCATGCGAACGTAGCCGGGCTCGATGTGGTTGGCGTCCGGCGCCATCAGCTCGAGCGTCGAGCCTGTTGGCAGCGCCGCGACCACGTTCTTGCCGGGTGCGACCAGGTCGGGCTTGACGTGACCGTCGAGGGTCTTGCCGAAGGACGAGAACGTCGCCAGCTTGTCGTCGGCGCGCTCCGGCGTCCCCGCGGGGTCGGACGCGCCGACCGTGATCACGAGCGGATCGTTGCCGGGCGCGAACTGCATCGTGTCGGGACCGTTGTTCCCGGAGGAGACGACGACGACCATTCCCTTCAGCCAGAGCTTCTCGACCGCGTAGTCGAGCACGCTCGTGCGGTAGGTGCTCGGCAGCGACTCGGCGAGCGCCAGCACGACGACGCGGATGTTCTTGGCCTTGCGGTTCGCCAGCACCCACTCGAGGCCCTTGACGACATCGCTCGAATAGACGGTGTCATCGCGCGAGACGTTGACGGCGACGACGCTCGCACCGGGAGCGACGCCCACGTAGCGACCGTCCGCGGACCGGCCGGCCGCGACCGAGGCGACGAATGTGCCGTGCCCGAGTGAGTCGACGACCGCGCTCTGGAGGCTGGGGACCGCGGCGTGGACGAGGCGCGCGCCGAAGTCACCGGTGGCGGTGACGCCGCTGTCGAGGACCGCGATCCCGACCCCGTCGCCCGTGTATCCGGCCGCCCAAGCTGCGGGTGCGCCCACGAGCGTCGGGTAGAGGGAGGCGAGCGAGCTGAAAGGTGAGGTCTGCGAGGCCGGTTCCGCGGTGCGCTCGGTCGGCGCGTCGAGGCTCAGCCGCGTGATCCCGGGCGAGTCCGCGAGCCGCTGCAGGTCGCCGAGCTCGACGATCAGCGCCTGCGCGTCGATCAGCTCGAGCTCGAACCGCAGCTGAGCGCCGACCTCGTCGCGGGCGGCGCTGATCGCTTCGCCGAAGGCAATCGTCTTCACGGGGGTGGCGGCGAAGGCGGCGTCGCGCTTGCGCTGCTCCTCGGCGAACGCGGCGGCCTGGCTCCCCTGGGCGGCCGCAGACTGCGCGTCGAGCTGCTCGAGCTCGCTGCGCAAAGCCGATTCACGCTGGACTTTGGCGGCGGCGTAGCCGGTCGCGCGCTCCGCCTGCAGCGCCGCGAAGGCCGCGTTGAGCCGAGCCCGCTTCGCTTCGGACGTCCGCGCCTGCGCTGCGAGTGCGGCTGCACGCCGCGTCCGCAGCTGCTTGACGAGCTTCGCGTTCCGAAGCTTCGTCGCCTTGCGCAGCTTGGGCTTGTACTGCGCCTCGAGGCGCGCCACCGCCGCGCGGTGGGCGCGAGCGCGCTCGGTCCGCGCGGCGGCGAACCGGGCCTCCTGGTCGAGCTGGAGCGCAGCGAACTCCTTGTCGAGCTGTAGCTCCGCGTTGCGGAACGCCTCCTCGTGCTGACGCCGGCGCTCGAGCGAGTCGACGGCCAGCTTGGCCGAGTCCTGCTGGAAGGCAGCAGACCGCTGCTGCCGCTCGTCGGCGTACGCAGCCTCGGCCGCCTGGACGAGCTCGGCGAGCGCCGGCTCGACCTTCGGCCCGTACGCCGTCGCGTCCGCGCGTGCATACGCGGGGAACGCGAAGGTGCAGATTGCGACGGCGAAGGCGCCGGCGCAACGGTGGAGGGTCCGTTGATGCCGCATGGGGACACGTTGTGTTCGAAAACCCTTCGTGGCGAAACACTCGAATGGGGGATTTTTTCAATCTCCTTCGTCGCCCCGATCGAAGGATCAAGCTCCCCGCCGGCGGTCGCGCATACACTCAGCCGGTGCACGGAACCCTCCGAATCATCCCGCTCGGCGGCCTCGGCGAGGTGGGCAAGAACATGACCGTGTACGAGCACGGCGACGAGATCGTCGTCGTCGACGCGGGCCTCGCCTTCCCTCGCGACGAGCACCTGGGCGTCGACCTACTGCTGCCGGACATCGAGTACCTGCGCGACCGGCGCGTCAATGCGGTCGTGCTCACGCACGGCCACGAAGACCACGTCGGCGGGCTGCCGTACCTCCTGCGCGAGGTCGACTGCGACGAGGTGATTGCGACGAAGCTGACGCTGGGGCTGATCAAGTCCAAGCTCGACGAGCACGGGCTGACGGCCTCGACGAAGCTGCGCGAGGCCGAGACCGGCAAGCCGATCCAGGTCGGCTCCTTCACGCTCGACTTCGTGCGCGTCGCGCACTCGATCCCGGACTGCGTCGCCGTGGTGCTCGAGACCGCGGCCGGCCGCGTCGTCCACACGGGCGACTGGAAGCTCGATCACACGCCCGTCGACGGGCTGAAGACCGACGTCGGCCGGCTCGCCGAGCTCGGCAATCAGGGCGTCGACCTGCTGCTCGGGGACTCGACAAACGCGGAGCGCCCCGGCATGACCGGCTCAGAGCGGCTCGTCGGCGAGGCGTTCAAGACGCTGATTCCGGTCCGCAAAGGTCGGATCCTCGTCGCCTCCTTCGCGTCCAACATCCATCGCATGCAACAGGCGGTAGAGGTCGCGATCCAGGTGAACCGGAAGGTCGCGATCGTCGGCCGCTCGATGCGCAAGAACCTCAACATCGCGAAGACGCTGGGCTACCTGGACGTGCCCGAGCACGTGCTCGTCAACCCGCAGAACGCGATGGACTTGCCGCCGGGCGAGGTGATGATTCTCTGCACGGGCAGCCAGGGCGAGCCGATGTCCGCTCTGACGCGGATCGCCTACAACGACCACCAGTCGATCCGGGTCGACCGTGGCGACACTGTGATCATCTCTGCGAAGCCGGTCCCCGGCAACGAGCTGCGCGTCCACGACGCGATCAACCGGCTCGCGAAGTCAGGGGCTGAGGTGCTGCACCAGGAGATCGCGATGGTCCACGTGTCGGGCCACGCCTGCGCCGAGGAGATGCGGACGATGCTCGCGCTCCTGCGGCCGAAGGCCGTGATGCCGGTACACGGCGAGTACCGGATGCTGGCGGCCCACGGCCAGCTCGCGCGCGACGCAGGCGTGCCCGCGGACGCGATCCTGATCGGCGAGAACGGCTCCGTGGTCGAGCTCGAGCAGGGCAAGACGCCGCGGATCGTCGACCGGATCGAAGCCGGCGTCACGTTCGTGGACGGGCTCGGCGTCGGCGACGTGCGGGACGTCGCCCTCCGCGACCGGCGGCGGCTCTCGGAGGACGGCGTGCTGATCATCGTCGCGACGCTCGCGAGCTCGAACGGCGGCACGCCTGCGGCTCCCGAGCTGATCGCACGCGGCTTCGGCGACTCCGAGGATTTGCTCGACGACCTGCGCGAGGAGGCTACTCGAGTCCTCCAGGAGCTCGCTTCCGACGACATCACGGAGATCAAGCTGCTGCAGGAGCACCTGCACGACTCAGTCGGGCAGATCATCTACGACAGAACGCGCCGCCGGCCGATGATCCTCCCAGTCGTGATTGAAGTCTAGGCAGCGTAGGCTTGACGGAGCTGCCCATTAGCGGAGGCGCCGGCTTTGCCGGGGCCGGAGCGGGAACAGGCTGGCCCGACGTGCTGGTCGGGCACGCCGCAAGCGAGCTGACCGCTCGCCGTCTGATCGCGCAGCTTCGCGCCTGCGAGGCGGCGGCCCTCGCCTTCTGCCGGCTGCTCGAGCGCTGGGGGAGAGGCGAGGCGAAGCCGGGGACGCCCGGCGGCCGCGAAGCAGCGCTGCGCCACGCGGCCGATCGCGTCGAGACAGCGCTCGCGGGCCTCGAGGCGCCGCTGGGCCGCTACCTGCTCGAGCTCGAGGCCGACCAGGCCGAGGGCCGCTCCTGGTACATGGGCCCGGGCGCCGGCGAGCTCGTCGAGTGGCGAGCCGTGCTCACGCGCGCGGGCGTGCACGCCTGCCCGACCCGTGTGGCGTCCGCGTACCTCGAGCTGGCCGTGCTCGTGCGGGCGCTCCAGGGGCTCTCGGACGCGGCGAGGCTCGACGCCCCTCCCGACGCCTCCTCGCTGTGGGCCGGGCTGTTCGACCTCCGCGACACCCTGCTCGGCTCGACCGTGGACGACCTGAGAGCGCTTGCCGCCTAGCATCACCGTCGTCGGCAGCGTCAACCTCGACCTCGTCGCCCGGGTCGAGCGGCTGCCGCGGCCGGGCGAGACGGTCACGGACGCGAGCTTCCAGCGCGTGCCCGGCGGCAAGGGCGCGAACCAGGCCGTCGCCTGCGCCCGGCTCGGCGCCGACGTGACGCTCGTCTGCGCGGTCGGAGAGGACGCGTTCGCCGCGGAAGCGTTGCCCGAGGAGCATGGCCTCACGCTCCGGGCCACGCGCGTCGCGGCCCCCACCGGCGTTGCGCTGATCCTCGTCGACGCGAGCGGCGAGAATCAGATCGCGGTCGCACCCGGCGCGAACAGCGAGCTCCGGCAGGTCGAGCTTCCCGAGTCAGACGCCGTCCTCTGTCAGCTCGAGATCCCGAGTGAGGCGGTGATCAGCGCCTGGGAGCAGGCAACTGGGCTCTTCTGTCTGAACGCAGCCCCGGGGCGGCCGATCGACGTCGACGCCGACCTCACCATCGTCAACCGCTACGAGCTGGAGCTGCTGAAACGGCGCGATGGGTTGATCGCGCTCACGCTCGGCGCAGAGGGGGCGGTGCTGCTGGAGGACGGGGAGGAAGTGGCCCGCGCCGAGCCGCCGCGAGTCGAGGCCGTCGACGGCACCGCCGCCGGCGATGCGTTCACGGCCTGCCTGCTCGTCGCCCTGCTCGAAGGGCGCGAGCGCGGAGAGGCCCTTGTCCGCGCCTGCGCAGCCGGCGCGCTCGCCGCTTCGCGCTTCGGTGCGCAGCCCTCGCTGCCCACCACGGCCGAGATCGACGGGATACTGGCCCGGTGACCGGCGCGGTGATCCCCGTCATCCTCGACTGCGATCCGGGCCACGACGACGCGATCGCGCTCTTGCTCGCGCTCGCGAGCCCTGAGGTCGACCTCGTCGGCGTCACGACGACGCACGGCAACCAGACGCTCGACAAGACAACGGACAACGCGCTCCGGGTGCTCGCGCTCGCCGGCCGGCAGGACATCCCCGTCGCGATGGGCGCCGATCGCCCGCTCGAGCGAGAGCTCCAGGTCGCCGCGCACGTGCACGGGGAGAGCGGGCTGGACGGGCCGGACCTGCCGCCGCGCGCGTCCGAGCCCGTCGAGCAGCACGCCGTCGACTTCATCGTCGAGCACGTGACGCCCGAGACCGTGCTCGTGCCGGTGGGGCCGCTCACCAATGTGGCTCTCGCGCTCGACCGGGGCATCGAGCCGGCACGGATCGTCCTGATGGGCGGCGCGATCGCCGAGGGGAACATGACTCCCGCGGCGGAGTTCAACATCTGGGCCGACCCCGAGGCGGCGCAGCGGGTGTTCTCCTCGGGCCTGGACGTGACGATGATCGGGCTGGACGTGACGCACGGCGCCCTGCTGACGCCCGCATGGGCGGAGCGCTTTCGCGCCGCCGGCCGCGTCGGCACCTTCGTCGCGGAGCTCGTCGAGTTTTTCAAGCGCTACCACCTACACACCTACGGCTGGGACGGCGCCCCGATCCACGACGCGGTCGCGCTGGCGCATGCGTTCCATCCCGGTCTCGTCGTCACCGAGCACATGAACGTCGAGATCGAGACCGGCTCCGAGCTGACGCGCGGCCGCACGGTGGCCGACCGCTGGCACCGAACCGATCGGGCGCCGAACGCGCACGTGGGAGTCGAGATCGACGCGGAAGCGTTCCTCGGGCTCCTGCTCGAGCGGATCGCGACGCTCCGCTGATGCCGCCGGGCCTGGCGAGAGTCGCCATCGCCGCGCTCGGGGCGCTCGCTCTGGCGCTCGGGCTGGTGGCTGCGGCGAACGGGCGGCTCGCAGGCCTGCTGCTCGCCGCCTGTGCCGCGGCGCTTCTGCTCTGGTCGGTCTTGCGCCCCGGCTAGCAGGAACCCGAGCTCTGCGCGTCGAAACGCGCCTCATGGCTGCGAGAAAGAAGAAGCGGCCGCTTCGGCCGCGCACGCCCTCGCGCGTCAAGAAGCGGACGACCAAGAAGCGCTCCCGCGCGGCGCACGAGCATCCCGAGCTGCTCGGGCTCGTCCTCGCCGCGCTCGGCCTCTTCCTCGCGTCGCTGCTCTATCTCGGCTGGGAAGGGGGCGTCGTCGGGGAGAAGCTCGAAGCCGCCTCCCGGGACGTCCTCGGCTCAGCCGCATACGTGGCGCCGCTCGCGCTCGCCGTCGTCGGCGGGCTGATGCTCTTCCGTAGCGCGCTGCTCGACGTCAAGCCCTTCCGCACCGGGCTCGGGATCTCGCTCGTCGGCTTGATGGTCACCCTCGGCTCCTCGCACGGCGGCTCCGTGGGGGAGATCTTCGGCGGTGGGCTCGGGAAGCTGCTCGGCGGCACCGGCTCGCTGCTGATCGGCCTGACGGCGCTACTCGCGGGCGGGTTGCTGCTCTCGGGGTCGTCCTACGGCGCAATCCTGCGCCGGTCCCATGTCGCGGTACGGCGCGCGGTCACGCGACCGGAGCGCGCCGTCGCCGAGCGGCCGCCGGCGCTCGTGCACGAGCCCCCGGTCGACGTCGTCCACGACTACCCCGACGTCGTCTCCGAAGGATTCTCCGAACCGCCGCTGCTCTTGCTCGACGACAAGGCGACGGAGGAGCAGGCGGCTCTCTTCGACGTCCCGCGCGCGGAGGGGGCGTACGTGCTCCCCGACCGGAGCGTGCTGAAGTCCTCGCCGGCGGTCGCGAAGAGCCAGAGCGGCGCCGACCAGCGCACGGCCGAGACCCTCGTGACGGCGCTCGCGCACTTCGGCGTCGAAGCGACGATCGTGGGCCAGATCGCCGGCCCGCGGGTGACGCGCTACGAGCTGCAGCTCGCCCCGGGGACGAAGGTGTCGAAGGTAGCCGCGCTCAAGGACGATCTCTCGTACGCGCTCGCGACCACGGAGATCCGGATCCTGGCTCCGATCCCCGGCAAGTCGGCCGTCGGCGTCGAGGTGCCGAACCTGTCGCCGAAGATCGTCACGCTCGGTGACATCTACGACGACCTGCCGTCGACTGCGAGCCCGCTCGCGGTCTGGCTCGGCAAGGACATCTCCGGCAACGCGGTCTGGGCAGATCTCGCCCGGATGCCGCACCTCCTGATCGCCGGCACGACCGGCTCGGGCAAGTCCGGCTGCATCAATACGATCCTGACGTCGGTGCTGCTGCGCTCGACGCCGGACGAGGTGCGGATGATCCTGATCGATCCGAAACGGATCGAGCTCAACTACTACGAGTCGATTCCGCATCTGCTGACGCCCGTCGTCTCGAGCCCGAAGGAGGCGAGCGCCGTCCTCACGAACGTCGTCGCCGAGATGGAGCGCCGCTACAACCGCCTCTCGATCGTGCGCGCCCGCAACCTGCCCGAGGCCAACCGGGCGTTCCGGGCGCGCGGCGAGGAGCCGCTGCCCTACCTGCTGGTCGTGATCGACGAGCTTGCCGACCTGATGATGACGAGCCCGCAGGCGGTCGAAGACGCGGTCATCCGCCTTGCCCAGAAGTCGCGCGCCGTCGGGATCCACCTCGTGCTTGCGACGCAGCGCCCGTCGGTCGACGTGATCACGGGCATGATCAAGGCGAACGTGCCGTCGCGGATCGCCTTTGCCGTCTCGAGCCAGACCGACTCGCGCGTGATTCTCGACACCTCCGGCGCGGAGAGCCTGCTCGGTCAGGGCGACATGCTGTTCAAGCCGCTCGGCACCTCGCGGATGCAGCGCGTGCAGGGCGCGTACGTGACCGAGGAGGAGATCGCGATGATCGTCGAGCAGTGCCGCCGCCAGCGGGGCCAGGTTCTCGACGCAAGCTTGTTGGAGACGCCCGAGAGCTACACGGACGAGATGTCCGACGGTGCCGACGACGAGTTCGAC